>JANLPN010000407.1:0-20526 GCA_031367285.1 Betaproteobacteria bacterium | reverse complement strand
GTGCTCTCCCGATCCCCCCCCCACCCCGCCCCCGGGCCAAAGGGCATACCCCCGTTGTGGGGGGGGGGGTGTGGCGCCTTTTGGCGGCGCCACTCCAGTCTGTTTTTGTTCTTCAGGGTGGTATTCGGTCCGCGGCAGCGCAGTCTGCGGCGGACCGTTTTTTTTGGCCCTCCGGCGCGTGCACAATGCGTGCAAGGAGACCCCGACACCCATGAGCGCGCCGATACACCTTGCCTGCGGTGATTTACGCTGCGATATCGTGCCCGAACTCGGCGCCGCCGTCGCCGGCTTGTGGTCTGGCGGGACGGCTGTTTTGCGATCCACGCCGGGGCCCGCGCTGGCGTCGGTGCGGGACGCGGGTAGTTACCCGTTGGTGCCTTTTTCCAACCGCATCGGGCAGGCTTCGCTGAAGTGGAACGGTACCAGCCACCCGCTGGTGCAAAACTTTTCACCCGAACCCCATGCCATCCACGGCATCGGCTGGCAGCGGCCCTGGGAACTGCTGGAGGCGGACACGCAGTTTGCGCTACTGTCGTTTGAGCACCGCCCCGACGCCGCGTGGCCGTTTGCGTTTGACTGCTCGCAAGCTTTTCGTCTGGGCCCGGACGCGCTGGCCCTCACGCTGAGCGTCACCAACCAGTCCGACCAGGCCGCGCCTTTCGGCCTCGGCTGGCACCCGTATTTTGTCAAACGCGCGCGCAGCCACTTGCGCTTTGAAGCCAGCGGTCGCTGGGAGATGGGAACCGACAAATTGCCGACACACCGCGTGGCGTCCCGTGGGCTCGACGCCGATTGCGCGGCGCTGGACCTGGACCATTGCTTTGATGGCTGGAGCGGCGAACTGGATTTACACGACGAGTTATTGCATGTTCACGTGAGTTCCAGTCTGCGGCGCCTGGTTGTATTTACCAATGAACGGCGTGACTTTTTAGCCATCGAGCCGGTCAGCCATGTGAACAACGCGGTCAACCTGGCCCAGACGTCGCGGACGCCGGCCCAGGATCTTGGCGTGCACACACTGCAACCGGGTGAGTCCATGACGGCCCAGATGCGCATTGAAGTAGAACTGGCCTAAAACTCCGCGCCACGGTGCGCAGGTGCAAACTTGCCGGCGCTGCCCCCAAGGACCAAGCAGATGAGCCTCTGGCAAGCCTTCACCACCAAACCCAGCGAGCTGGGTGAATCGCCCTTCTGGCATCCGGCCGAGGGCCGCCTGTACTGGGTCGACATCCCTGCGCGCAAGCTTTTGCGCGCCGATGCCGCAACCGGCGGCGTTGAGAGCTGGGCCATGCCCTCAGAACCCGGATGCATCGCGCCGGCCACCAGCGGCGGGCTGGTGCTTGCGCTGCGCGACGGCATGTACCGTGCACCGATGTGGAGAGCGGATTTACGCCTGTTGCACCGCTTCGCCCACGACCCCGCGACCACCCGTTTCAACGATGGCAAGGCCGACCCACTCGGCCGCTTCTGGGCCGGCACCATCTTCGAGCCGCGTACAGCCGCAGCCGCGGAGCTTTTTGCGCTGGACTGCCGCGACGGGCGTCCTGCGCTGGTCCGGCGGATGGCTGGCGGTGCCACGGTCGCGAATGGCCTGGCCTGGTCGCCGGACGGCAAGACCGTTTATTGGTCGGACACACCTGAGCATGTAATTCGTGCCTGGGACTGGGACGCCAACCGCAACGTAATGGACAACGAGCGCGTTTTCCAGCAGTTCCCGCGCAAGCCGGCCGATTGGCGCAGCGGCATGGCCGGTTATGGCGGCCGGCCCGACGGTGCTGCCGTGGACGCGCTGGGCAACTACTACGTGGCCATGTTCGAAGGTAAACGCCTGCTCAAATTTGCGCCGGAGGGGCAGTTGCTGGCCGAGATGGCTACCCCGGTCCAGTGCCCCACCATGCCGTGTTTTGGGGGTGACGACCTGCGCACTTTGTACATCACCACGGCACGCGAGAATCGTCCCGCGCATGAGCTGGCGCAGATGCCGCAATCGGGCTGCGTTTTCTCCACGCGCGTTGATGTGCCGGGGCTGCCGGTGAACTTTTTTCGCGACTAGAGCCTGGCGCCCGCCAGGCGCGTGGACCACCACTGCAATGGTGTTTCTCACGCCTGGTGTTCAAAAGATTCAATCCGGCTTGAACCCGAACCGCTACCATGCTCCCGATGGACAGCGCCCTTCTCGACCTCGCAGACCGCATTCAGGCCGCCACCGCCAATGCCACGCCGTTGCGTATTCGCGGCAGCGGCAGCAAGGACTTTTACGGCCAGGCCCTGCAGGGAGAAATCCTGGACACCCGCGGCCTGTCCGGCATCGTGTGTTACGAGCCCAGCGAGCTGTTTGTGACGGTGCGCGCCGGAACGCCGCTGCTGCTGCTGGAGGCGGAACTGGCGGCTCAAGGCCAGGCGCTGGCTTTCGAGCCACCGCATTTTGGCCCCGGTGCCACGGTCGGCGCCATGGTGGCGTGTGGACTGGCCGGCCCGGCGCGAGCAGCGGCAGGCGGCGTGCGCGACCATGTGTTGGGCGTGCAGATGCTCAATGGCAACGGCGAGCTGCTGTGCTTTGGTGGGCAGGTTATGAAAAATGTGGCGGGTTATGACGTGTCGCGCCTGATGGTGGGCGCCCTGGGCACCCTGGGCCTGATTACCCAGGTGTCGCTCAAGGTGTTGCCGCGGCCTTTGGCTCGGGCCACATTGCGGCTTGAGATCGACCAGGCGGCGGCGCTGCGGCAACTCAACGTTTGGGCCGCGCAAGCTTTACCGATCAACGCCAATTGCTGGGTACAGGACGCCGGTGCAGGCCGCCTCACCGTGCGTTTGGGCGGTGCCGTCGCGGCGGTGCAGGCAGCGCTTCCTGCAATGGGCGGCGAACGGGTGGACGAAGCCACCGCAACCCCTTACTGGGAGGCGGTGCGGGAACACACAATGCCATTTTTCGACCGCGCCGACGGGCAGTGTCTGTGGCGCCTGAGTGTTCCCGACAGCTGCGGCGTTATTGGGCTGCATCCGGGGCAGGGCGCGGACCTGGTGGAATGGGGTGGTGCGTTGCGCTGGGCCAAAGCTCCGGCCAGCGCGGCCCAGGCGCTGCGGGAAGTTGTCAGCAAGGTAGGTGGAACTGCCACCTTGTTTCGCCGCGCCGTGGCTGACCGGGAGCGGCAGGGCGAGGCTTTTCATCCCTTGCCGGCACCCGTGGAGCGCATCCACCGGGCCTTGAAAAAGCAGTTTGACCCTGCCGGCATCTTCAACCGTGCACGGCTGTATGCGGATTTTTAAGACCTGGCGCAGCGGGCCGATGCCGAACTGAAAACCATGCAAACCCAACTCGCCCCCGAATACAGGAATACGGCTGACGGCGTGGCTGCCGAGGCGATTTTGCGCAAATGTGTGCATTGCGGCTTCTGCACCGCCACCTGCCCTACTTACCAGTTGCTGGGCGACGAACTCGATGGCCCGCGCGGGCGCATTTATTTGATGAAGCAGGTGCTGGAAGGCGAAGTACCGACACGCAAGACCCAGTTGCACCTGGACCGGTGCCTGACCTGCCGCAACTGTGAAACCACCTGCCCCAGCGGCGTGGACTACGGCCACCTGGTGGACATCGGGCGCAAGCTGGTGGACGCCAAAGTGGCGCGCCCGGTGCCCGAGCAGGTGCTGCGCTGGGCGCTCAAGGAGGGTTTGCCCTCGCCCCTGTTCGGCCCTGCCATGCGCCTGGGCCAGGCGCTGCGGCCTTTGCTGCCCACCGCACTGAGGAGCAAGGTTCCAGTGCGCCGCGATGGGGGCGCCTGGCCAACAGGCCGGCATGCCCGCAAGATGCTGTTGCTGGCGGGTTGTGTGCAGCCGGCCATGATGCCCAACATCAACCGCGCTACCGCGCGCGTGCTCGACGTTGCGGGTATCCAGACCTTGCTGGCCGCGGGCGCGGGCTGCTGTGGCGCGGTCAAGTTTCACCTGAACGACCAGGAGGGCGGCAAGGCGCAGATGCGCGCCAATATCGACGCCTGGTGGCCGTTTATAGAGGGCAGTAAAGGCGATCACTCCCCGGTGGAGGCCATTGTCATGAATGCCTCGGGTTGTGGTGTCACGGTCAAGGAATATGGCCACATCCTGCAGGGCGATACCGCCTATGCCGCCAAAGCGGCCCGAATCAGCGCGCTGACCAAGGACCTGAGCGAAATGTTGCCCGAGCTGGAGAACAGTCTGCGCGGCAAACTCAAGACAATACCCGGCCAGGCGACGATTGCCTTCCACCCGCCATGCACCATGCAGCACGGGCAACAGTTGCGCGGCGGCGTTGAAAAACACCTGGGTGCCTTGGGTTTCCCGGTTAAAGTGGCCGGCAACGAAGCACACCTGTGCTGCGGTTCCGCCGGGACCTACTCCGTGCTTCAGCCGGATATCGCGCACCAGCTGCGCGACCGCAAACTGGGGCATCTGGCGGACCTGCAGCCGGCCATGATTGTGTCCGCCAATATCGGCTGCATCAGCCATCTGCAAAGCGGCACGCCAATACCCGTGATGCATTGGGTGGAGCTGCTCGACCGCCAGCTTATTTCGCGGCCACTTCCCGTTCCTGCTTGAGTTTGGCCAGTTGCTGGTCTTCCAGCTCCCTGCGCCGCTGCTGCTGGCGTTGCAGTTCCTCGGCGCGTTGCTGTTCCAGCTCCGCTGCGGAGGGTTCGCGGTCAAACGACAGGGAAGGGCCGGATTCGGAGGCCGGTTCGCCGCGTTTGCTTTTGAGTTTCATCGCCAGCCGCAGTTCGTTGGCCGAGTCGGCGTTGCGCAGCGCCTCCTCATAGGAAATATGGCCATCGTTGTACAACTCGAACAGCGCCCAGTCGAAGGTGCGCATGCCCAGTTCGCGCGACTTCTCCATGATGGCCTTGATGTCGTTGAAGGCGCCCTTGAAAATGCGCTCGGCGATGGTCGGTGTATTGAGCAAAATCTCTATGGCCGCACGCCGGCCCTTGCCGTCCTCGGTGCGCACCAGGCGTTGCGAAATAATGGAGCGCAGGTTAGCCGACAGGTCCATCAACAGCTGGTTGCGCCGCTCGTCGGGAAAGAAGTTGATGATGCGGTCGATCGCCTGGTTGGCACTGTTGGCGTGCAGCGTGCCCAGGCACAGGTGGCCGGTTTCGGCGAATGCGATGGCGTGTTCCATGGTTTCCGCATCGCGTATCTCGCCGATCAGGATCACGTCCGGGGCCTGGCGCAAGGTGTTTTTCAGCGCATGGTGCCAGGAGTGCGTGTCGATGCCGACCTCACGGTGCGTTACCAGCGACTTCTTGGACTGGTGCACGTATTCCACCGGGTCCTCCACCGTGATGATGTGCCCGGCCGAGGTGTTGTTGCGGTAGTCGATCATGGCCGCCAGCGAGGTCGACTTGCCCGAGCCGGTGCCACCCACCACCAGCACCAGGCCGCGCTTGTTCATGATCACCTCCTTCAGCACCACCGGCAGATCCAGCTTCTCGAAGTTCGGGATCTCCGACGCTATGGTGCGGATCACCATGCCCACGTGTTGCTGCTGCACGAACACATTGACGCGAAAACGCGAAATACCGGGGATGGAAAGCGCGAAATTGCACTCAAGCTCGCGTGCGAATTCCTCGCGCTGGCGCTCGTTCATCATCGCGCTGGCAAAGATGCGGGTCACGTCGCCGGTCAATTTCTGCGCCGCCAGCGGCTGCATGTTGCCGTTGGCCTTCATGCTGGGCGGGAAATCATGGGCGATAAAAAGATCGGATCCGCCGGCCTGCCGCATCGCGCCCAGCAGTTTGTGCATGTAGTTGCGCGCCTGTTCTTCAGTCAGCGTTGACATGGTTGCCTCGTGGTTTCGGATGGGAGGGAGCTTGCCGGGCCATGAAGGCGTCAAACGCATCGGCAGGCAGGGCCCGCGCAAACAGGAAGCCTTGCCCGAAATCGCAGCCGGCAGCCACCAGCAGATCACGTTGGCCGGCGGTCTCCACGCCTTCCGCGATTACCTGCATGCCCAGCTCGTGCGCCATCACGATGATGGCTTTGCACAGCGCCAGGTCGGTGGAGTCGGGGATCAGGTGGCGTACAAACGACTGGTCGATCTTGATGAAGTCGATGTCGAATTTCTGCAGATAGGTCAGGGACGAATAACCGGTTCCAAAATCGTCCAGCGAAACCTGGATGCCGGCGTCGCGCAGTTGCAGCAACTGCTCCGTCACGCTGGCGCTGGTGTCCAGCAGCAGCCCCTCGGTGATTTCCACCACCATGCTGTTGCCGGCCAGGCCCATACGCTGGAGCTGTTCGATCCACGACTGCTGCCTGCCCGCGTCATTGTGGAACTGTACCGGCGACTTGTTGATGCTGATCTGGAATTCGGGATGGTGCGACGCGCGCCAAAGTTTGACCTGGGCCGCGGCCTGACGGAAAACCCATTCACCGATATCGATGATGAGACCGCTCGACTCGGCCACCGGAATGAACTCTGCGGGGCTGATCAGACCGCGCGTTGGATGTTGCCAGCGGATCAACGCCTCCGCCTTTCGGATGGCGCCGTTGCGCAAATCAACAATGGGTTGGTAAGCCACGCGAAACTGCTGCTCGGCCAGACCCAGCCGCAGGTCGTTGGCCAGGCGAACCCGGTTTTGAGCGGCCTCCTGTAGCGCCGGTGTGAAAAAGCTGAACCGGTTGCGGCCCGCGCCCTTGGCAACGTAAAGCGCCTGGTCGGCATTCTTGAACAGGCTTTCGACCTCGGTGGCATCCGCCGGGTACATCGTGATGCCGATGCTGGCGGACACGTAGACCTGTTCGTTGCCGAGCTGGAACAGCGAAGACAGGGTATTGAGCAGGTTCTGCAGAATACGCTCCAGCCGTTCGCCGCCGTGTAGTTCGGACAACACCAGCGTAAATTCATCACCACCCATACGCGCCACCGTGTCGGAGTCCCGCACGCAGTGGCGGATGCGCCGGGCGGCTTCAATCAGCAGCAAGTCACCCGCATCGTGTCCCAGGGTGTCATTGACTTCCTTGAAGTGGTCGAGATCAATGAACAGGATCGCCAGTTGAAGTCCGTCGCGATCATTTTTCTTGATCTCCTGCTCCAGCCGGTCGCGCAGCATGCGCCGGTTGGGCAGTCCGGTCAGGGTGTCGAAGTTGGCCTGTTGCCAGATCAGTGTCTCGGAATTCTTCCGCTTGGTGATGTCGGTATGGGTTCCTATCATGCGCAGCGGTTTGCCGTCGGCGTCGCGGCTGATCACCATGCCGCGCGACAACACCCATTTCCAGCTGCCGTCCTTGCAGCGCAAGCGGTGTTCGTTGATATAGGTGGGTGTAATTGCGTCGAAATGCGCCTGCCGGTCGCGCAGCATCTGGCCCAGGTCGTCGGGATGGGTGCTCAAGTCGAAATCCGACGCCTGCTCCGACATCTCGTCTTCTCGGTAGCCATACATTTCCTTGCAGCGCTTCGAAAATGTCTCGACGCCGCTGAGCAGGTCCCAGTCCCACACACCGTCACCGGTGCTTTCCAGCGCCAGCTTCCAGCGCTCCTCGCTCTCCCGCAATGCGGCTTCCGCCTGCTTGCGCTCCGTAATGTCCTGGACGACCGAGATCCGTTTGACGGGCTGCCCGTGTTCGTGGGTGACCATGCTGGCCGAATGCACCCAGATACGCCGGCCGCGGGCCGTGACCATCTGCAGTTCCATTTCCCGAGGCCTGCCAAGGTAGGCCGTATCAGCGATGCCGGCGTTGACCTTGCGGATTGACTCGGGCGTAAAAAACTGCGCGATCGTGGCGCTGGTTGGTGTGTATTCCTGCGCCGAGGTTTCCAGTATCCGGTACACCTCATCGGTCCAGAACACCTGGTCGGTGGCAATGTCCAGCTCCCAGCCACCGATATGGGACATGGCCTGGGTGGCCTCCAGCAGCAGGTTCAAACGCTTGCGCGCGCGTTCGGCCCGCACATGGTCGGTCACGTCCGCAAAAGTGCGCACCATCCCGCCCGACGGCAGCTCCTGGCTGTTGATCTCCAGCGTACGGCCGGCCCTGGTGGTACGCAGGTAGTGCGAAGGCATCTGCACACTGGTGTCGCCGATCACGTAGGCGCGGGCCTGCGTGTCAACCCAGCGCGCATCGGGGCCGTAATCGCCGCGTTCGTACTGCAGAAGCGTGAGTTCCAGCAAGGTGGGACGTGCCGCGAGTAGGCTGTCGGGCAAGTCCAGAAGCTCGCACAGCCTGGCGTTGTAATTGCTGACCCGTCCGTCCCCGCCGATCATCAAGATACCCTGACTGATGCTGCCCAGCGTGGTCTGCAGCAGGGCCGTTTTTTCGGTGAGCTGGCGGTACAGCTCCAGCAATGCGGTCTCCGCTGTCTTGCGGTCGGTAATGTCGGTGTGGGTCCCGATCATGCGCAGCGGCCGGCCCTGCGTGTCGCGACGGATGACCATGCCGCGCGAAAGAATCCACTTCCAGCTACCGTCCTTGCAACGCACGCGGTGTTCATCCACATAGGTTGGCGTCAGGCCGTCCAGATGGGCTTGGCGCGTCTGGTCGCGCCGGACACGGTCGTCAGGATGGACGCGTTCGTCCATCTCATTGGTCAGACCCAACAACTCATGTTCTTCAAACCCGTACATTTCCTTGAAGCGGCTGGAATAAAGCTCCACACCCGTCAGCAAATCCCAGTCCCAGACGCCGTCGCCGGCACTCTCCAGCGCCAGCTTCCAGCGCGTGTCGTTTTCGCGCAGCGCCGATTCGGCGCGCTCGGCACGACGGCGTTCGGTTGCGTCGCGGAAGTTCAGCACAATGCCCTGGACCGCGCTGTCTTCCAGGCAGTTGCTGGCCAGCGACGCCAGATGGCGCCATCTGCCGTCGGCGTGGCGATAACGGTAGATGGACTCCGTGCCATGGTTCGCAAACGCCAGTACCCGCTCCTGTTCCCGGCGGGCGCGCTCCACGTCCTGCGGATGGATCCAGTCAAAGACGTTGCTGCCGCGCAAATCCTCGGGCTCACGGCCCAGCATCACCCGTGCCGCCGGGCTGGCGTACATCACGTCGCCCCCGGCGCTGCAGACCACCGTGAGTACCTGGGCCTTCTCGGTCAGCGCACGGAAGCGCCGTTCACTGGCTTCCAGCGCGAGCTGCGAACGGTGCGCCTCGGTCACGTCTTCGACCGTACCTTCAAAGTAGAGCAGGGCCCCCTGGTTATCCCGCACCACATGGGCGTTTTCCAGTATCCAGATGCGTTCGCGGGTTTTGTGCCGGTAGACCTCGGAGCGGAAGTTGACGACTTTTCCGTCGCGTTCGATCAGATCCAGAAACCCCTTGCGCCGGTCCGGATCAACGTACCACTCCTGCCCGATATCGTTAACCGCGGCAAGCATTTCAGCTTCGCAAGCGTAGCCGTTGATGCGCACCAGCGCGGCGTTGGCGCGCAGTTGGCGGCCATTGACGCTGGACCGGTAGGCCCCTATCGGCAACAACTCAAACAACGTCGAGAAATCGGCGTGGTGCATGCAATTTTCGGCCGGCAACATCCCCTGCCACACACGGCCGCGGCGATCAGGCCGCGAGGGCCACCTCAATATCCGCTGCCAGACTGGCTGGCGTGTCGGTGGGCGCATAACGTTTTAGCACGGCCCCATCCTTGCCGACCAGGAATTTGGTGAAATTCCATTTGATGGCCTTGCTGCCCAGCAGGCCGGGCGCCTGGGCCGAAAGCCACTGGTACAAGGGCGCCGCCTGCGCGCCATTGACGTCGATCTTGGCCATCATCGGGAAACTTACCCCATAGTTGAGCTGGCAAAACTCGGCTATGGTCTCGTTGCTGCCCGGGTCCTGTGCGCCAAACTGGTTGCATGGAAAACCCAGTACCACCAGGCCTCTGGAGGCATAGCTGTGGTGCAGGGTTTCGAGCCCGGCAAACTGCGGCGTGAAGCCGCAGGCACTGGCTGTGTTGACTATCAACATGGCCTTGCCCTTGAACTTTTTCAGTGCAACTGGCTTGCCACCGATCTGTTGTGCCGAGAAGTCATAGATGCTGGACATGAGGAACTCCCAAAATTTGATCAGTGCACTCTCGAAGCGGCAACCTTACCAGCAAATCCGGCCCGGCGGAGCTGCGCTAATGCTCCAGCCCACCTGCGATACTCGGGCTCCATGACGACGCTGATTGATCGTGCCAGTGCGTGGCTGATTTCCATCAAGGCCCATGATCCCGTTATCGCCGATGCCGCGATCATGGGTAATTTGCATCGCCTGCGCTGGCTGTTGCTTGTCGTCATGTTGCTCAATCTGGCCCTGGTGGCGATTTTCTCCCTGGCAGTGAGCGGCCACACAGCGGCGCAAACGGCGTGGAAGACCGGCATTGTCTGGACGAATCTGTGCATGGCGGTGTGGTTGCTGGTGCTGTGGTTGGTCGTACAGCGGCTCAGCCTTCAGGCTACGCCTGGCCCCTGGGTCAGGCTGGTGCAAATTGTGACACCGCTTGGCCTGGTGCTGTTCACCACTGCGCTCACCGTGATCGACCAGTACGTCACTCCCAACATCAGCCCGTTTCTGCTGGGTAACGTATTCGTCAGTCTGCTTTTGCTGATGCGGCCCTCGCTCTCGGCCGCTGTATTTGTATTTGCTTACGTGTTGTTGTATGCCGGCCTGGGCATGACCCAGGGTGATCCGCCGCAATTGATGAGCAATCGACTCAATGGCCTGGTCGCCACCGTGATGGGCATCGTATTGTCGGTGGTGCTCTGGCACAAGAACAACGTTTACGCCTTGCTGCAGCGGGAACTGCTGAGCCGCAACACGGCCCTGGTGCAGCAGCAGGAAGAACTGGTCTGGCTGGCCAAACGCGACGCCTTGACCGGACTGTTCAACCGCGGTGAATTTCTGCGCATCGCGGACCTGGAGCTCAAGCGCGCGCACCGCCATGGCACCGATACCTGCGCCATCATGGTGGACCTCGACCTGTTCAAAAACATCAACGACTCGTATGGCCACCCGGCGGGCGACAGCGTGCTCAAGCACGCTGCCGCGTGTCTTCTGGGCGGCGTGCGCAACATCGACGTGGTGGCACGCGTGGGTGGGGAGGAGTTCGTGGTTCTGTTGCCCCAGACATCACAGGCAGCAGCGGTTATGCTGGCCGAGAAACTGTTGTTGCTGCTGCAACACGCGCCGGCCAAAATATCGAGTGATCTGCAGGTTGTAGTGACCGCGAGTTTTGGCGTCGGCACTTTGCCCGCTGGCCAGCAGGGCACCGTTGAGTCGCTCTATGCCGCCGCCGACCACGCTCTGTACGAAGCCAAGCGGCTGGGCCGTAACCGGGTCGAAAAAACCGAGCCTGATGGCTCCCTTACTCCGTCCGACTTCCAGCGCATGCGGCGCAAGTAGCCGGCACAGGCGCTCTCATCCATGCAAATTGTCGTTGCGGGCGATGTCCAACAAATGCTCTACCTCGGCGCGGTGCACGATGGTATTGCGTCGGTGCCAGCGGTTGATAAGCCCCATGACTACGGCCACGGTGACTCCGAAGCCGGTGATGGCGCCAAAGGTGGGCAGGCCCAGCCCGGCCGACAGGCTGTAGGCGGCACCCAGCACCAGGATGCAGGCCTGCTCGTTGAAATTTTGCACCGCGATCGAGCGCCCTGCCCCCATCAGGTTATGCCCACGGTGCTGCAACAGCGCATTCATGGGCACCACCAGAAACCCGCCCAGGGCACCCAGCAGAATCAGGAACGGCGCGGCGATCCAGACGTCCTTGATGAAAATCAGCAAAATGATCAGTACACCCATGCCTATGCCCAACGTCATCACGCGCGGACCGTCTTCGAGCCGCATGCGCAGCGACGCCACAACGGCCCCTACCGCCATGCCGATGGCCACCACGCCCTGCAGCGCCGACGCCTGGGTCACCGTGTAACCCAGCGCCGCCGCGGCCCAGGCCAGCACGATAAAACGCAGGTTGCCGGCCACCCCCCAGATCAGCGTCGTGGCGGCCAGTGATATCTGGCCCAGCTTGTCACGCCACAAGCGTGTATTGCAGGTCCAGAAATCGGGCACCAGGCTGGTGATGCTTTTGGGCAGTGGGCGCATTTCAACCCCGGTGTCGGGGATGTGGGTATTGAACCAGGCTGCCAGCAGGTAGACAAAAATCAGCACGCTGATGGCGGCTTCGGGCGGGGTGTCGATGCCGGTGTCAATAAGCGGGAAATCGAAACCCAGCAAAAAGTGCGACACGAGTGGCCCCACCAGTTGCCCGCCCAGCAATACGCCCAGAATGATGGAGGCAATCGTCAGGCCTTCAATCCAGCCATTGGCCTTGACCAGTTGCGAGGCCGGCAGCAGCTCGGTCAGGATGCCGTATTTGGCCGGTGAATACGCCGCTGCGCCCAGCCCCACGATGGCATAGGCCATCAGCGGATGGGTGCCGAACAGCATCAGCAGGCAGCCTGCGATTTTGATGAAATTGCTGAACAGCATCACCCGGCCCTTGGGCAGCGAGTCCGCGAATGCGCCGACAAACGGCGCCAGCACCACATAAAACAGCGCGAACATCGGCACCAACGCGGCCTGCTGCCATTGTTCGGCCTTGTTGCTCCGGAGTAATTGAACGGCCCCCACAAACAAGGCGTTGTCCGCCAGCGAACTGAAGAACTGCGCTGACATGATGGTATAAAAACCGCGCTTCATGCCGTGGGGGTGGGGGCACCGGGTGTCCCGATGCCGTGGTTTTTCAAGGTGGTCTCCAACGTGCGCAAGTTATATCACGGACCCAATGCCAAAATCGCGCCATGCCCCGACCGATACAAGCCACCATCCATACTGAAGCACTGCGCCACAATCTGGCGCGATTACGGCTCGCCGCCCCGGATGCCAGGATCTGGGCGGTCGTCAAGGCGAACGCTTACGGGCATGGCATCGCGCATGTTTACGAAGGGTTGCACTCCGCCGACGGCTTTGCCTTGCTGGACATGGGTGAAGCCGAGTTGGTGCGCTCTCTGGGCTGGCGCGGCCCCATCCTGCTGCTGGAAGGTGTGTTCGAGGCGCGTGACCTGGAGCTGTGTTCGCGCCTGGGCCTATGGCACACCGTGCACTGCGACGAGCAGATCGACATGCTGGCCGCGCACAAGACCCATGTGCCGCAGCGCGTGTTCCTCAAGATGAACTCGGGCATGAATCGCCTGGGTTTCACGCCACGGCGTTACCGTACCGCCTGGACGCGCCTGGATGCCTTGCCCCAGGTGGAGGAGATTTCGCTGATGACCCACTTCAGTGATGCTGATGGCCCGGCCGGCATTGCCGCGCAGCGCAAGGTGTTCGAAGACGCCTGCAGGGACTTGCCGGGCGAACGCAGTGTGAGCAACAGCGCGGCCACCCTGCGCCATATGGGCTCTGCCGGCTCTGAGACGCCTTTGGTGTCGGACTGGGTACGTCCCGGCATCGCCACCTATGGCAGCGCGCCGGATTACCCGGAGCACGATGCAGCGCATTGGGGGCTGCGGCCAGCCATGACACTCGCCGCGAAAATCATTGCGGTGCAGGATTTGCAGGCAGGCGACGTGGTCGGATACGGCTCCAGCTTCGTGGCCGACCGTGCCATGCGCATCGGTGTGGTGGCCTGCGGCTACGCCGACGGTTATCCGCGCCTGTGCCCCACCGGCACCCCGGTGCTGCTTGGCAATGTGCGCAGCCGCACAGTCGGGCGCGTCAGCATGGATATGCTCACCATAGACTTGGCCCCCGAACCCGATGCCGGCATGGGCACGGAAGTCACCTTGTGGGGCTGTTCGGCCACCGGCCAGCTGCTTGGTATTGACGAAGTCGCCCGGGCTGCCGGCACGGTGGGTTACGAGTTGATGTGTGCGCTGGCGCGGCGGGTGCCTGTGGTGGTGGTCTGATTCAGGCGCACACTCGGGCTCGCAAGGGGAAGTCATGGAATTCAAGGATTACTACCAGGTGATGGGTCTGGCGCGCGATGCCAGCGTGGACGACATAAAAAAGGCGCACCGGCGGCTGGCACGCAAATACCACCCCGACGTGAGCAAGGAAAAAGATGCCGAGGCGCGCTTCAAGGAAATGGGCGAAGCCTACGAAGTGCTCAAGGATCCGGAGAAACGTGCTGCCTATGACCAGCTTGGTGCCAACTGGAAAGCCGGGCAGGACTTCCGGCCGCCGCCCGACTGGAATGCCGGCACCGAAGCGCCGGGCCGCGGCTTCAGTGAACGCGAGGCGGCCGAGCACTGTGACTTCTTCGAGTCCCTGTTCCGGCGCGGCTTTGGCAAGGGGCCGGCCAGAGGACAAAGCCGCGAGGCCTTTCATGCCCATGGAGAAGACCGGCACGCCAAGATCCAGATCGACCTGGAGGAAGCCTACAACGGTGCCCAGCGCAGCGTGAGCTTGCGCGTGCCGGAGATCGATTCCCAGGGGCAGGTCACGGCACGGGAACACAAGATCGACTTCGTGATTCCCAAGGGCGTACGTGCCGGCCAGCATATCCGCCTGGCCAGACAGGGCGGGCCGGGCATGGGACAAGGGGACCCGGGCGACCTGTACCTGGAGATCGAGTTTCGTCCCCATGCGCATTACCGGGTGGACCAGCGCGACGTCTACCTGGACCTGCCGGTGGCACCCTGGGAAGCGGCGCTGGGAGCCAAGGTCGAAGTACCCACGCCCAGCGGCGTGGTCGAACTCACCATTCCCGCGGGCTCGGCGGCCGGCCGCAAGCTGCGCCTCAAGGGCCGTGGTATTCCCGGCAGCACCCCAGGCGACTTTTACTTCGTGCTGCAAATTGCGTTGCCACCGGCCGACACCGACCAGGCACGTTCGGCATACGCCGGGATGGCTGGGCAATTCGCGTCATTCAATCCACGCGCCAAACTGGGAGCACAAACATGAGTACATCGGCGCAAGGACAGGTGATGACCTACGTGAGCGGTTTTATCCTGGAAGAGCAGAGCGGGCTCACGCTGGCTGACCTGTGCCGCGCCTGTGGCGCGCGCAGCGAACTGGTTGTGGAACTGGTGGAAGAGGGCGTGTTGACTCCCAGCGGCGAAGCGCCCGACGGCTGGCGTTTTACCGGCATCCATCTGCGCCACGCGCGGGTAGCCATACGCCTGCAACGCGACCTGGGCGTCAACCCGGCCGGCGCGGCGCTGGCACTGCAACTGATGGAGGAGATCGCGGCGCTGCGGGAGCGGCTGGGGCTGCGGGACGGCGTGGTTTGAGTCCATCATTTGCTTGCGCCGCATCCATTCCCGACGGGGTTCATGGTCCGCTACCATAATGATGAAGTGCGCCACAACGGCGCTTTCCCGAGGGCTGAATCATGGGCAATGTGATGCTTGAGTTACCTTACGACGCGCTGGCTTTCCCCGGCTCTTCGCCCGATTCGCTCGCGGATGAGGCCAGATTCATGCTGGCGCTCAAATTCTTCGAGGTTGGTCGCCTGAGTTCCGGCAAGGCCGGGCAGCTTTGCGGTATGGGGCGCGTGGAGTTTCTGCTCGCCGCCGGCCGTGCCGGAGTGCCGGTGGCCACGCTGGACGACGATGAAATAAGCGGGGAGTTTGCGGCCAATGCTTGACCGCGCAGTGGTCAATGCCGGGCCGCTGGTGGCTTTGTCGCTACTCGGTGAACTGGAGCTTCTGCCGGCGTTGTTTGCCGAATGCTGGGTACCAGGGGCGCTTTACAACGAAGTGGCTGTGGCGGGTATCGGTAAGCCTGGTGCAAATTCGCTTCAAAGCGAAGACTGGCAAAAGCGTGTGCGGCTGATCCCGGTTCCCGACCCGTTGTTGGTTATGGAACTCGACGCTGGCGAGGCCGAGGTAATCAGCCTTGCAAGGCAACTTGCGCCATGCCTGGCCGTTATCGACGAGCGCCGTGGCCGGCGCATCGCGCAGCGGGGCTATGGCCTTCCTGTAAAAGGAACTGCCGGTATTTTGGTGGATGCCCACCGACGTGGGTTGATCTCTGGCGTGCGACCTCGGCTGCTGGATCTGCGCACAGCGGGTTACTTTATTGCCGACAGGGTTATCGATGCTGCTTGCGAAGCAGTAGGTGATTAGAGGCGACCAAGCGGGCTCCCTTCGCCAACCGCTTCCGTCAGACTCGATCAGAACCGCTGTTCCAATCTGGCTCGCGAAGTCGGTCAAGACGCCATTCGAGGACATCCCGCTTTGGGCACATCCGGGCCTCAATTGGAGGGAGCAATGGCTTTCCCTTCAGCTCCAGCAGCATTGCGTAATCGAGTACTCTTGCGTCGAGGGTTGAGCTGACATGCCACTTGAGATCTGGTCCCGGGGCGATGAGGTTTTTATCCATGGCCCAATGCATATTGGGGCTGAGAGCAATGCCATTGCGCGGGTCGTCGTCTCCAGCCTCATGAAAGGGGTGGATATGAGCGGCCTCCACCATGGCCTCTCCGCTTGGAAGAAGAAAACGCACACCCGTAGCTGCACATCGGTAGTCGTACAACTGTGTGACGAGGCGCCGAAAGGCAGGCTTACGGACGTAGGCAGGCGGCGCAGGTTCGCGTGTTTGTACTCTCAAGCCCGCTCGCAACTGATGCTCATAGCGGCTGATCTCGCTGCTTTGCGCCACGACAGAATGCAGATCACCGAGTCCGCGATCAAACCATCGCTGGGAGATCATTTCACCAAGTGCTTCAATACTTGACGGTGACATAAGTAGCTCGAACAGTTCGGAGTCGAGCACTGCCCATGCGACGTTGTCGGTAATATCGCTTGGGCTACGCGCGGTTGTCAGCGCACTCAACGCGATTTCCCTGCCCGGCAATGGCTCCAGATGCCAGAAGCTTGGCGCACCGCCGCGCAGTTTGCCTGCCAGATGAAAAAAAGGGAAGTACGGGTTGAGATGATCGCCCGGCCTGCGGACGGCGCCAAAAAACCTTGAATAGCGCTCCAGCAAGGGTGGCGCGTAAAGAACGCGGTTTTCAGACAAGCCACCACTGCGCGCCAGGTCCAGCAAGGCAAGCAGCATGCATATCTTGTGCGGGCTAAATCGCCCGTCCCGGACGTTGACGACCAAACGGGAAAACTTGTCTTGGTAAGTTGCCAGACTCATCGGCAGCTTGGACTTGGGCGTTTCTGCACCGCCGCCATCACTGCGCCGGCACAAAATCAATAAACCCGCGCTCCACATTGGCCGTGACCAGCTTGACGCGCAGCTTCTGGCCCACGGCGAGCGAGGCGGCGTCGGCCACCAGCTTGCCTTCGGCCGGCGGCGAGAAAATGCGCACCCAGCTGCCCTTGGATGAGTTGCCGGTGACTATGCCTTCAAAGGTTTGGCCGATGCGCGACTCCAGCACCAGCGCGGCTTCGGACTTGCGGACCTGACGCTCCACTTTCTGTGCTGCGTCTTCCTGCTGCGTGCAATGCGCCGCCAGAGCACCCAGCTCGGTATTGGAGTAAGGCGGTGCGGCCTTGGCCAACACGGCTTTTATCAGGCGCTCCGTGATCAGATCCGGGAAACGCCGATTGGGCGCGGTGGAGTGGGTGTAGTCGCGCACCGCCAGCCCAAAGTGGCCTATCGGCGCACCGCCGGGTGTTTCCACCACGTATTCGCCACGCCCCATGAGTTTGACAATCACCAGGGACAGGTCGGGAAAACGCAGCGGGTCGGCCTTGCGCTGCTGCGCCAGAAAAGTCTCCAGCGCACGCGCATCAGGCTCGGCGGGAAGGGACGCACCCTTGTCCCTGGCTACGTCCACGATGCGCTGCCAGCGTTCGGGTGAACGCACCACCCGGCGCAGCGACGCGCCCCCGTGGGCCGCCAGGAAACGTGCCGTGCAGCCGTTGGTGGCGATCATCAGTTCCTCGATCAGCTGGCGCGCGCGGTTCTGCACCTGCTGGCGGATGTCCACCACGCGTTCGCCGTCGAAGACCGCCCTGGGCTGGAAGGTCTCGAATTCCAGCGCCCCCTGGGTGCGCCGGCGTGCGCGCAGTTGCTGCGCCAGACTGTCCTGCGTACGTAATTGCCCCTCCATGCCAGGCACTGCCGCGGCGGCAGCCGGCAGCTCGGCCCCGGCCTCGATCCAGGCCGATACCGCGTCGTAGGCCAGTTTGGCCTGGTTGCGCACGCGGGCGCGGTAGATCGAGGAGCCGGCCAGACTCGCGTCGGGGTTGAACACCATTTCGGTGACCAGGGCCAGGCGGTCCTGCCGGGGGTTGAGCGAGCTCAGGTCGGTGCAAAGGCGCTCCGGCAACATGGGGAAGATACGTGCACCGGTATAAACCGAGGTGGTGTTCAGGCGCGCATGGTTGTCTATCGGCGTGCCCTTCTTGACCAAGGCGTCAACGTCGGCAATCGCCACCAGAATTTTGACGACCCCGCTGGGTAACACTTCAGATACGCTGAGCTGGTCCAGATCGCGCGAGTCATCGTTGTCGATCGAACACCACAACAGGCTGCTCAAGTCGCGAATGTCGGGGCCGTGCTCCAGATCGCTGCCGGTGATGCCGTGCAACTGGTCCAGTGCCTGGCGCGGGAACTCGGGTTGCAGCCCGCGCTGGGACATGGCCTCGGTGGCAATGGCAGCGAGGTCGCTGCGGTTATGGTGGCGGGAGTTGTTCATGGGTCAGCCTCGGCGCGGAGCGCGCCTCGCCTACTATGCTACGCCGTTACGGATACAGCCCATGCACCCGCGCGTGTAACCTGGCCAGGCCCAGCAAGGCATCGGTGTACGGCGTGGCCACCTGTGTCAGCCCGCCGAGTTCGCACACGGCACCCACCAGCGCGTCGAGTTCGACCGGCCGCCCGGCCTCCACGTCCTGCAGCATCGAAGTCTTGAACGCGCCCAGTTTGCGCGTGACGGCATGCCGGTCATCGGGTTGCTGGTCTATCACGATGCCCAGGCCGGCGCCGATTTGTTGGGCCTCTTCCATCACGCGGGTGCAAAAACGGCGCACCAGCGCGTCATCCAGCACCTGGTCGCTGCGTGCGCCGGTGAAGGCACTGACCGGGTTCATGGTCATATTGCCCCACAGCTTGAACCAGATGTCGCGCTGGATCTGGTCGGATACCGGGGCTTCAAACCCGGCGCGCTCGAACAGTGCCGCCAGCTCGCCTACCCGTGCGCTGGCCCGGCCCGAAGGTTCCCCCACGATGAGTTTGTTGCCAAAGCCATGCCGGATTACGCCTGGCGCGCTGACCGAGCAACTGGCATGCACCACGCTGCCCACCACGTGTTGCGGGGCAACGGCGGAGGCGATCACCCCATCGGGATCGACACACAACAATTGCCGGCCCTGCAAGGCGCCGCCAAAACCCTGCAGGAACCACCAGGGCACGCCGTTCATGGCGGTCAACACCACCGTATGCGGGGCCAGCAAAGGCGCTAGCTGCAGGGCCACGTCGCGCATGGCCGGTGCCTTGACCGCCACCACCACAAGATCCTGCGGGCCGAGTTCCAGCGCGCTGGCGCTGGCATACACGGCATGGGTCTGGGTTTGCAGCGCATCAACGGTGCCGCTTTGCAGTGTGAGGCCGCCCTGCTGCAATGCGGCCAGGGTCCGGCCACGAGCCAGCACCGACACCGTACATCCGGCGCGCGCCAGCCCCGCGCCGAGCCAGCCGCCTATGGCGCCGGCGCCAACGATACAAACGTTTTTGAACAGTTCGCCCATGCTGGATTCAGGTCCGGTAGCTGGTGTCGATGCGGTCCACCTGGCGCACCAGCGCGTCGAACACGTCCTGGCCGGCACCCAGATTCGGGTTGAACTGCAGCGCGTCGCGGGTGCAACGTTGCGCTATGGCTTCGGACACGGGAATCGCCGCGCCCATGCTGAAGGTGGCCAGCTGGATTTCGCAGGCACGTTGCAGCGTCCACAAAATCGCAAAGGTTTGCGGCAGCGTGTGGCCCCAGGCCAGCAGGCCGTGGTTGCGCAGGACCACGGCCGGTTTGTCGCCTATGCTTGCCAGCAGGCGCGGCGCCTCGTCGGCATGGATAGTGATGCCTTCGAAATCGTGGTAGGCCACCATGCCGTGTAGCTGCGCACTGTAGAAATTGGTCTGCTTCAGGCCGTCTTGCAGGCAGGCCACGGCAACCCCCGCTGTCGTATGGGTATGCATCACGCAGTGGGCGTGGGGCAAGGCATCGTGGATGGCCGCATGCACCACAAAACCGGCCGGGTTGACCGGGTAGGTGGAGCCGTCCAGCACCTTTCCCTCCAAGTCGATCTTTACCAGGTTGCTTGCCGTGACTTCGCTGTAATGCAGGCCAAACGGGTTGATCAGAAATTGTTTGGCGCCACTGGTCACGCTGTCGGGCAGGCGCACCGTGACGTGGTTGTAGATCATCTCGGTCCAGCCCAGCATGGCGAACACGCGGTAACAGGCCGCGAGCTGCACACGCGCCTGTTGTTCGTCGGGATGCAGAGGGTCGTTCATGGCGGGCTCGATATCAGGCATAGGGGTTGCCGCTGGCGGCAGCGGGCGCCGGCGCCACGACCTTGAACTGGGACAGCAGCGCCTGCATGCCACGCACCAGCAACAGCGTGTCCAGCCCGACCGCCACAAAACGCGCGCCAAGGCCTATGTAGTGTTTGGCCAGCGTGG
>JANLPN010000403.1:0-65794 GCA_031367285.1 Betaproteobacteria bacterium | reverse complement strand
TGCCAGTTCGTGATGGGGGAGTTCAAGGACATGGAAAAGCCGCCCAATGAGGTATCAGCGTTTGGTGAACGACAGCGTGACATCGCCAAGATGTATGCCGAACTTGCTCATTTGCGCCTTGTTCAGCATGACCCGGTCGCTGATCAGGTACATCCAGTCGTCAAATCGCACCTGGTAGACGGTTCCATCCACGGGCAGCGCCATGGTGTAGACCCAATAAAACGCATTGCCGCTTTGCCGGCCGCTTGCAACACCCACAACATCGTCAGCGCGGCCCGTAAATTTACCGCCACCCAGATGGGTCAGGCGCCAGACACGGTTTTGCCGGCTGCCGTCCGAGTAGCTGAAGTCTTCGTCGAGAACGCCTTCGTCACCTTGCCAGGCACATCGCATCACCACGGTAAAACGCTTCACCACTTTTCCGGAACGATCCGTGAATACGCCATACGCGTCCAGCGTTCCGTTGAAATAGGCGCGCAAATCCAGGCCGGGCTTTTCAGCGGCGTAATCGCCGATTTGCGGAGTTGCACAGCCACCCAGCAAGGCCGTCATAGCAGCGGCCGATGTTGCGAGGCAGGTTGCGATCACGACGCGTCTTTTCATGGCATTTCCCCGGTTTGTTCGGGCCGGATGATGTGTGCATACAGCATGGCACCCGCACACAGCTTGAGTACGCAGGGCAAAAGGCAGTAGGCGATGGTTAAGGCATTGAGCGCGTTGGCATCACGCGCACCGGGTGCGTATCCGAAAAGACCCAGCAGCGGCAGCGCCAGCCCAGCGGAAAGCGCCAGATTGAGTTTCGTAGCAAAGTTCCACCAGCCAAAGTAAGCGCCTTCGGAATGACCGCGGTCACCTGCCTGTGTTATCACGCCGGCCAGCATCGCGCCGGGCAACGCCAGGTCGGTTCCCAACGCCAGCCCGGAGATTGCGCACACCGCCAGAAAGGACAGGTTGTTGCCCACGCCTAGTTGGGTGGCCCAGACAAATGCCGTCACGGCGAGCACCATGCCGATCAGCCAACTGCGTGCCAGACCGTAGCGTGAAACACAACGCAGCCAGGCCGGCATCGACAAGGCCGCACACACAAAATAGCTTGCGAGGAAAGCGGACTCCATACTCCTGGGTGCCTGCAAACGGTCCTGCACAAAAAACAAAACCAGGGTTGCCGGGATGGCGCTGGCAATTCCGTTCAGGACAAACACCCCCAGCAGGCGCCGGAACGCAACCCGCCTGAAAGGCAGCCAGATATCGCGTGGGCCTGCCATCTTCACTGCCTGCGGCTGCACGGCCCGCGCCCAAGCCAGCCAGCCCAACGCGAGTGCACCGCAAAACAGCCCCACGGTTGCAGCCAGCCCAAGCACCAGCGGCGCAATGGATGCCAGAACCACCCCCACCAGACCCAAGCCTTCACGCCAGGCCACAATGCGGCTGCGCTGGGCCTCGTCTCCGCCCAGCATGGCCCCCCAGGATTGGTGGGCCACGCTCAATGCACTGTAGCCCGCGTAAGTGACCATCAACCATACGCTTGCCCACGCGACGAGTTCCGGTAACCCATGGGTTGCGGGGAAAAAAAGCAAACCGAAGCCTGTGGCGAGCATCAATGCTCCGACGGCGCCGAACGCCAGCACTGCACGCAGCGACCGCGCAAAAAGGCGGTCACACCAGCGTCCAATCAACGGGTCGATAAGGGCATCCATCAGCCGCGCGGCGAGCAATACCATGCCCAGCGTTGCCAATGGCACGCCGAACTCCCGTGCATAGTGGTTGGGCAAAATGACGTACAGCGGCAATGCGACAAACGCCAAAGGCAAACCAAGCAAGCCATACATCAGACCCTGTCTGACGGTAAGAGGGTTGTGGCTGATCATTTGGCGGGCGCGGTCATGGTGGTGCAACGCGCGCCAGCAATGCATCGCGCATCCGGGGCTCGGATGTATGAACCGACAGCCAGATACCAAAGAACAGCCGGCCGAACTCGGCGTCGGAGATGACCCCGGTGGTTTTGCCATTGGTGATGAACATCGCGCCTTCGCCGGGCCGGTGGATGCCCGTGATCCGGTCGCCTGCCTTGACGTCCGGGAAAGCGTCTCGCAACAGAGGCTGCCATGAAGACATCTGGGACTGCGTGGCGCCGGGCAGCCGCCGCATCTCGTCCAGCGAACGCTTGGTAATAGCCTGATTCGTGAAGTCGCGCTGGTACGTCAACTCCAGGGCAAAAGCATGGCGCTCATATTCTCCAGCCATGAATCCTGGCTGTACCCAGAGCTTGGCATCATAAACATTGAAACCCCAGAATGCGAGCTTTGCCTGGCCACCCAGCCTGGCCAACGGCAAGGCATTGCGAACCTCGCCTGGCTGCGCGAGCGACAGTGCGGGAAGCCCCGCCAGTGCCAAGGCTGCGACCACCATGAAGCAGCGTACGCTGGAGTTCATCATGCTGGCTTGACCAGGGTGTATTGCACGAGGTTGATGTTGGCCTTGTCAAAGGCGGCTTCGCAGTACGCCAGATAGAACTCCCAGATATGCATGAAGCGCTCGTCAAAGCCGAGGCGCAGGATCTCCGGGCGCTTGGCCTGGAAAGAGTTGCGCCAGCGCCGCAGGGTTTCGGCATAGTCCTGGCCAAACGCGAATTCATCCACTACCTGGAGTCCGGCTGAGGTGGCTTCCCGCCGGAATTCAGACGGGCAAGGCAGGCAACCACCGGGGAAGATATATTGCTGGATAAAGTCGGTCGAGTTGATATATCGTTTGAAAAGAGCATCGTCAATCACGATGCTCTGAATGCAGGCCCGCCCCCCCGGTTTCAGCAACCGACGCACCGCCTGAAAGTACGTCGGCCAGTAAGCACGGCCAACAGCCTCCACCATCTCGATCGAGCAAATGGCGTCATACGGACCGTCATTGATATCGCGGTAGTCCTGCAGCCGCAGGTCTGCCGTTTGCCCGGCCCCGCAGCGCACGCCCGAGTTCGCCATGCGCCGGGTAGCGAACGCCAACTGCTCCGTGCTGAGCGTAACGCCAGCCAGGGTGGCTCCAAATTCAGTGGTAGCCATCTCGGCCAGGGCGCCCCAGCCGCAGCCAATTTCCAGCACGTGATCACCGGCTTTGACGTTCGCCATTTGCAAGGCCCGCCGCACTTTGGCACGTTGTGCGTCCACCATGGGCAGCGCGTGGTCGCCCTCAAACCATGCCGACGAATAATTCATGGTGTCGTCCAGCCACAACTCGTAAAACGGATTGCCAAGGTCGTAGTGCGCGTGGATGTTTTTCTGGCTGTTCGCCTTGGTATTGCGATTGAGCCAGTGTTTCGCCCGATATAACACGCGGCCGGCCCAGCTACCGTAGATAACGTCTTCCACTTCCTGGCGATTGCTGATGAACAACTTCAGCAAGTCTGTCAGGTTGGGCGTAGTCCAGTCACCGGCAATATAACTTTCGGCAAACCCGATATCGCCTGACTTCAGCGCGGCACTGAACACGTTCCAGTTGCGTAGCGAAATCATGGCCCCGATACGTTCCCCGCTGGTCCCGCTGGCGGCGGTATCTCCAAAGAACTGCATGGAACCGTCCGGCATTTGTACGGTCAGCGAGCCATGGCGCAGCCGCGTCAGCAATTTCAGGGCGGTTCGGGCGGCGGCCGGCGCATTGCGCGGAACCGGCAGAGAAGAAATGGTGGTGCTGTTCATGGCAAGTGCTGAAACATGTTGGGTTTGCTGCAATGGTTTATCGGGTAACGAGAGATTCGGGCACGGCGCGCTTGCCAATGAATTTCACGCGTTTAAGCCATAGCCGCGCTGCCTGCAGATGAATGCGAAAAATCACCCCGAGGGTCATGGCCGGGTAGCGCCACAACGCCATGCGGATTGATGCTTTGGTGACCAGGCGCAAGCTGCCGCTGACACTGGTTTGCAGCACCGGGCCATCCAGGTCGTCGTAGTCGATACGGGCCACGGTTTTCTCTACGGCATCGTGCGTCGCCCGCATGAAGCGGAACCGGTAGCGGCCTTCGATCTCCAGAAAGGGCGATACGTGAAACACCTTGGCGGCAACTTGTTCAAGGCCAAATTCCGGTTTGTCGAGCAGATAACAATGGCGCTCGCCAAAGGTGTTGTTGACCTCCACCACAATCGCCCGCAATGAGCCGGCGTCGTCATCCGGGGCGCGGTGGCAGTACCAGAAGCTGACCGGCTTAAAGGTGTAGCCCAAAACACGCGGGTAACAATGCAGCCAGACTTCCCCGCTGGCATCCAGGATGCCTTCGCTTTGCAGCAACTCATCGAGCCAGCGAATGGCGCCGCCCTGCGCCGGACCCCTTCCATCGCCGTGGTCACAGTCATAAAAACTCAGGCCCGCCCGCCGGTTGCGGGCCAGTATGCTGTTGGCCGCAGGGTTGCGTTCGTCCTGCATGGCACGCAGCGGCAGCATCAAAAAATACGTCGGGTACACGAATGCATTGCGCACCGGACGCAGGCGGGTATGGCGCACGGTGCCAAAGCCCAGTAGTGGCATGGGGCCTGGGCGGGCGGCCACTCGCGCGCACACCGGATCCGCGGTCGACTGATCAGGATGCCGCTGGCTCATGAGTCACTCGCTTGCGGGTTGCTGACACTGGCCAGTATCTGCTGCGCTACGTTCTGGCCCGCTTTGAGGCCGTCTTCATGAAATCCGTAGCCCATCCAGGCTCCACAGAAATAGGTATCCGATACGCCCTGGATATTGGCTACCCCGTGTTGCGCCCGTATCGCAGCCAGATCAAAAACGGGATGTGCATAGTCGTATTCGCCCATGACCAGATTACGCGGTATTTCGCGTAGCGGATTCAAGGTCACTACGACTGGCTGCGACCATGGCAAGGGCTGAAGCAGATTGAGGAGGTAATGCAGGCATACCTGTTTGTCATGTCCGGCGCCAGATCCTGCACCAGGCAGCGAGGCTTCATAGTTCCAGGCCGCCCACGCCGCCTTGTTCACCGGCAATACGGACACGTCGGTGTGCAGCACCGCGTGGTTGGGGTGGTAACTGATTGCGCCCAGCGTATTGCGTTCGTCAGGTGTTGGGTCGTGCAGCAAAGCAAGCGCTTGGTCGGAGTGCGTGGCCACGACAACTTTGTCAAACTGCTCGGTACCGTGGTCGGATGCGATACGTACACCGCCGCCCTGCGACTTGTCCAAGCGTTCTATCCGGCGCACCGGTGTGGACAAGCGCTTGTCCACCAGCAAATCCGTTATCTTTCTCACATAGTGGCTGGCGCCGCCCCTTACGGTCCGCCACTGTGGGCGGTTACGCATCTGAATCAACCCGTGGTTGTGACAGAAGCGGACCATCGTGGCAACTGGAAATTGCAGCATCTGGGCTGTCGGGCAACTCCAAATACAGCCCATCATGGGGAGGAAATACCAGTTGCAAAACGCATCGCCAAAACGGTGCTCCCGCAGGAATTCGCCCAGCGGTTGCTGCAATGTCGCTTCGGTGCCGTCTTGCGCGATGCGTGTCGTGACGGTGTTGAAACGGGCCACATCGCGCAACATGCCAAGGAACGGCGGGCTGATAAGGTTGCGTCGCTGTGCGAAAACGGTGCTCAGACTTGAGCCGCTCCATTCAAGTTTGCGACCGCTCGCACCAATGGCTGCCTGCACCGAGAAAGACATGTCCGACTCTGCAGTTTCCACGCCCAGATCGGAGAATAGTTGAATCAGGTGCGGATAGGTCCGCTCGTTGAAAACCAGGAAGCCAGTGTCGACTCCATGCGTGACCGAGCCGCGTGATGTTGGCAGCTCAATGTCCACCGTGTGCGTGTGCCCGCCAAAGTAGCTTGAGGCTTCGAACAGCGTCACCGCTGCGTACTGGTTCAGGCAATAAGCCGCAGCTAGCCCTGAAATACCTGAGCCGACAATGGCCACCTTCATGGGAGTGGCCGCCGACACGTCACGCGGAACAAAGCTGCTGCGAAGCGCCCCGAGGCTAACAAGGGGGAGGAGAAGAAATGCCTCGGGATTACGCCAATTCGCATCGCGGATAAGCGACTTCGCAGCAAAAAAATGTGGGCGGCCAGCGTAGTCCCGCCTTCTACTTCGAGCACTTGGGACGTAATGGAGTTCCCTGCGCCAGCGTGTGGCAACAGCAGATACTGGGCGGCGGGCAGAAGGCGCATTCGCAAGATTCTATCCCAAATAGTAATTATGCGACTGACTGGTTTTATTTGCTACAATCCTGACAAAAGAAGCAAGCAAACAAACAAACAAGAATCGCTTTTACCGATGCGCGGAAGTGATCACGGCTATAAATATATTTGCCAAAAGGCTGGAATATCCGCAATGGCGTGTCCGGGTTGGCACACTAAAATCATCGTACTTATTGCAAGTTGACCGTCAAAGAGGCGAGGCATGTTGTACCCCGAACTATTCAAACAATTGGAGTCCGTCCGATGGGATATGGGTAGAGATATTCCATGGCAGTCCTTTGACGCCTCCAAATTGTCGGACGAACAGGCGCAGACCATCAAATTGAATGCCATTACGGAATGGGCCGCTTTGCCGGCGACGGAAATGTTCCTGCGTGACAACCGCCACGACAGCGACTTTTCCGCGTTTATGTCGATCTGGTTTTTTGAGGAACAGAAACATTCACTGGTGCTGATGGAATATTTGCGGCGTTTTCGCCCCGATCTCAAGCCTACCGAGGCCGAGTTGCACGATGTCCGATTTGAATTCGACCCGGCTCCGCCGCTGGAAACCCTGATGCTGCACTTTTGCGGTGAAATCAGGCTCAACCACTGGTACCGGCGGGCCAGCCAGTGGCACTCCGAGCCGGTCATCAAGAATATTTACACCCGCCTTAGCCAGGATGAGGCGCGCCATGGCGGCGCGTACCTGAAATACATGAAACAGGCGATCTCGAGGTTTGGTTTGGAGGCCAAGAGCGCGTTTGCCAAGGTAGGCGTCCTGATGGCCAGCGCCCGGCGCACTGCACAGGCGCTGCACCCGACCAATCTACATGTCAACAAAGCGCTTTTTCCGCGTGACACCATTCAGAGCCGGATGCCCAACCCCGAGTGGCTTGAGCATTGGCTGGACCAGCAAATCAAGTTCGACTCCGTGTGGGAGACGCGGGTAGTGGACCGCATTCTGCACAACCTGAGTCTTCTGCTCGAGCGCAGTTTCGGCACCGTGCAGGAGCTCAACAAATACCGCAAGGAATTGGCGCGTGATCTGGCAGCATCGCTGGGCGAGCCAGCCTTACCAAGGCCGGCTTGATGCTGGGCCGGTAGTCAAGGCCAGCAAGCGGTCCAGGTTGATTTTGACTTTGCATTCGTGCAACGCAACGCTGCCTGTGATGCGAAGCTCGCGCTGGCTGGTATCCCGGATGACGTGTTCGCCGGTTGCTATTCCGTCGCGGTTGACCAATATTGCCACGCGCGGTGTCGTGGTGTTGCCCCCGCGGCGAACCACCACCCCGATCTCCTGGTTGGCCAAACGCACCAGCGACCCAGGCGAATACACGCCCACCGCCTTTATCAGCGCCGCTCCCGCTTCGTCAATCTGGCGATTCTCATCAAAATAGCAGGCTTGCATCGCAGTCGCAGCCGAGCCCGGGCGCCTTGACGCTCGCGGCGCGAGGCGCGCCGCAAACATGTCTGCGCGCTGTATCAAACGAGCCATGCGCTGCGCCGGTGTGCGCTCGCCCAACGGTCCAGCCACACTTTGGTGGTGGTCGCGCACTGCCTCCAGCCAGTCGGGATCATGCAACCCCATCTTCTGAAGCAACTCCACGGACAGTGCGGGATGCCGTGCAATCTGCTGGCGTTGCGCCGCGGTAGGTAGATCCACCTGGGCAGCAAGCTGGTCCTGGAGGGACGTCATACCCATATTCATGGTGAGCGCTGCTTTGCATACCGTGGCCTCTATGTCTTCGGGCCACCCCAGGACTTCCCGTGCCGCCAAGCCGCATATGACGCTCACCAGCATCGCGTGGGTAGCGCTGTAGAGGTCGATTTCACTTGCCGCCAAGTGAAACAGCGCGAACAGTGCTCCATCCGCGTTGTGGTGGGCCTGCCGCTTCAGTTGCGCATGCAGTCGCTCCAACTCATCCGGAAAGTTTTCAGTGTTGAGATCCCTGAGCAGGCGATTGCCGCGCACCTGGAGGTCAAGCCAGTTTGTCGCATCACCTGCGGCGCCACCACGGCTGGTACTGAGGTCTTTGGTAGTCAGTTTCGCCTGCGCAATTTTCCCAAGCGGACGCTCGTCGCGCACCAACTCATAGAGCTTGCCGACATACGCTTTCTGGTGGCGCTCGGACTCCGAAACGTCAACATAAAACCCCATCCCCCGACCGCGCATTGCTTCCAGGTCATCTCGTGAAGTAATCACGTAGCCCTTTCGCGCCAACAGTATCCCGGCCTCGTCCCTGAGCGGGAAAGGAAGGGGCTGGCCGATCATGATCGACTCCTGAGTGACTTGTACGAGATTCATGGGCGCTACGAAATTATGCTCCGACGTACGCAGCTACAGCATCCCTAGCATACTGAAACAAGCAAGGCGCAAAGCCTCCTGCACGACCGAAAAGCCCTTCATTTCCGGGTTTTACCAAACTACAAGTTAGCTGCGCGCCGGCACCGACACGCCGCCCGGGTTTCAGCCAGTGCCCGATAGCCCAAACACGGCGTCGCAGAGTGCCATGACCGCAGCGCGCTGTGGGAGCATTTCATCTATCCTGACCTGTGTTGGCTCTTCGTTCAGGCGCGCGTGGTGTTGCACCCGTCGAAGTTCACGGTACGCATGCGCCGCCGCCAATCCGATGGCTTCTGGCACTAGACCCGAGGTTGCGGCGCGCGCAAGCAGTGCAATATTGCCTGCATTGGGCATCAGAGCCGGATGGCTTGCGGACTGTGACAAAACGAGGAACTGCACGGCGAATTCGGCGTCCACCATACCACCGGCACTGTGCTTTACGTCGAACTTGTCCGGCTTGACCGGATGCGCCAGCCGGACCTTGTCCCGCATCGCAAGAATTTCGGTACGCAGTTGCCGCGGGTCACGCGGCGCCGCAATTACCGCGCGTCGAATCTGATCAAAGCGCGCGCGCATGGACTCGCTGCCCAGCACGAAACGCGCCCGTGTCATGGCCTGATGTTCCCAGGTCCACGCCGTATTGCTGCCGCGCTGCTGCTGGTAGTTGGCATATGCGTCGAAACTGGTGACCAGCAAGCCGGAATTGCCATTCGGGCGCAGCGCAGTGTCTATCTCGTACAAATCACCCTCGCCCGTCTTGACGGTCAGCCAATTGATCAGTTTGCGCACCAGATTCGAATAGGCCTCGGCCGCGCGATCATCGGCATCATCAAAAACAAACACAATGTCCAGATCACTGCCATATCCCAGCTCCTTGCCGCCAAGTTTTCCGTAGGCAATGATCGCGAGCCGCGGCTCGTCCCGATGGCGATTCTTCAATCGGCTCCAGCACCAACGCGTCGTCACGCGCAGCACTACCTCGGCCAGCGCGCTCAGGTCGTCGGCCACCTGCTCGACCGTCAGTCGGCCCTCAACATCGCGCGCCAGCGTGCGGAATACCTCGGCGTGGCGCGCACGCCGCAACAGGTTGAGCAAGGTTTCATCGTCGTCTTCGCCGGTCACCGTCAACGATGCGCGCCGCTGCTCCAGTTCGTGCTCGAACTCCAATGGCTGAAACCGCTCCGCGAGCATGGCGTCACTGGCCAGCTCGTCAATCACGCCCGGGTGCAGCAGCAGATAGCGCGCCGGCCACCTCGCGTTGCCCAGCAGCTTGAGCATGCGCTCGTGCACGGTCGGGCGTTCGAGCAGCAAGGCCAGGTAGCTTTCCCGGCGCAGCAGCGGTTCAATCCAGTCCGCCAGACGCACGCCGGCTTCTTCGCTGACCCTGCCTTCCTGGATCCAGGTGGCGGTACGAGTGGCCAGCCGAAACAGGCGCACGCGGGATTCGTCGCGCAGCGCCAGAAAGCGCGGATGGTCGCGCCAGCCAGCAATACGGGCGGCAAAGCCCTTCGGTAGCTGCTCCAGGAACTCGCCGAACTCGGACGGCGAACTCACCGGAGCACTCGGGCCGCCACATACCTTGCAATCGGCCCGGCCTCCACCCAGCAACGCGTCGAATTCATGCGCCACCACTTCGCGGTGGCAGTCGAGTTCAGCCAGGAAAGCATGGGATCCCTTGTGCCCCATGGCCAACGCCACCCACGCCAGATCCTCGTCCAGTGTCGGCAGCACATGGGTCTGCTGGTCATCCAGGTACTGAATCCGGTGTTCCACCCGGCGCAAAAAAATATAGGCGACCGACAGCGCTTGCGCCGTCACCTTAGGCATCAGTCCGGCTCGGGCGAGGCGACGCAAAGCGTCCAGCGTCGCACGTGTTCGCAACTCCGGGAACTGGCCGCCGCGCACCACCTGCAGCAATTGCACAATGAATTCAATCTCCCGGATGCCACCGCGCGAGAGCTTGACGTCGTTGGTGCGCTCCGGATGTCCGGCGCTTCGGCGGGCCGCGTGTTCGCGAATCTGCCGATGCAGAACCCTCAACGCATCAAATACGTTGTAGTCGAGGTAACGGCGAAACACGAAAGGCAGGACCGCAGTGCGTAGCTGGTTGGCCGAGCCACTGGCGATACAGCAAGCCGGGGCAATCACGCGACTCTTGAGCCAGGCGAAGCGCTCCCATTCCCTGCCCTGGACATGGAAATACTCCTCCAGCGCGCCAAGCGACACTGCCGGAGGCCCGGAATTGCCGTTGGGACGCAGCGCCAGATCGACCCGGAACACGAAGCCGTTTTCGGTCGTGTCGCCGATCATGGCGTAGACCGAACGCACAACCTTACCGAAATATTCCTGGTTGGAGATCCGGCCACGGCGCAGCGCGGCGCCTGTTGTTTCCCCATCCTGGTCGTACACGTAGACCAGGTCTATGTCGCTCGACACATTGAGTTCCCGTGCCCCGAGTTTCCCCATTCCGACCACCCACAGCTGGGCCCGCGACCCGTCCGCGGTACAGGGCGCGCCATGCAGTTCGTCGAGCACCGCTTGCGCATGCGTCACGGCTTGATCCAGCGCAAACTCGGCCAGTTCGGTCATCGTGCCCGTGATCTGCTGCACAGAAGCATCAGTGTCGCAGTCCAGCACCAGCAAGCGCTCGAGCACCAACTGTCGGGTAATGCGCAACGCGGCACCCAGGTCCGCGCCGCCGTTCCGCAGGCTTTCGCACAGCGCGAAAAAATGGGCGCGATCAGGCAGGCCGGGAGGCAGCAGCGGCAACTGGGCCGCGTAGCGCCGCCGCACCCGTCGTCCGAAACGCGCGAACATGGACACTGCAGCCCCGGTCAGCGCATCGGGCGCATCCGGCTTCTGGCCGGTGCCGACGGCCCCTCGGTGATCAATGCGGGTCATAATTCTTCCCACAATTCCGGACTCACAATGCCTGACCTGATGCCAGCACCATCGCCGCTATTGGAGGCCTGCGCCTTCATTGCCCGATGGTCCCTGGCGTTGATGCTTTTTGCATGGTTCCTATTTGCGGCTGGGTGGGGCGCATTGCATTGGCTGATTGTGCCGCGAATCGGTGAGCTGCGCCCGCAGCTTGAAGCCACCGCTTCGCGCGTGCTTGGTGTGCCGGTCCGCATTGAAGCGGTTGCCGCGCACTCCACCGGCATGCTCCCGGCGTTCGAGCTGATCAATGTCAGCCTGCAAGACGAACAGGGTCGCGAAGCGCTCAAGCTGCCACGCGTACTGGTGTCGCTTTCGCCGCGATCCGTTTTGGGTTTGAAGTTTGACCAACTGTATGTAGACCGTCCCACCCTGAGCGTGCGCCGGGCAGTGGACGGGAAGATTTACGTGGCGGGCCTGGACCTCTCCAAAGGTAAAAGCGACGACGGGATCATTGAGCAGTTGTTTTCCCAGCCCGAGTTTGTCATCCGCCACGGTGCCGTGGTTTGGAGTGACGAGTTGCGTGCGGTCCCGCCGCTGGCACTGCGCGACGTGGATCTGGTGTTGCGTAACAGCGGCAGGCGGCACGACCTGCGGCTGGACGCGACGCCACCCGCCGATTGGGGGGAGCGATTTGGTCTCGCAGCCCGGTTTGAGCAGCCTTTTCTGTCCATGAGCAGCGGGCGGTGGCAGGACTGGTCTGGCCAGGCCTACACCGCGTTTACGCGCGTGGACGTGTCGCAACTGCAACGTTACACGGAACTGGGCTTCGAGGTTCGCCAGGGACGGGGCGCCGTTCGCGCCTGGGTGGATGTGCGTCGCGGCCGATTGACGGCGAGCACGGCGGACGTGGCGTTGGCGGACGTGGAGGTCCGGCTGGAGCAGACGCTGGCCCCGCTGCAGCTCAAGTCTTTGTCTGGCCGGTTGGCAGGTAAATTTTCCCCTGGCACGCAGGAGTTTTCGACTCGCGACCTGGAATTCAATACTGCGGACGGACTGCGCTGGCCGGGCGGTAATTTCCAGTTGATGCAGATAGATGGTGACGCGGCGCGACCAGCGCGCGGCGAGCTGGTCGCGGACCGGCTTGATCTTGCCGCATTGGCACAGATCGCCAGCCGTCTGCCACTGGGAGACCCCTTGCATGCGGCGCTGTTGCGCTACGCCCCGACTGGTCTGGTTGAGCGCATCAAGGCGCAATGGCAGGGGTCGGTCGATCAAATAATGAAGTACGAGGTGCAAGCCCGTTTGCTGCAGCTGCATATCCAGGCCCATGCGGCTGCGGCTCCCGCATTGGGAACGCGGGTCGCGATAGGGTCCCCCGGAATCAGCGGCGCCACGGTGGACGTTGAACTGACCGAGTTGGGTGGCAAGGCCAGGGTCGGATTGCAGGACGGCAGTATCTCGGTGCCCGGCGTGTTTGAGGATCCGGTCATACCTTTTGCGCAACTCTCCACCGATGTGGCATGGCAGCTTGGTGGCGACAAGGTTCAGGTGCAACTTTCCAATATGCGTTTCAGTAACGCGGACGCTGATGGTGATTTGCAGCTGAAATGGCAAACCAGCGACCCTCGAAAATCCAGTGGCGGCCGACGTTTTCCTGGAGTGCTCGATTTGCAGGGCAGCTTGAGCCGCGCCGAGGGAAACCGGGTCTACCGGTATTTGCCACTGATCCTGCACCAGAACGTGCGTGACTATGTGCGCGACGCGGTCCAATCCGGCCTGGGGAGCGCCGTCAGGTTCAAGGTCAAAGGGGATCTGCACGACATGCCTTTCGCCAACCCGAAGCTGGGCGAGTTCCTGATTGCCGCCACGGTTAGGAACGCCGCCTTCGCGTACGTGCCGCGGCGTTACCAGGGGGCCGACGCCTTGCCATGGCCATCTCTGGCGCAACTCTCCGGAGATCTGGTTTTTGACCGCAAGAGCATGCAGGTCAAGGGTGCACGGGGTGCCATAGTCGGAATACCCGGGCTGCAGATTACCCGGGCGGAAGCGAGCATTGCCGACATGGCGCAGGCACCCAACGTGGCGCTCAATCTGGAGGCGCGTGGCCCTTTGTCTGAAATGCTTTCCGTCGTCAACAGCTCCCCGCTGGGGGCGTTGACCGGCAACACGCTGGCGCGCGCCACGACGTCCGGCAATGCCGAGCTGCGCCTCAAAGCGAACGTGCCGCTGGGTATGCTTGACAAGTCAACCGTGCAGGGCACCGTGGTGCTTGCGGGCAATGACCTGCAGCTTTCCGCGGAGGCGCCGCGCTTGATGCGCGCACGCGGTGTAGTAGCCTTTTCGGAGGCCGGATTCAGCGTGAACGGGTTTCAGGCCAGGATGCTTGGCGGCGATATGCGTCTGGATGGCGGCACTGTACCTGCTGCGGCGGCGACCGCTGCCTCTGGCGCCTTGGCGCCAAGGGCGGGCGCCAGCCTGTCTTTGCGCGCCCAGGGCGTGGCCACGGTAGAAGCCCTGCGCCAGGCGCGGGAGTTGGGATTTGTGGCGCGTCTCGCGCAGCATGCCAGCGGCAGCGCCGCCTACACTGCAGCACTGACCTTGCGCTCCGGCGTGCCCGAATTCTCGGTATCCAGCAATCTGGTGGGTTTGGCGTTGAATTTGCCGGCGCCATTGAACAAGACCGCCGATGCCGCAATGCCGTTGCGAATGGAATCAGCGCTGCTGCGCGAGTCGCCGGCAGCCGCGCCAGGGGGGCGGGTCCGGCTTCAGGACCAGTTGGTGCTGGATATGGGGCGGGTCGGCTCGCTCACCTATGTGCGTGACCTGTCGGGCCCGGAGCCGCGCGTGCTGCGCGGAGCGATTGCCGTCGGCCTGGCGTCGGACGAATCCGCGCCGTTGCCCGAAGAGGGGGTGGTCGCCAATATCAGCATGAGCAAGGTCGACTTCGACGCCTGGGACGACGTTCTGTCGCAGCTTTCGGGCGCCGATCCAGCCGGCAGCGGCCCCGTGGTTTCGGCAGCAGGGGCGGGTACCACCATCTCGGCGCGCAACTATTTGCCCACCAGCATGGCAGTGCGTGCGCGCGAGCTAACCGCCGGTGGCCGCAAACTGCACAACCTGGTTATCGGCGGTTCGCGCGACGGTATCAACTGGCGCGCCAACCTCGATGCCGATGAACTGAACGGTTATGTCGAGTACCGCCAGCCTGCTGTAGGTGGCGCGGGCCGCGTATTCGCCCGCCTGTCCCGGCTCACGCTGGCACAGGCGTCGGCAAGCGACGTGGAAACACTTCTCGATGACCATCCGGCAAGCATTCCTGCGCTGGACGTCGTGGTGGAGGATCTGGAACTGCGCGGGAAAAAACTTGGCCGGGTGGAGATTGAAGCGGTGAACCGCGGGGCAGCGGCAGTTGCGCGCGACGGAGGTGTACGCGAGTGGCGGCTGAACAAGTTCGACATCATCACGCCGGAGGCCGTTTTCCGCGCCAGCGGGAACTGGGCCGCATTGAATGCGCAGGGCCAGCCGCTCGGGGCACCCCGGCCCACCGCCGGCCAGCCCGAGTCGCGGCGAACCGTCATGAATTTCCGGCTCGACATCAACAGTTCTGGCGATCTGCTGACGCGTTTTGGCATGAAAGACGTGGTCAGGCGCGGTAAAGGGGCCATGGAAGGCCAGGTCGCATGGGCCGGCTCGCCGCTGTCGCTTGATTACCCGTCTCTGGGCGGCGCGTTCAGCGTCAATATCGAAAACGGCCAGTTCCTGAAGGCTGATCCAGGCCTCGCCAAGCTCCTGGGCGTATTGAGCCTGCAATCCCTGCCGCGGCGCCTGGTACTCGATTTTCGGGATGTTTTCACCGAAGGGTTCGCATTTGACTTTTTCCGCGGTGACGTAAAGATCGACCATGGCATCGCGAGCTCCAACAACCTGCAGATGAAAGGCGTCAATGCGGCTGTGTTGATGGACGGACGGGCAGATTTGTCGCAGGAAACACAAGACATCAAAGTGGTGGTGGTGCCCGAGATCAACGCCGGCACCGCGTCGCTGATCGCCACTGCCATCAATCCGGCGATTGGCCTGGGTTCATTCCTGGCGCAGTTGTTCCTGCGCCGGCCGTTGATGGAGGCTGCCACGCAGGAATTCCATGTAGATGGCAGCTGGCTGGATCCAAAGATTACGCGGGTGGACCGCCGGTCGGCGATCACTGGCGCGGCGGGCGAGAACTCCGTGACTAAAACCGAGAAGAATGCAGGGGAAGTGCAATGAAGGTAGCCACGATACAGATGGTTTCGGGGGCGTCGGTACAAGGCAATCTGCAGCGCGCCATGGCCTTGTTGACCCGGGCTGCTGCTGCTGGTGCGGAACTGGCCGTGCTGCCTGAATATTTTTGTCTGCTGGGTCACCGTGACATCGACAAGCTCGCGGTTCAGGAAGTATTTGGAGACGGCCCGATCCAGCAGTTCCTTGCTGAGACGGCACACTCGCTCGGCATCTGGATAGTGGGCGGCACGTTGCCGATCTCCAGCATGCCGGTGAGCGCCGCGCAAGCGGAGCGCACGCGTGTATTCAACAGCTCGCTGGTATTTTCTCCCTCGGGCGAGTGTGTCCAGCGCTACGACAAGATTCACCTGTTTCGTTTTGACAATGGCCGTGAACGGTATGACGAATCCAGGGTTTTGCTGCGCGGCGTCGCGCCCGCCAGCTTCGAGCTTCCCTCCAGCGACGGGCAGCGCTGGAAGATCGGCATGAGTGTCTGTTACGACCTGCGTTTCCCGGAGATCTACCGTTGCTATGCGGCCGACGGCGCCGATGTGTTGCTGGTCCCCAGTGCCTTTACCCAGACCACCGGTCAGGCGCATTGGGAAGTATTGCTGCGCGCCCGGGCCATCGAAAACCTGGCCTACGTGGTGGCTGCGGCGCAGGGGGGACTGCATGAAAACGGGCGCCGTACCTGGGGGCATTCGATGCAGGTGGACCCCTGGGGCGCGATCCTGTGCGAACGTGCGCAGGGCGAGGGGGTCGATGTCGCGGAACTGGATTGGCCCCGGCTGCGGCAGTTCCGTTCGCAGCTACCGGCCCTGGAGCATCGCGTGTTGTGATGCGCTGGAGCCCACGCCTGGGCGGCCCGCTCTCGTCCGCGACGCGGCGCTGGTTCCTGTGGGCGCTGCTGGTGGTGCTGCTTGCGGCCCTGATGGCGATGCTGATGTGGCTGGCTGGGCGTTATGAGGCCAGCCAGGTTCAGGACCGACTGGACCGTGATACCACTAACGCGGTAAGCGACATCCGCAGCGCGCTGGTGCGCAATGTGCACAGCCTGCAGGCGCTGCAGTCGCGCCAGCCGGCCCACCCCGACAACTGGATGCAGAATGCGGCTGACCTGTTGCGCGAGCACCGCGAGCTGTTGCGTATCGAATGGCGCGATGCCGCGTTGCAGACGCTGGCGCTGGCCGACACCGGGTTTCGCGCTGCCGTGTTCGACCGCCTGGGCCGCGCCAATGCCCAGCCCGATGTCCTGCTGGCCTGCACCAATGCCCGGCGTGCCAGCGGTCCGGCTTATTCGCCCAGTTATTTCCTGCAGCAAGACGATGGCTTGGGTCTGGAAGTGATGGAGCTTTGCCTGCCGCTAAACACTGCCGGCACGCTGACCGGTTATCTGGTCGCAACCTATTCCCTGAACGATATGCTGACCGAAATGGTGTCCAGGCAGCTGGAGCGCAACCAGGACGTTGCGTTCACGGAGGCCGATGGGACACGGCTTGCTTTTCACGGCGTTACGCGGCGCGGCAACCGGGCCTTCACGTCCGACCAGTTGCTGGACCTGCCGGGGACCGCCATGCTGTTGCGCCTCGATAGCTGGCGCGTCATGCCAGACCTGTTCCCCAATTTTCTGACGGCCATGGTTACCGCCATGATGATCGCGCTGGTGTCGGTGCTGATTTTGCTGGGGCGAGATACCCGCCGCAGGTTGCAGGCCGAGCAGCGGCTGGCGGATGCGCTGGCCTTTCGCAAGGCCATGGAGGATTCCCTGGTTACCGGTTTGCGCGCGCGGGACTTGCAGGGGCGTACCACCTACGTCAACCCTGCTTTTTGCCAGATGGTCGGTTTCAGCGCCGAAGAATTGCGCGGTCCGGCGCTTGCCACACCCTATTGGCCACCCGAGCTGGCCCACGAATACCGGCAGCGCCAGGCCATAAGGTTGCGGGGCAGCACGCCGCCGCGCGAGGGTTTTGAGTCGGTTTTCATGCGCAAGGACGGGTCGAGGTTTTCGGTGCTTGTCATCGAGGCGCCGCTGATCAATGCCCAAGGCGTGCAGACCGGCTGGATGAGTGCGTTTCTGGACATCAGTGAGCAGCGTCGTGTTGAAGAACTGTCACGCGCCTCGCAGGAGCGGCTTCAGGCCAGCGCGCGCCTGGCCACCATGGGCGAAATGGCATCGTTGCTCAGCCACGAACTCAATCAGCCGCTGGCCGCGATTTCAAGCTACGCGACAGGTTCGATCAATATGCTGCGGGAAAACCATGAATCCGGCTCCAGCGTGCTGCTGCAGGAGGCATTGCACCATATTGCCGAACAGGCCCAGCGCGCCGGAAAGGTCATCAAGAGCGTGCATGATTTTGTGCGGCGCCGGGAACATGCCCATGAAGCGGTGAACGCGGGACAGGTGCTCGATGCCATCATGCCGCTGGCCAGCCTGCAGGCGCGCAAACTGGGAGTGCACATGGATATCAGGCTGGAGGACGACTTGCCGCGCATCGTATGCGACCGGACCATGGTGGAGCAGGTCCTTCTGAATCTGGCGCGTAACGCGATGCAGGCCATGGACCAACCGGCGATCCGCGACCGGGTGCTGCTGATACAGGTCAAACGCGCTGCATCAAGCGAACGCACCTCGCATACCCACGGCTGGCTGGAGTTTTCGGTTGCTGATGCCGGATCCGGCATCACGGCGGAGGTTGCGGAAAAACTGTTCACACCATTTTTTACCACCAAGCAAGAAGGCATGGGGCTGGGTCTGAGCCTGTGCCGCACGGTGGTCGAACAACATGGGGGATTTCTGGCTTTCGGGCCCAACTACCCACAAGGCACCGTGTTCAGGTTTACGCTTCCGGTCGACCCAGTGCAACGCACAACGTAGGATAGCGTCATGCAACCCGCAACCGATGCCACTGTGTTTATCGTCGATGACGACGCGAGTGTGCGTGCCGGGCTGGCCTGGTTGCTGCGCTCACGCCATCTGCCCAGCCGGGAGTTTGAGAGTGCCGAGGCGTTCGACCTCATGCTGAGATCCGGGTTCACGCAAACGCAGCCATGTTGCCTGCTGCTGGACGTGCGCATGCCCGGCATGAGTGGCCTGGCATTGTTCGAGACGCTGGTGGCGCGGGGCTTGTCGCAGCGCGTGCCGGTCATATTTTTGACCGGCCATGCGGACATACCCACCGCCGTCGATGCGGTCAAACGAGGCGCGTTTGATTTTTGCGAAAAACCGGTGTCGGACAACGCGCTGGTGGACCGCATCGAGCAGGCCATAGCCCAATCCGGGCTGGTTCTGCACCAGCAGCTTGTGCGGCACGCAGTAGAACGCAAACTGGCCGAATTGACCGAGCGGGAGCGCTCCGTCATGGGGCTGGTGGCGGGAGGACTGTCCAACAAACTGATCGCCGACCAACTGGACATCAGCGTGCGAACGGTGGAGGTTCATCGCGCGCGCGTGTTCGACAAGATGGGCGTCAAGTCCGCGGTCGAGCTTTCCAACCTTCTACAACACCGGTAGCGCACGGTTTCCCATGAGAAGCCGTCGGGCCGCTCCCAAGTTGTCTTGCACCCCCTCAGGGGGCCTGGCGCGGCCAGGGCCGGGGGCGCTCATACGTAACCTCCGCCGTACGGGCTGGGATGCGAGCTTGCTTGGGGCGGCCCGGCCCGGCGTGGCGCTCATTGCGAATCCTTGGGCCGGTCCGGTTCGGGAGCCGGCGGCAATTCTCCCTTGACCCGGCCCGAGAACATGGTCCACCAGACGATCAGCACCAGCAAGACACCCGCGCCCAGAGCTTCAAGCAAAATCAGACCCATGAATCGACTCCCGTGGTGGTGTGCTTGCGGATTGTCCGCCGTGGTAATTGTAGGAATCCTGTCTGGCTGTGCCGGTGTGCCACCGCGCGGCGCCGAGCCCTTGCCCGCAGTGGTGGCGCCATCCACACCGGTTCCGGCTGTACCGGCTGTACCAGCGGCGCCGCCGCCGGATGAGACGGCAATCCTGCCGCCAGTAATTCAGCAGGCAAAAAGCCGCTGGGTGCCAGTGCGCTGGTCGGAGTTGCCCGGCTTTGGCAACGACGCTTTGTATGAGGCTTGGAACGCGTGGACCAAAAGCTGCGAGCGGCCCGGCGCCGCATTTGCGCCATTGTGCCCGGATATCCGTTTGCTGAGCCTCGCCTCCGGGCCACAGCAGCGTGCGTGGATGATGCAGCGCCTGCAGCCCTACCGCGTCGAGCCGTATGGTGCCGTGACCGAAGGCCTGCTCACCAGTTACTTTGAGCCGGTGCTGCCGGCCTCGCGGACCCGGCAAGCTGATTTCCAGATTCCCCTGTACCGTCCCCCGCCCGGACTGGCAACCCGCAAACCCTGGTTCACCCGGCAGGAAATCGACACCTTGCCGGAGGCAAAAGCGGCGTTGCGTGGTCAGGAAATAGCCTGGCTGGCCGACCCGGTGGATGCGCTGGTGTTGCAGATACAGGGCTCCGGTCGCCTGCGCATCACCGAGCCCGACGGTGCGCAGCACACCGTGCGGATGGCTTTTGCCGCCACCAATGACCAACCATACGCGAGTGTGGGCCGCTGGTTGCTCGACCGCGGACAAGTGCGTGAAGCTTCCTGGCCCGCCATCAAGGGCTGGGTAATGCAAAACCCTCAGCGGGTCAACGAGATGTTGTGGAGCAATCCGCGCACGGTATTTTTTCGTGAAGAAACCCTGTCCGACTTGGACGCCGGTTTTGGCCCGCGCGGTGCACAAGGCGTGCCGCTGACGCCGGGGCGCTCGATTGCGGTGGACCGCGAAAGCATTCCTTATGGAACCCCGGTGTGGCTTGTCTCCAGCGGGCCGACACTGGATCTGCAGCGCCTGGTGCTGGCGCAGGACACGGGCAGCGCGATTACGGGTGCGCTGCGGGCCGACTATTTTGCCGGTTGGGGCGCGCAGGCGGGTGAAGTGGCGGGCCGCCTCAAGCAGCCTTTGCAGATGTGGGTGTTCTGGCCGAAGTAGCGGTGCCGGCGCGTGGCCCGAGGTGGCCCAGCGGCAAAACACTGCTGGCTTTGACTTCACCGAGGGAAAAGCTGGTGTGCAGGTCCTTGACGTTGGGCAGGTTCATCAGGCTGCCCAACGCAAAACGCGAAAAGCTGTCCAGATCCTGGGCCACTACCTGCAACTCGAAAGTTCCGGTGCCGCTGATGTAATGGCAGGCGATAACCTCTGGTAACTTCCTGATGGCCTCTTCCAGTAGCCGGGTCCCGTCGCCGGTGTTGCGTTCGGCGTCAAGGCGCACGAAGGCCAGTACTCCCAGCCCGATCTTGCGCCGGTTGATTTCCGCGCGGTAGCCGGTAATGAAGCCGCTTTCTTCCAGCGCGCGCACACGCCGCCAGCACGGTGCCGCGCTCAGACCCACACGCTGCGCAAGCTCTGCGTTGGTCAAACGCCCATCGGCCTGTAACTCATTCAAGATACCCACGTCAAACTTGTCTAATGTTTCCATTTATCTAACTTTCTAGCAATTTTCTTTCAAATGCTACCTCAAAAGTGGCAAAGAAAGAAAAGACATATCCAGTCATCGGGCATACACTTTGCGCTGAGTTTGCCCGCCGTTCACCTGCGAAACGCGCGGCCATTGACCCGCCCACGAGGCGGCCACGACCACATCGCTTGGAGATTTGCACACGATGAACGCCCCCTTGCCCGAACACGTCCGTAAGGCGCTGGAAACAGTCACCCTGGATGACAAGTATTCGCTCGACTACGGCCGCGCGTTCATGAGTGGTGTGCAGGCGCTGGTCAAGCTGCCTATGCTGCAGCGGCTACGCGACTCGCTGGCGGGCAAGAACACCGCCGGGTTTGTCAGCGGATATCGGGGCTCGCCCCTTGGGGGCTACGACCAGGCCCTGGTCAAGGCGGCCAAATACCTGAAGGCACAAAACATCGTGTTCCAGCCAGGGGTTAATGAGGAGCTGGCGGCTACGGCTTTGTGGGGCACGCAGCAACTGGGATTCTCGCCACCCGGAACGAACAAATTTGATGGCGTATTTGGCATCTGGTATGGCAAAGGCCCGGGCGTGGACCGCTGTTCCGACGTGTTCAAACACGCCAACATGGCTGGCACCACGCCTTGGGGTGGCGTGATTGCGGTGGCTGGGGACGACCATGTGGCCAAGAGCTCCACGGCAGCGCACCAGAGCGACCATATTTTCAAGGCCTGCGGCCTGCCGGTGTTCTTCCCCGCCAACGTGCAGGAAATCCTGGACCTCGGCATTCACGCGTTTGCGATGAGCCGCTTCTCCGGCGTGTGGGCCGGCATGAAGACGATTCAGGAAATCGTCGAGTCCAGCGCCACGGCCATGATTGACCCCGAACGGGTGCAGATCAGTATTCCAAGCGATTTCCCCATGCCTGCGGGCGGCGTGCATATCCGCTGGCCTGACCATGCGCTGGACCAGGAGGCACGCCTGTTTGACACCAAGTGGTACGCAGCGCTGGCCTATATCCGCGCCAACCGTTTGAACTACAACGTGATCGAGGGCAAAAATGACCGCTTTGGTTTGATTGCAAGCGGCAAGGCCTACAACGACACGCGCCAGGCGCTGCTGGACCTGGGGCTGGACGATGCTACCTGCCGCCAGCTCGGTATCCGCTTGCACAAGGTAGGGGTGGTCTGGCCGCTGGAGGCCCAACTGACGCGCGAGTTCGCCACCGGCTTGCAGGAAATCCTGGTAGTGGAAGAAAAGCGCCAGGTCATCGAATACCAGCTCAAGGAAGAGTTGTACAACTGGCGCGCCGACGTGCGGCCCAACATCTACGGCAAGTTCAACGAGGTGGACGGGGATTTCTCCGGCGGCGAATGGTCCATGCCGAACCCGACTGCCAATACCCTGCTGCGCGCCAATGCCGACCTGTCGCCCGCCATCATTGCGCGGGCCATTGCACAACGCGTAAAGAAGATGGGGCTGGATGGCGACATGGCTGCGCGTATTGACGCGCAACTGGCGATTCTGCAAGCCAAGGAGAGCGCGATGCAGGCGCTGGAGCTGGGCGGCATCAAGGGTGCGGAGCGGGCTCCTTGGTTCTGCTCCGGCTGCCCGCACAACACGAGTACCAAGATACCGGAGGGTTCACGCGCCATGGCCGGTATCGGCTGCCATTTCATGGCAACCTGGATGGACCGCAGCACGGTGGGTTTTACCCAGATGGGCGGCGAAGGTGTGCCGTGGGTCGGTCAGCAGCCCTTCACCACCGACCAGCACATTTTTGCCAACCTGGGTGATGGCACTTATTTCCACAGCGGTCTGCTGGCGGTGCGCCAGAGCATTGCGGCCGGTGTCAACATCACCTACAAGATCCTGTACAACGACGCCGTCGCCATGACCGGTGGACAACAGGTGGGCGAACGTGCGGAAGGGCATTCCGTGGTGCAGATCGCCCAGTCGATGCGTGCCGAAGGCGCGGCCAAAATCGTGGTGGTCACGGACGAACCGGAAAAATACGAGGGCGTCAAGCTGGTGGAGGGTGTCGAAGTTTTGCACCGCGACCGGCTCGATGCCGTGCAACGTGAATTCCGCGAGATCAAGGGCACCACGGTCATCATCTACGACCAGACCTGCGCCACCGAAAAGCGGCGCCGGCGCAAGCGCGGCACCATGGTGGACCCGGCCAAGCGCGTGGTCATCAATGAACTGGTCTGTGAAGGCTGTGGCGACTGCGGCGTGCAGTCCAATTGCCTGAGCGTGGAGCCGCTGGAAACCGAGTTCGGCCGCAAGCGCCAGATCAACCAGTCGAGCTGCAACAAGGACATGTCCTGCCTCAAGGGGTTCTGCCCGAGTTTTGTGACGGTCGAGGGCGGGCAGTTGAAAAAGAAGGCCAAGGACAAAGCGCTTTCACCGTTCGAGATGGGCGCACTGCCGGAGCCTGTGATTGCGCGTACCCGCACGGAAAACGGGGAGGTGTGGGGCGCGGTTGTGGCTGGTGTGGGCGGTACCGGCGTCATCACGATCGGCCAGTTGCTGGGCATGGCGGCCCATATCGAAGGCAAGGGTATCGTGACCCAGGATGCGGGCGGTTTGGCGCAAAAAGGTGGTGCCACCTGGAGCCACGTGCTGATAGGTGCTGATCAGCATGACATCCGTACCACGCGCGTCAGCATGGCTGCGGCCGATCTGATCATCGGCTGCGATCCGATCGTGACGGCCGGCAAGGAAACCATGCTGCGCATGCGTGAGGGTCGCACCCGTGTCGCGCTCAATTCGCACAGCACACCTACTGCGGCTTTCGTGAAAAACGCCGAGTGGCAGAACCCCGCCGAGGCCTGTGCCATGGAGATTGCCAAAGCGGTGGGCGTTACAGGTGTCGGCGCGTTCAATGCCGATGCCGCTTCCACCAAGTTGATGGGTGACAGCATTTACACCAACCCGATGATGCTGGGTTTTGCCTGGCAAAAGGGCTGGATACCGCTGGGCCGCGACTCGCTCATGCGCGCCATCGAACTCAACGCGGTGGCGGTGGACAACAACAAGGCTGCTTTTGAATGGGGGCGGCGTGCGGCGCACGACTGGGCTGCCGTTGAGAAGCTGCTGACACCGGCGCAGGTGTTGCAGTTCCGGCCGCGTGAATCGCTCGATGACATCATCAAGCGTCGCGTCGAGTTCCTCACCGCCTACCAGAACGCGGCGTATGCCGCGGACTACACGGCGTTTGTGGACAAAGTGCGTCAGAGCGAGGCGGCTCTGGGCAAGACGGCGCTTAGCGAGTCGGTGGCTCGCTACCTGTTCAAACTGATGGCCTACAAGGACGAATACGAGGTGGCCCGGCTGCACACCGACAACGCGTTTCTGGCCCGTGTACATGGCATGTTCGAGGGCGACTTCAAACTGAATTACCACCTGGCACCACCGCTGCTTTCCAAGCGCAACGAAAAGGGTGAGCTCCAGAAGAAGAAGTTCGGCCCGGCCATGCTGACCGGGTTCAGGGTGCTCGCCCGGCTCAAGGGACTGCGCGGCACGGCGCTGGATATTTTCGGCCGGACGCAGGAGCGCCGCACGGAGCGTGCCTTGATTGGAGAATACCGGGCCAGTATCGACGAAATCCTGGCCACACTGGATGCCGGCAAACACACCGTGGCAGTGGAAATTGCCCGTATACCGGAACAGATCAAGGGTTACGGGCACGTGAAGGAACGCAACCTGAAGGCTGCCAGATTGCAGTGGCAGACTTTGATGCAGCAATGGCGCGCACCCGAAGCGGCGCTGCCATCCCGCGCCAGCCTGGCCGCCGGCCGCTGACGAGCAGACGCATCTCCTGTGTGGGCTTCAGGGGCAAACATGGAGCCCTCGGGGGTGCCGCATACAATCCCAGGTTAGCCGCGCGAGGGTAAACAGGCTTCGCGCGCGGATTTTCAAGTCGTTCGTCGGGCTGCCCCAAGAGCGACTGCACCCCCTCGGGGGGCCTGGCGCAGCCAGGGTTGGGGCGCTAACCGTTTGCCGTGGAGTTGTCCGTGTTTATTTCTTCTGCTTTTGCCCAAACCGCCCCCGCCGCTGGCGGCGGAGACATGCAGTCCTCGCTGATGAGCATGTTGCCGCTGGTGCTGATGTTTGTGGTACTTTATTTTGTCATGATCCGCCCGCAGATGAAAAAGCAGAAGGAACACCGGACCAAGATCGACGCGCTGGCCAAGGGCGACGAAATCGTCACGGCGGGCGGCGTGCTGGGCAAGGTCGCCAAGATGGGTGACAGCTATCTGGGGCTTGAAATAGCCAATGGAGTTGAGGTGCAGGTACAGCGCAGCGCCGTGGTGCAAGTGCTACCCAAAGGCACGATCAAGTGAACCGTTATCCGGTATGGAAGTACGCAATCATCGTGATTGCTTTACTGGTGGGGGCTTTTTATACGCTCCCAAACCTGTTTGGAGAGGCGCCGGCAGTTCAGATTTCTTCGGCCAAGTCCTCGGTCAAGATCGACACTGCTACGCAGGGCCGGGTTCAGGAAGCCCTGAAGGCGGCTGGCGTCGCGGCCAACGCCATCACGTTTGACGGCAACTCCATCAAGGCCCGCTTCGACGACACGGAGACCCAGCTCAAGGCCAAGGACGCAGTTCAAAAGGCCTTGGTACCTGACCCGACGGACCCCGCCTACATCGTCGCGCTGAATCTTCTGTCGCGCTCGCCTGCCTGGTTGTCGAAATTGGGTGCAGCGCCCATGTACCTGGGTCTGGACTTGCGCGGTGGCGTGCACTTCATGCTGCAGGTGGACATGCAGGCTGCCTTGAGTAAAAAAGCTGAATCGCTGTCGGGGGATTTGCGCACCGTGTTGCGCGAGAAGAACGTTCGGCACGGTGGTATCAGTCGCGACGGACAAAATATCGACGTGCGGTTTCGGGATGCCCAGACCCTGAATGTTGCCAAGGGAATCATTGCCGACCAGTTCGCGGAACTGCAGACCGTAGAAGCTCCGGACGGCGCCGATACCAAATTGACGGCCAGCATCAAGCCGTTGGCCGCGCGCACGATTCAGGACCAGGCGCTCAAACAAAACATGGTGACCTTGCACAACCGTATCAACGAGTTGGGCGTGGCCGAGCCTGTCATCCAGCAGCAGGGAGTGGACCGGATCGTGGTTCAGTTGCCAGGTGTGCAAGACACCGCAAAAGCCAAGGATATTTTGGGCCGCACCGCCACGCTGGAAGTGCGGCTGGTGGACGAAAGCGCGGAGGCCCGTGCAGCGGAAGCGGGGACCGGCCCGGTCCCGTTTGGTGACGAGCGTTACCTGGAGCGCAACGGCCAGCCGGTGATTGTCAAGAAGCAGGTAATCCTGACCGGCGAAAACCTGACCGATGCCCAGCCCGGCTTTGACAACCAGACCCAGGAAGCGGCCGTGCATCTGCGCCTGGACGCCAAAGGCTCGCGTATCTTTCGCGATGTGACGCGCGAGAATGTCGGCAAACGCATGGCCATCCTGTTGTTTGAAAAGGGCAAGGGCGAAGTCGTGACGGCACCAGTGATCCGTTCCGAAATTGGGGGTGGTCAGGTGCAAATTTCCGGCCGCATGACAACCGTGGAGGCAAACGACACGGCCTTGTTGCTGCGTGCCGGATCGTTGGCGGCCCCGATGGAGATCATCGAGGAGCGCACGATCGGCCCGAGCCTGGGTGCGGAGAACATTGCCAAGGGTTTTCACAGCGTGACCTGGGGCTTCCTGGTCATCGTGGCTTTCATGTGTATCTACTATGCGATTTTTGGCCTTTTCTCCGGCATCGCACTGGCCGTCAACCTGTTGTTGCTGGTGGCCGTGTTGTCGATGCTGCAGGCAACCCTCACGCTTCCGGGCATGGCGGCCATGGCCCTGGCGCTCGGCATGGCGATTGACTCCAATGTACTGATCAACGAGCGGGTGCGCGAAGAGCTACGAAATGGCGCCTCGCCGCAGGCCGCCATCAACACCGGCTACGAGCGGGCCTGGGGCACCATTCTGGACTCCAACGTGACTACGCTCATCGCCGGTCTGGCACTACTTATTTTTGGCTCCGGTCCGGTGCGCGGTTTTGCGGTCGTCCATTGCATTGGCATTCTGACCAGTATGTTCTCGGCCGTTTTCTTCTCGCGCGGGCTGGTGAACTTCTGGTATGGCCGCGTAAAGAAACTCAAGGGCGTATCAATCGGTACCGTATGGCGCCCGGACGGTGCTGACGCGGTGGCCAAATCCGCACAGGGAAAATAGCGATGGAGTTTTTTAAAATCCGGCGGGACATCCCGTTCATGCGGCATGCGTTGGTGCTAAACGTGGTGTCGCTGGTGACCTTTGTGCTGGCGGTGTTCTTTCTCGTCCAGCGTGGTTTGCACCTGTCGGTGGAGTTCACCGGCGGCACGGTGATGGAGGTTGGTTATACACAGGCGGCCGATGTTGCCAAGGTGCGCTCCATAGTTGCGGGCCTGGGGTACACCGACATCCAGGTGCAGAACTTCGGTACGGCCCGCGATGTGATGATTCGCCTGCCAGCGCAAAAAGGCATCAGCTCGGCCCAGCAGAGCGAAACCGCCTTTGCCGCATTGAAAAAGGCCGATGGCGATGCGAGCTTGCGGCGCCAGGAGTTTGTTGGCCCGCAAGTGGGCGAAGAGCTGGTGGTGGACGGCCTGAAGGCGCTGGCCATGGTGGTGGCCGGCATCATGCTTTATCTGGCGGTGCGGTTCGAGTGGAAGTTTGCCGTGGCAGCGATCATCGCGAATTTGCATGACGTGGTCATCATCCTGGGATTCTTCGCCTTTTTCCAGTGGGAGTTTTCGTTGGCGGTGCTGGCCGCCGTGCTGGCAGTGCTGGGTTATTCGGTGAATGAGTCGGTCGTTATCTTTGACCGAATTCGCGAGAATTTCCGGCGCTATCGCAAGATGAACACTGTCCAAATTATTGACAATGCGATCACATCCACCATCAGTCGTACTATCATCACACACGGCTCTACCCAGATCATGGTCTTGTCAATGCTTTTTTTCGGCGGTCCAACGCTCTACTATTTTGCGCTGGCACTAACTATCGGCATCTGCTTCGGCATTTACTCTTCGGTGTTTGTAGGCGCTGCCATTGCCATGTGGCTGGGCATCAAGCGTGACGACATGGTCAAGGGCTCCCCCCAGAAAGGTGTTGATCCCAACGACCCGAATGCCGGGGCGACCGTTTGACCGGGCGCTGATCCATGGCGGCAAGACCATCCTCTGCCCAACGCGGTCGGCTGGCCGGCGAAACGCGCGAGCGGTTCTTGGCCGACGCGGGGCGGGCGATGACCGAAGTCGTGTCGGCGGTGCAGGAGCGACTCTCGGTACTTGTCAATGAAGCGGTGCCATCACGCGAGATGCAGGTTCGGCGGGATGCGTGGACTTTTTACCAACGCACCAAGCAGAGCTGGCGCGACGCGACGACCGCGGGCTGGCAAAAGGCTTTGCAGCCGCCAGCCGCGTTTGCCAAGACTGCCCTGCAGGACATCGACATGCTGCAGCTGGTTGGAACCGAAGTGGTGGAAAACAAGATTCTGGCGTCCCGGCTGGTGTTGCGGGTGATGGACAAGGTCAGCGCGGAACTCGACGATTTACGCCTGCGCATCAAATATCTGGAAAACTCGGAAGACCTTGACCGGCACGACATTCTGCGCCCCGAGGTGCTGGTTTTGGCCATGGTTGAGCAGTGGGCTGCGACTGGCATGCCCAGCGGTAGCTGGCCTTTGGTGAACGACGTAGTGCAGGGGCTGTTGTCCGAACGGCTCAAACAGGCTTACAGCAAGGGCAACCAGTTCCTTATCGAGCAGGGCATCATGCCGACGATCGAGTTGAAGGATCGCGTCCGGCGGGCAACTCCTGTGGCAGGCGGTTCCAGGCCAATTTCCAGGCCGCCTTCTGAAGCCACGCATAGCGGATACCACGGCGTCAGCAGTCAGGGCGGCTTTGCCACGAGTGGCGGAGAAAGGCATGCTGGCGGAGCGACGCCCAACAGCATGCGTGATGCGGCATTGCAGGGGGGCCCGCCCTCGGTCTCCGGTGGCGGGCCCGACACGCGCTCGCCCCGTTATGCGGACCCGTCCATGGACACCGGCGCCGGTGCTCTGGCGTTTGGCGGCGCAGCGCCCGCGCCGCGCGGGGCAGGGCGGGGAGGTCCCGAGTTACCGCATGCCCACGCCCACGCCCAGGATGAGACCCGCATGATGACTTCCGCAACGCCGCTGGCGCGGGCGCGAAGCCGTGCACAGGGTGTTCTGGGCCAGCTCAAGCGTTTGCTGGTCGGCCGTGTCGGGCCGGAGTTTGACGCCACATCGTACGAGCCGGCTTCGCCTGCACTTGCCGCGGCAATGGCAGTTCGTGGGGAGAGTGCTGCCTACGTTGGTTCCGGCACGATGATCGACGACGACTACAGTCCGGCCGGTGTGGCGCGGGTTGCGGGTCGCCTGCGCGAGCAAACTACCGAGCTCAAGAAAAAGGCTGAGACCAAGGGCGAGAAAGCGACCATCGAAATTGTGGCTCTGATGTTTCAGGCCATCCTCCAGGAAGAACGTATCCCGCCGGGAATCCGGGTATGGTTTGCGCGCCTGCAGATGCCGGTGTTGCGGGTAGCGCTGGCGGAGCCGGACTTTTTTGGTACTGCGAGCCATCCCGCCCGTCAGCTGATAGATCGCATGGGCTCTTGCGTTATGGGCTTTGACGCCAGCGGTATCGCGGGCGGCGCCCTGGAGAAAGAAATTAAACGGGTGGTGCAGGTGATCGAGCAGTACCCTGAGACTGGCAAACGCGTATTCGAACTGGTGTACGCCGAGTTTCAGAAGTTCCTGCAAAAATTTCTTACGGGCAGTGGTGCTGCGCAAAAAGTAGCCAGTGTGGCGCAGCAAGTCGAACAAAAAGAAACGCTCACGATCCAGTACACGATCGAGATGCGCAACATGCTCAAGGATATTCCGGTGCGCGAGGAGATCCGCACCTTTCTATTCAAGGTGTGGGCCGAGGTGTTGGCAGTGGCGGCGGTTCGTAAAGGCCCGCAACACGCGGAAACGCTCGAGCTTAAGAAGACTTCGACCGACTTGGTCTGGTCTGCCAGCGCCAAACCCAACCGCAGTGACCGCGCCCGCGTAATACAGGACCTACCCAAATTGCTGCAGCGCCTGCGTGCCGGCATGACGCTGCTGGGCATGGCGCCGAGCCAGCAAGATATCCACATCAAGACGGTCAGCGACACGCTGGCCGATGCCTTCCTGTCCAAGACGCAGGCCATTCCCGCGGCGCAGATTGAGGCGATGGCCAAACGCCTGGTGAATCTGGAAGATTTTGTCAGCGAAGACGGTATGGGCGATCTGCCGCTGGACGCCGAGAGCATCGAGTTGATGCTGGGCATTGACCCGGCGACGATCGATGTAGTGGCGAATGGCGGCTCCAAGCCTACCAATGCCATGTTGGCGTGGGCGCAGGAGCTTGAGCTGGGCGCATGGTTCACGCTGGACCACAACGGACGCGTCACCAAAGTGCAGTTCGCCTGGCGCAGCGAGCGAAAGCAACTGCACCTGTTTGCATCCGTCGATGGCCACAGTTATCTGATCCAGGCGGGGCGGCTCGCGGCCTACCTGCAGGCGGGCCTGTTATTGCCGCAGGAAGAAGAAGCCTTGACCGTGCGCGCAACCCGCGATGCTTTGGCCAAGCTTGAGGCTAATCCGGAACGCCTCCTGGGTTGAGAGTGTTGCCGGGCCGCTAATGGGCCACGCGGTCGCTGGCGTCGTCACACAATTCGTCGAGGACCAGTGCGTCGGGCTCTTCGCCAAAGCTCCAGTAAACCATCAGCACGATTATCTTGATGTCTTCCAGGGACAGCGTGTCCGCGTTGGACGCCATGGCCCTGTCCACCACGATCTCGCGCATAGGTGCCGGCAAGAAGTTTGCCGACTCCAGGAAAGTGATAAAACCCAGGCATTCGGACCCGAGCCGGTACTGCTCCGCAACCGAATAAATACGCATGCTGCCGGGAGACTGTCCGAGCGCGGCAACGGGTATGAGGTGGGCACCGGTCTCAGGCGCTTTGCCGGTCTGCGCGAGATCCGTATTGCGCGTCGCGACGCTTAAACCACTGAGCCAGGCCAAGGCTTCGCTGATTTCCTGGGCTTCGAAACCAACTGCGCTTAACTTGCGTTCCAGGTGTTCCCACTGCGGGCAGGCATCGCCTCTCCAGTAGTTTTCGTAGACGAACACCAGCACTTCGAACATGCCAGCAATATAGCGCAGAAATTTTGTCTCTGCCGCCTCGTGGTGGGTGCCGCCCGGCAACTGGGCCGGGAGCGGCTCAAGCTTTCATCAGACGCTGGAACAAACCGCCGGGCAGCCGGGCTACCAGTTCCTGAAGTTCCAGCGCCATCAATTGCGCCAGCAGCCTGGAAGTATCCGTGCCGGTGCGTGCCTGCAGTGCGTCCAGGCTTACCGGATCGAACCCGAGCACTTGGAGCAGGCCATTGGCGGCATCCTGTGGCAGGACGTCCCCAGTGTCGCTGGCGGTGTCCGCAGCAGCCGGTGTAGTGCCGGCAAGGCCCCACTGAATCTCTTCCAGCACATCCTGCGCCGACTCCACCAGTTTGGCGCCTTGTTTGATCAATGCGTGGCATCCGCGCGATTGGGTCGAATGGATGGAGCCGGGAATAGCGAACACCTCTTTCCCCTGCTCCGCAGCCAGCCTGGCGGTGATCAGCGAGCCCGATTGCAATGCTGCTTCGACCACCAGAGTGCCTTTGGACAGAGCGGCGATGAGGCGATTGCGCTTCGGGAAATTGTGCGCCAGCGGTGGCGTGCCAATCGGGTATTCGCTGATGAGCAGCCCACGCCTGGCGATGCGGTGCGCCAGGTCGAGGTGGCGCTTGGGATAGACCCGGTCAAGTCCGGTACCGACAACTGCGATAGTGGCGAGGTGTTGTGGTTCGTCATCCGCACCAGCCTCCAGCGCGCCCTCATGGGCCGCGGCGTCAATCCCGAGCGCCAGGCCGGACACGACGGTCAGCCCGGCCTGGCCCAGCGCCTTGGCAAATTGGCGGGCGTTGGAAGCCCCCTGGGGCGTTGGATTGCGGCTGCCGACGATGGCGATGCTGCGGGCGATGCTGTGCCTGTCCATGGGCTCACCCCGGAGGTACAGCACCAGTGGTGGATCGCTTATCTCCAGCAGCGCAGTTGGGTAGCAAGCGTCACCCAGGGTAAGGATGCGCCGACTGGAGACCTGCTGCTCGTGCATCGCAGGCGGCTGCAGCCAGTTCCAGGTCGCCGCGACCAGGGCCTCCAGCTCGGCAGGCGCGGCGCGCAGAGCCACCACCTGCGCCGCGCTTGCGACTTGTGCCAACGCGGCGGCCGATTGGCGAAAAATTTCTTCTGGCGGCCCAAATGCCGCCAACAGTTTGCGTGCTGCATCATTGCCGACACCCGGTGTCAGCGTCAAACGCAGCCATAGGGCGAGTTCTTCGCGATCCACGCAAGGAGGAGGGTGTCAACCCGTTGAGGTGAACGCCGGATTCACCGTATTTTGAAAGGCCATGGACGCAACCCGCATTCCTGCCTGCCAGCGCAACCGGATACCGCCCGGCTCAACGCGGGTTGGTGAGCCGGTCGCCGACTTTTACGCCGCTGGTGATATCCAGCACCAAAGCGTAGGACAACCGATCAAAAGTCCTAAAGACCATCAGCAGCCCGTTGCGCTCGTCGGGCAGCTTCAAGAGGGGCTTGGCCAGGTCGGTCTTGTCCACCATGCGTTCACCGTCTTTCAGAATGGCAAGCACGAAACCGCGCTCCATGCCGTCTTTTTTGCCACGGTTGATCGCGACCACCTGGTTCTGTGCCGCGTTCACCACGGCGCTGCCATAGACAGAAACGATACGCCCATCCACCGGGCCGCTGGGCGCACGCGGCGTGTAGTTGAGCAGTTCGCGTTCCGGCTCGGGCACCAAGCGATCACCGACACGCATCTCCTCCTTGGCGCCCACGATGTCTATCGTCGCCGGCGTAATTTCGGTGGATTGCTTGCCGTCTTTGCCGGAGACCGTTTGTGCGGTCTCGCTGCGAACCAGCAAGGCCTTGCCGACGTATTGCGCTTCATAACCCAGCACCTCGCCGCTGACCGGGTCCTTGAGAGGCGTGGCGTTACGAAAGATGCGGAACTCCTGCTGTTTTCCGGGCGCATCCAGCAGAGGCATACCGGTGTTTCCGCGGGCGTAGGCGCGGTCTCCACGGGTCAGCAACACGCGTCCATCCAGGGCCGCGACGATGCGCGGCGCGGCCAGCAGGCCACCTTCATCCACAATGATGGGTTCGGCCAGAAATGGCTCTATGACGCTGGACTTCAGCGCCGGCAGCGCACCGTTGTCGAGGTTCTCGTAACGGGTTCTGGGCGATACGCGAACTGTCTCGGTCGGCGCGGCATCCACTGCTGCCCGGGCGCTGCGCAACATCGCGCGGCCATCCTTGGTCTTCTCAAGATAGAGCTGTTGCCCGGGGTAAATCCGATGCGGGTTCCTGATCTCTTCAAGGTTCATGCCCCACAACTCGGGCCAGCGCCAGGGGCTTTTCAGGAACAGGCCGGAAATCGCCCACAAGGTGTCGCCGGACTTGACCATGTAACTGTCGGGCGCGTTGGCGGCAAGCTCGCTCAAAGGCACCCCGGCCTGCGCGACCTGTGTCGCCACTGCCCGCTGGCCGGGCGTGACGGGCAGGTTCTGCGCCAAGCCTGGAGCGCCGATCAGGCTGACTGCCGCCGCGGCCAGTGCCGCCAGCGCAAATTTCGTTCTCGCCGAAGTGCTTGTGGTCATTTCTTGCTGCATTGTGGTCGCCCCTGAAGGCCGCCCCGAGCTGGTTGGCATCCCATGGCCAGCCCGGAGAAATCTTGATAATTCACGCACGATTTTGCGCTCAAGTCCTTGATTGGGCAACGTTTTCTGTTGCCAGCCAATGCCGGCGGGCTAAAAAGTAGCGAAAATAACGACATCTTTCAAGAGAATTCATGGCAATGTTGCGCATTCTTTGTTACCCCGATCCAAAATTGCACCAGGTTGCCAAGCCGGTGCGGGAGGTGGACGCGCGCATCAAGACGCTGATTGGCGACATGCTGGAGGCCATGTACGAGGCCAAAGGCATCGGGCTGGCGGCGACCCAGGTCGACGTGCACGAGCGGTTGATCGTGATTGATGTCTCGGAGTCACGCGACCAGCCGCTGGTGCTGGTCAACCCCACCGTCATATGGACCAGTGCGGAAAAACACGTAAACGAAGAGGGTTGCCTGTCGGTGCCCGGCATCTACGACGGCGTGGAACGCTTTGATGCCATCAAGCTCAATGCGCTGGACCGTGACGGTGTATCCCGCACCATCGAGGCCCAGGGGGTGCTGGCGGTTTGTATCCAGCATGAGATGGACCACCTGATGGGCAAGGTGTTTGTCGAGTACCTGTCGCCGCTAAAGCGCAACCGGATCAAGACCAAAATGCGCAAACTGCAACGCGAGGAGCGCGATTGAGGCTTATTTTCGCGGGCACGCCCGAGTTTGCGGGCACTGCATTGCGGGCCCTGTATGCAGCGGGTTTTGACGTGCCTCTGGTGTTGACCCAGCCGGATCGGCCAGCCGGGCGCGGTATGAAATTACACCAGTCGCCAGTCAAGACATTCGCGTGCGAACAGGGCATCACGGTGGCCCAGCCGCGCAGCCTGCGCCTGGATGGGCGGTTCGCGCAGGATGCGCAATCCGCGCGGCGGGCGATTGCGGACGCGCGGGCGCAGGTGATGGTGGTGGCCGCCTATGGCCTGATCCTGCCGCAGTGGGTGCTCGACCTGATGCAAAGCCCATCGGCGCGTGGCGCGGGCTGGGGTTGCCTGAATATCCACGCCTCCCTGTTGCCACGCTGGCGCGGCGCGGCGCCCATCCACCGGGCGATAGAGGCCGGGGACGCGCAGAGCGGCGTCACCATCATGCAAATGGATGCGGGCCTGGATACCGGGGATATGTTGCTGGCCCAGGCCCTGGATATCCAGCACACCGGGCCGGCCGCCGACACCACCGGCAGCCTGCATGACAAGCTGGCGGCACTGGGGGCCGATCTGATTGTCCGCGTGCTCGAGCAGGCAGCGCAGGGGCGGAGCGTGGCGCGCAAGCAGCCGGAGGTCGGCGTCACTTATGCCCACAAGGTGGAAAAGCAGCATGCTGAAGCCGACTGGACCTCGAGCGCGCAACTGATCGAGCGCCGCATCCGTGCATTCAACCCCGCGCCCGGGGCCTGGTCCACACTCGGTGGCGAAGTCGTGAAGCTCTGGCGCTCCGAGCTTGGAGCTCCAACCGCCCCACACAATGCGCCGGCCGGAACCATTCTGGCCGTCGATCCGGGCGCCATGGATGTTGCGTGCGGCCAGGGCGTGTTGCGGCTGCGCGAGTTGCAGCGCTCAGGTGGCAAACGCATGGATATGGCCGCGTTCCTGCGCGGAGCCACACTGCGTCCCGGCATGTGCTTCGGCCCGGCTGGCACGGCAAACGCCTGATGTTTCTTCGCCGCGCCAATTACACGCACCCGGAGTTCAAAGCCGGCTTGCGAGACTTCCGCCGCCTTGCCCCCGGTATCGTGGCCTGGGGTTTGATGACCGGCGTGGCCATGGTCAAGTCTGGCATGGGCGTGGTCGAGTCGCTGCTCATGGCCGTGCTGGTGTTTGCCGGCAGCTCGCAACTTGCGGCGATCCCGCTGTTGATTGCGGGCGCGCCGATCTGGATCATTTTGGCCACGGGTTTCTGCGTGAACCTGCGTTTCGTGGTTTTCAGCCTGCATTTGCGGCCCTACCTGGCGCATCTGCCGAGGTGGGAGCGGCTGGTGCACGGCTATTTGACCGCCGATATGAGTTATGTGCTGTTCACGCGACGGTTTTCGCATCCGGCCGCCGATGCGCGAGGCCGTGCCGCGCAGGAAGCCTACCTGTCGGGCAATGACTTAGCCAACTGGTGCTCCTGGGTCGGCTCCAGCGTAATGGGCGTAGCGCTGGCCAACTTCATTCCGCGGGCCTGGGGGCTGGGGTTTGCGGGCATCCTGTGTCTGGTGGGCATTCTGTGTTCGCTGGCCACGACGAGGTTGCGCCTGGTGTCAGCGGGCGTGGCCGGCGCCGTTGGCGTCGCTGCCTATGGCCTGCCGCTCAAGCTCAACATCGTGGCCGCTATCGCGGTGGCCGTGGTCCTGTGTCTAGCACTGGAAAAGCGCCAGATGCCAGGGGGCGCCACACCGTGACCGACATCGACTTGCATACGGTCGCGGTGATCGTGGGCCTGGCCGTGGTCACGGTCGTGGCACGCGGCTTTTTTCTGATCTCCGGCAAGCCCTGGAGCCTGCCGCATTGGGCCCAGCGCGGCTTGCAGTACGCGCCCATCGCGGCGCTGGCGGCGGTCGTATTGCCGGAGGTAGTGAGCACGCAGGGGCACCTCGTCAGTACCTGGCAGGACGCACGGCTGTTCTCGGCAGCCGCGGGTGCGCTGGCCTATTTTTGGCGCAGGGACGTGTTGTTCACCATCGTGGCCGGTATGTCCGTCTACCTGCCGCTGCACCTTGCAATGGGGTGGTGATGTAATGTGCCCGCAATGACTTCCCGCGCCGGCAAACCAGCCCACGAGCCGCCGGTCGGCTTGCGCAAGCCGCGCGCCTGGGCACCCGGCAGCCTGGTGCTGCTGTTGAGCTGCTGGCTGGCATTGGCGGGCAATGTGCCGCTGTGGATGGCCGTGTGGGCCTTGCCCGAAAACGCGGGCTGGCGCGGCTTGTTGTTCGCGCTCGGGCTGGCGGCATGGATCGCGGCGGCACTGACGGTGCTGCTGAGCTGGCTTGCCTGGCGGCGCGCCGTCAAGCCGGTACTGCTGCTGCTGCTGGTCGCGGCGGCCATGAGCACCTACTTCATGCTGCAGTACAGCGTGGTGATCGACAGCACCATGATGGCCAACGTGTTCAACACCGATGCGCGCGAAGTGCGCGACCTGCTGTCGTGGCGGCTGGGCGTCAGTTTCGTGTTCATCGCGCTGATTCCAGGGGCGTGGTTGCTGCGCCAGCAGGTCCTGCAGCGGCCCTTGTGGGCGCAGACCTGGCGCAATCTGTTGACCTTGCTGGGCGCGCTGCTGGTGCTGGCGCTGCTGACCATGGCTGTGTACCAGGATCTGGCCACGCTGATGCGCAACCACAAGGAGGTGCGTTACCTGGTCAATCCGCTCAACGTCCTCTACGGCAGCGGCAAACTGCTGGCCGACCAGCTGCCGCGCGCGCGCCGGTCACTGCAGGCGATAGGGGAGGACGTACGCCTGGGGCCCAGTTACGCCGGCCAGAAGCGCACGCCGCTGGTTGTGCTGGTGGTCGGCGAAACCGCCCGCGCCGCCAATTTTTCGCTGGGCGGTTATGGCCGCCTTACCAACCCGGAACTGGAGCAACTCAAGGCCTCCGGTGGATTGACCTACTACAGCGCCGTGCGCTCCTGCGGCACCAATACCCAAGCCTCGGTGCCATGCATGTTCTCCCACCAGGGCAAGCGCGACTACGAGGCCGGCAACCAGCCGTTCGAGAACCTGCTCGACGTGTTGCAGCGTGCTGGCCTGGCCGTGTTGTGGCTGGACAACCAGTCGGGTTGCAAAGGCGTGTGTGAACGTGTCGGCCAGGTGATCACACGCACGCTGGAGATCCCCGGTTTATGCTCCGACGGTGAATGCCTGGACGAGGTCATGCTGCAGGGCCTGGACGAACGCATCGCGGCGCTGGACCCGGCGCGTCGTGCGCGGGGTGTGGTGGTGGTGATGCATCAGATGGGCAGCCACGGGCCCGCCTATTACCGGCGTTCGTCCCCTGCGTACAAGAAATTCCTGCCCGAATGCGCCAGCAATACGCTGCAGGATTGCCCGCGCGAACAACTGGTCAACGCCTACGACAACTCGCTGCTGTACACCGACCATATGCTGGCCAGCACCGTGCGCTGGCTGGACCAGAAGAGCCGGCAGGGCAATGTGGACAGCGCCATGCTTTATGTGTCGGACCATGGAGAGTCGCTGGGCGAGAACAACCTGTACCTGCATGGCCTGCCGTACGCGATAGCGCCCGATTTCCAGACCCACGTGCCTATGGTCAGCTGGCTCTCGGGCGCCATGCAAAAACGCAGCGGCGTGTCCATGGACTGCCTGCAGCAACACGCTGCGCAGGCGCTGTCGCACGACAATCTCTTTCACACCATGCTGGGCCTGCTCAACCTGCGGACCAGCCTCTACAAGCCCGAGCTGGACTGGTTCGCGTCCTGCCGCTGACACCTACAATTCGGGCCTCTTTACCAACCGCCCGCACCGTCCATGAACTTCATCCGATTCTCCGACCTGTGTGCCCAGGGCAAAGCCGCCGGCAAGCGGGTTTTTATCCGTGCCGACCTCAATGTGCCGCAGGACGCCGCCGGCAACATCACCGAAGACACACGTATCCGCGCCTCGGTCGCGTGTATCCGCATGGCGCTGGACGCCGGCGCGGCCGTGATGGTCACGTCGCACCTCGGGCGCCCGACTGAAGGTGTGTTTACGCCGCGGGACTCGCTCGCCCCGGTGGCCCGGCGCCTGAGCGAATTGCTGGACCGGGACGTGCCCCTGGTCGCCAACTGGGTCGATGGCGTTCTGGTCGATGGCCACGCGCTGGCGGGCGGCCAGCTGGTGATGCTGGAGAACTGCCGGGTCAACCAGGGCGAGAAGAAAAACAGCGAGGAGTTGTCGCGCAAGATGGCGGCATTGTGTGATATTTTTGTACACGATGCCTTCGGTACCGCGCACCGGGCCGAGGCCAGCACCTATGGCATTGCGCAGTTCGCGCCGGTGGCCTGCGCCGGCCCCTTGCTGGCGGCCGAGATCGACGCCATCACCAAGGCGCTTACGGCGCCCAAACGCCCGCTGGTGGCGATCGTTGCCGGCTCCAAGGTTTCAACCAAACTGACCATACTCAAAAGCCTGTCCAACAACGTGGACCAGCTGATTGTGGGGGGTGGCATCGCCAACACCTTCATGCTCGCGGCAGGGCTGAAAATAGGCAAGAGCCTGGCCGAGCCCGCCTTGCTGGACGAGGCCCGGGCGGTGATCGAGGCCATGCGCGCGCGCGGCGCGGCCGTACCCATACCGACCGACGTTGTCACCGCCAAGGAATTCAAGGCCGATGCGCCAGCCACCATCAAGGCGGCGACCGATGTGGCCGATGACGACCTGATTCTGGACATCGGTCCGCAGACCGCGAAGCGCCTGGCGGAGCAGTTGCGCCAGGCCGGCACCATAGTCTGGAACGGGCCGGTGGGTGTGTTTGAATTTCCGGCTTTCGAGGCGGGCACCAAGGTGATCGCGCATGCTATTGCCGACAGCGCGGCGTTCTCTATCGCGGGCGGCGGCGACACGCTGGCCGCCATCGCCAAATACGGCATCGAGCAGAAGATAGGTTACATCTCCACCGGGGGCGGCGCCTTCCTGGAAGTGCTGGAAGGCAAGACGCTGCCCGCGTTCGAGATCCTCGCCCGACGCGCCAACGGTTGAGCGCTGGCGAATCTTTCCGACCCCCCGCGTCCCACGCGGTAACCGGCCGGTAATCCCCGCATGGGAAAATGCGGGTCACTACACCTACAAGGAGACTTCCCATGGCACTGCGTCGCGCCACCAAGATTGTTGCAACCCTGGGCCCGGCATCGAGCGACCCGGCCCTGCTGGAGCAGATGATTCGTGCCGGGGTCAACGTGGTGCGGCTGAACTTCAGCCACGGCAAGGCGCAGGACCATATCGACCGGGCGCGGCTGGTGCGCGAGGCGGCACAACGCGCCGGGCGCGAAGTGGCCATCATGGCCGACCTGCAAGGCCCCAAGATCCGGGTCGGCAAGTTCGCCGATGGCAAGGTCATGCTGGAGCCGGGCGCCAAGTTCGTGCTGGATGCGGCGCGCACCGAACTCGGCGACGTCAATGGGGTGGGTCTGGACTACAAGTCGCTGCCGCGCGAGGTCAAAGCCGGCGACGTGCTGCTGCTCAACGACGGGTTGATCGTGATCACGGTGGATGCGGTCAAGGGCGAGGCGGTGTACACCACCGTAAAGCTCGGTGGCGAGTTGTCCAATAACAAGGGCATCAACAAACTGGGCGGGGGTTTGACGGCACCCGCGCTGACCGCCAAGGACATGGACGACATCCGCACCGCGATGGCTTTCCAGGCCGACTACGTAGCGGTGAGTTTCCCGAAGAACGCGACCGACATGGAGATGGCGCGCCAGTTGTGCAATGTGGCGGCGGCGGACTTCAACCACCGACCCGGTCTGATTGCCAAGATCGAACGCGCCGAGGCGATTCCGAAGCTGCTTGAAATCCTGCTGGCCAGCGACGGCATCATGGTGGCGCGCGGTGATCTGGCGGTCGAAGTGGGCAACGCCGCCGTGCCGGCTCTGCAAAAACGCATGATCAAGATGGCGCGCGAACACGACAAGGTGGTGATCACGGCCACCCAGATGATGGAGTCCATGATTACCAACCCGGTGCCGACGCGTGCCGAGGTCAGCGACGTGGCCAATGCGGTGCTCGACGGCACCGATGCCGTCATGTTGTCGGCGGAAACGGCCGCCGGCAAATACCCGCTCGAGACCGTGGTGGAAATGGCCAAGATTTGCCATGCCGCCGAAGGGCATGACGTGGCCAAGCTCGACGCCGATTTCACGGGCAAGACCTTTGGCCGCATCGACCAGTCGATCGCCATGGGTGCGCTTTTTACCGCCTACCATCTGGGCGCCAAGGCCATCGTCGCGATGACCGACAGCGGGTCCACGGCCCTGTGGATGAGCCGCCACCTGATACAGGTGCCGATTTATGCGCTCACCCCGCGGGTGGCCACGCAACGCAAGATGGCCCTGTACCGCAATGTGCGCCCGCTGCTGATGGATTCCAGCGCGGACCGGGATACTGCCCTGGTGGAAGCCGAGGGCCATCTGAAGAAGCGCGGCATTGTGCAAAGCGGTGATGTGTACGCCATCACCTGTGGTGAACCCATGGGCGCGCCGGGGGGCACCAATATGCTCAAGATATGCCAGGTGGCCTAGGGCTTGCTCCGGCCCATGGTCGTTGGCCGCGTCTCCTGGTGCAAATGAGTTCCAACTTCCTGGTGCGCTACACCGCGCTGTTCTGGAGCTTCGTGGTGTTCATGCCGGTGGGGATGAACTATCTGGCATTTTTTGCGTTGGCTATGTGTATGTCGATTCAGGGTGACCGGATGGCGCGCTGGCAGCGGGTCAGGCGGCACCTGCTTTTCTGGCCGCTGGCGATCTACCTGGGTTGGACGGCGGTGGTGCTGGCGCTTCAATCCGCGCTGTATGCGGAGACAGCCTCGAACCTCTGGCACGGGCTGCGCATAGTGCTCACACTCACACTGGCGCTTGCCTTGACGGTGGAAGAAGCCAGCTGGGCCCTGCGCAGCTTTGCGGTCGCCGTGGTTTTCAGCCTGCTGGTGATTTTTGCGCACAAGGCTCTGGGGCTGCCGGAGTTTCCCGTCTGGCGCAACCTGCTGCATTACGCGGGCAACAAATCCATTTCCAACGCCCTGCTGTTTTGCGTGGTGGCCGGTTCGATGCTGGTTATTGCGTTGTCCACCACGGGGCGCGTAAGACTGGCCTCCATGGGGGTCGCGCTTGCGCTGCTGGCCGTGCTGGTTTTTGTCCTGCCCAATCGCACCGCCCTGCTGGCCGTGCTGGGTGCTCTGCTGGCCGCTGCTGCCCACCAGTGGCGCCAGCACAAGCTCAAGCTGCTGGGTTTTGTGGTTGCCGTCCTGCTGGCGGGCGTGGCTCTGCTTGCCACGGTACCGGCGGTCCAGGCACCGCTGGCGCAAGGTGTCGGCGAAATACGGCGTGCGGCGGCGGGTGAAGCCAGCATGGGCAGCTGGAATATCCGCTCGCAAATGATCCGCTATACGACCGAGATGATCGCCGAGCGGCCCTGGATGGGATGGGGCATTGGCGGCTGGAACGACCAGTGGAGAAAACGTGTGCCGCCGCTGCTGGCCGACCTCAATATGCCGCATAACGACCTGCTGTGGATGGGGGCGCAGGCCGGCGTGCCAGGCGCGTTGTGCTGGCTGGCCATCATGCTGGCGGCCTGTTACGTGGGTTGGCGCAGGCAGGACCTCACGGGGCGCCTGGCCTTTGTGGCGGCCCTGACGCTGACGTTCAGCGCACTCGTCAACTCGGCCACCCGCGACGCCGTCATCGGCCTGAGCCTGCTGTGGATTGTCGGCCTGTACCTGCGCCTGGCATCCGACGCCGGATTTACGTTCTCGCTGCCGGAACGCAAGCAGTCCCGGTAAGGCCGCATGCCGGACCCCTTATCCACCATGGGGAGCCGACGTCGTCCGGCTGCGGCACGCTTCGAATCCCCCGCATGGCTGCTTGGTTTGCTGGCGCTGTGGCTGCTGGCAACACTTGGGATGCGCCCCCTGCTGCTGCCGGACGAGGGGCGTTATGCCAATGTGGCGCGCGAGATGCTGTCGGGTGGCATGTTGGTGCCCACGCTCAACGGCCTGCCTTTTTTTCACAAGCCGCCTTTGTTCTACTGGCTGGACATGGCGGCCATGCAACTGTTTGGCCTGAATGCCTTTGCGGCGCGTATCGGCGCCATGCTGGGTGGCTGGCTGATGGGCGCAAGCCTGTTCTTCGCGCTGCGCCGCTGGCACGGCCCACGGGTCGCGGCAACGGCCCTGCTGGTGCTGGCGACCTGTCCGCTGTTTTTCGTGAGCGCGCAATACGCCAACCACGACATGCTGGTGGCGGGCCTGATCACGGCTGCCGTGCTGGCGCTGCTGCGCGCCGTCGAGCAGCCACCGCAAGTCCAGCCCGACTGGCTGGCGGCTGGCGCCGCGTTGTGCGCGCTGGCGATGCTTGCCAAGGGTTTGATCGGCGTCGTATTGCCGGCCCTGGTGCTCGGCCCCTGGCTGCTTGTGCAGGGGCGCTGGCGCCAGTTGCTGGGTCTGTTGCACCCGCTCGGTCTGCTGGTTTTTGCGCTGGTGGCGGCACCGTGGTTTGTTGCCGTGCAGGCAAAGTTTCCCGGCTTCTACGATTACTTTTTTATGGAGCAGCACTTCCGCCGTTTTGCGCAGGCTACCTTCAACAACGTCTACCCGTTCTGGTTCTTCATGGCGGTTCTGCCGGCCCTCACCCTGCCCTGGAGCCTGTGGTTGCCACGGGCGCTGCGCACTGCGTGGGCCGGGCCCGGTGCACGTCCGGGCTTGTACCTCTGGTGGGTGATTGCGGTGGTCGGGTTTTTCTCCATTCCCAGCTCCAAGCTGGTAGGTTACGTGTTGCCTGCGCTGGCGCCGTGGTGTGTCTTGCTGGCCCTGGCGCTTGCACACACCCGCAAGCGGCTGCTGTACGCGCTGGTGGCGGGCTCGGCCCTGGCCTGCGTGGCCATAGTGGGCGGCCTGGCCTGGCAGGCCCCAAAGTCGAACCGCGCCGTGGCGCTCGCGCTGGCCGAGCGGATCACTGCGTTGGACCGGGTGGTGATGGTGGACGACTACTTCTACGACGTGCCGTTTTATGCCCGCCTTCAGCAGCCGGTCACCATTGCCAGCAACTGGGGCGACCCTGGTCTGCCACAGCATGACAACTGGCGCAAGGAGCTGTTTGATGCGGCGCGTTTCGACCCCGCTCTTGGCCGGGCCGTGTTGCGGCCGCTGGACCGGCTCGATGCCTTGTTATGTGGAGCTGCCGGCACGGTCTGGTTCGTACTGCGGCCCGGCGAGGCGCCGCGACTGGCCGCGCTGCCAGGCGTCACGCGTGTCATGGGCTTCCAGGGTACGGAGCTGTGGCGCGCGCCTGCGCACGCCTGTCCGTGAAGCACGGGGCACCCCACCCATGCCGCAGTTTCTTCGCTACACCGCCATTGGCGCCATCGCCACGGCCGTTCACTACCTGGTGCTGGTGCTGTGTGTCGAATACGGCGGCTGGCCGGCATGGTGGGGGTCGGGCCTCGGGGCCGCCGTGGGCGCGCAACTGGCTTACTTCGGCAACCGCCGGTTCACTTTTGCCCACCGTGGCGCCGTGCGGGCGTCCTGGCCGCGCTTTCAGGCCACCGCGCTGGTGGGCCTGCTGCTGGGCATGGCCGTGGTCGGGCTTGGTGTCCGGCTGGGCCTGCACTACCTGGCGGCGCAGGTACTTGCCACTGGCTTGAGCCTGGTGCTGACCTTCTGCATCAACCGGTGGTGGAGCTTTCGCTGACCCGCCGCGGTGCGGCGGGCAGACCGATGGCACCCTGGCCGGCCTCCAGGCCCACGAGGTAGATGGGCCGTTGCTTGACCTCGTCGAAGATGCGGCCCACGTATTCGCCAAGAATGCCGATCGACAACAACTGCACCCCGCTCAGGAACATCATGCCGGCCACCAGCGTGGCCCAGCCAGGCACGCTGACGCCGTACAGCAGATGCTCGATCACAATCCAGCAACCGTAGGCGAGGGCAACGGTCGCAATCGCCGCGCCCAGGGCGCTCCACCAGCGCAGCGGCGCATTGGTGAACGCGGTGACGCCGGTAAAAGCCAGCCGGGCCAGGCGGCGCGTCGAAAATTTGCTGGTGCCGGAACTGCGCTCATGCGGAAGGTAGGGAATGCTGACGGTGTTGAAGCCCACCCAGGCGTACAGCCCCTTCATGAAGCGGTTGCGCTCCGGCAACGACTTGATCGCGTCGACCACGCGCCGGTCCATCAGCCGGAAGTCGCCTGCATCCATTGGAATAGGGACTGCCGAGTCCCGGTTTACGAGCCGGTAAAACAGTGCCGTGCCAAGCCGTTTGGCGATGCCTTCGTCAGCGCGCGAGGTCCGTGCCGCGCACACCATGTCGGCGCCCTTGTGCCAGGCCGCCAACATCTCGGGCACCAGCGCGACCGGGTGCTGGCGGTCGGCGTCCATCAGCAGAACCACGTCGCCCACAGCGCGGTCGATACCTGCCGTCAAGGCCGCTTCCTTGCCGAAATTGCGCGACAGCCGCACATAGCGCACGCCTGGACGCGTGAGCCAGGGCGCCATCGCCGCGGGGGTGGCGTCGTGGCTGCCGTCATCAACAACGATAAGCTCCCAGCGACTGCTTTGCCGCGCCAGTTGCACGGTGAGCTCGCCGAGCAGGGGCCCGAGGTTTTCTGCTTCATTGAACGCCGGCACCACGCAACTGATGGTCGGGCGTGGGCTGCGCGGGCTGCCGGTCACGCGTGCCCCTGGCTGGGGGCTGGCGCCACCCTTCCCGAGACCGAGACCGCGGGCACGGACGAGGAAGCCGCCGGTGGAACGACACGCCACCACAGGCCCGGAAACCGCGGCCCCGCCAGGCTGCCACCGGCGAGGACACCACCCAGTTGGAGTTCCAATACACCGCAACGTCGCGCAAGTTCGGTACTCAGCCACGGGCTGCGGTCATAACGGCCGTCGATCAGTACCAGTGGATGGTCGGGTAGCTGCAGCGCCAGTGCTCCGGCCAGCGCCGTGGGTCCCGACACCACGCACAGCGCATGACCCGCCAGCGCCGCATTCAGCCGTGGCCCCAGCTCGCTGGCCAGCGCCTTGCTGTCGAAGCTGCGCCAGTGCTGGTCACGAAGCGATACCGGTCCAAACGCGGAGGTGAGATAACTGGCCAGCAACAGGAGGGCCTGAATGGCAGCAAACACCTGTACCGCACTTGACAAACGCACGCGCGACCACTGCACCCGCCGGCCGAACAACTCCATGACCGCGGGCACCGTGAAAAGCAGGAACGGGGCACCCCACCGCAGTTGCAGCGTGGCGCCAGTAATGGCGCCCACCAGTGGCATGAACAACAGCGGTACCAGACCCCAGGACAAGATCAGGGCACCCGCGGCGTCCCCGTGCCCTGAACGTGAGGGCGACCCTGCACCCCGCTCAAGAGGCGCGGCGCCCTTGCTCAGGTACAGCACTGCGGCCAACATCAGCCAGGCGGCGGCGGCGCGGTTGAGCAATTGATCGGCCAACCAGTTCAAAACGTCGCTGACACGTTCTGCCGCGGTCAGTTGGGCGCCCAATGACGACTCGATGGCGTATCCAACGGGTCCGAAGTTGTGGGTGCGCAGCCACTGCAGGTGTGGCACGAACACAAGCAGTGCAAGCAAGGCAGCCAGCAGCAGGCCGGTACGCTGGCGTGCGTCGCGCCATCCACGCTGCGTAAGCCAGAACACAAAAACCGAAGTCATCGTCACGACAATCTGGTACTTGGTAACCATCCCCAGGCCCAGCGCCAAACCCAGTAGCGCCCACCAACGCAGGCGGGCGCTGTTATACGCCTGCCAGCACAGTGCGGCGCAGGCGGTCGACCAGAACGTGAGCAATGTATTGTGGTTGTACGCGTACAGTCCGGCGCTGTAATACGTGACGCACAACACCGCGAGCAAGGCAAGCGTGGCAAACCTTATCCCCCGCAGCCGGGACATCAGCCGCCACAACACGCCCATGACGGCCAGGTTCAAAGCGGTACCGGTGGCATAACTTGTCCAGGCGCTCAGACCGAAGAGTTGCACCGGTCCCCATAACAGCCAGGTTGGCAAAGGCGGGTGTTTGTAGTAGCCCCATTCCAGCGAATGAACCCAGTTCAACTGCTCGATGTTGTCGGTCGGCGGTGAAAGGCTGGTTGAGGAGAGATGTGCCAGCCAGACGGCCGCGAACAGCAGCAGCCCAAGCGTGACCGACAGGCTGGGACGGGTGTACCTCGCCAACCGCACGGGTCGCGGTCCAGTTCCGCTCCCCTCTTGTCGCCACTGGTTGATGTGATCGCGGACCGCGTCGTGGCTGGTGGTCAATGGCGCGGCGTTTCCGGTCAAAGCGCCACCCGGATTCGGGGAACAACGTACGGCACCAGACCGCTGAGCCAGGCGCTGGCGCAGCCCACAAGGGCCCCCGCCACCACGTCAATCGGGAAATGCAGGCCCAGGCAAATCCGGCTCCATGCCACGGCGGCTGCTACCGCAAAGGCAGCCAGCCCGCTCGGCCAGCGCCGCGTAGACAAGGCCACCGCGCCCGCAAAGGCAAATGCCACCGTGGCATGGGTGCTTGGGAAACCCGCCGATTCCGCATGGGCCATCCATGCCGTTCCGATCCCGAGGGAAAAAGGCCGGGGCATCGGAAACAGATACTGCCCCAGGCGCGCAAACACCCAGGCCAGCACCATGGCGAGCGCAATGCGCAGCACGCAGCGTTGCACGCGCGTGTCTCCCACCAGAAAGGCAGCCACCGATCCCACCAGCATCCACTCCGGCAACTCGACCGTGACAAAACGCGCCAAAGGCACCAGCCATGCCGGCGACGCCGCAGTGGCATTGAGCCACATAAAAACAGCGGCATTGAATTCGGACATGGGGTACTTCTCCTCAGGTTGACCTGAGCGGTAATGTGGCGCCCGAATATTAAGGCCGCATGAAGGTCAGGAACTCCTCCACGCCGAACGCATCGCTTTAGCCTCCAGCACGCAGTAGGCCAGGCCGGCCGCCGCCCAGCACAACCATGCGGTCCACAAGGTGTGGCTGATGTAGTGGGCACCGCGCACCTGCTGGGCCACACCGATCACGGCGCCGGCCAGCAGCGTCACGGCAATCCAGGCGTTTGCCGCTCTGGGCGCCTTGACGCGCAGCCAGAAGTAGCCGGACAGGAAACAGAATCCAGCCGAGGCATGCCCGGCAGGAAAGCAGCGGCCTTCGCCGCCGTCCGCCATACCCCAGGTCCAGTGGGAAACATACGCCGCCGCCCCACCGAACTCGGCCAGGTCCCAGGGGCAGCTGGTCTGGCTCCATGACTTCAGTACCCATACCAGCGCCAGCGCAAACAGCGAAGCGGCCAGCATGTGCACGCGTTCGCGCCGCGTCAGCAGGCACAATGCGCCCACTGGCCACCAGATCGCCAGCACCAGCCCGAATTGCAACGCCCAGGCCAGCCGCCGCGCACCCGAATGCAGCACCGTCGAGGCCAGCCAGTTGTCGCGCAGCGGGAAGCCGGTCGCAGTGCCCGACCAGCGGGCCAGGGTCAGGTCCAGGCCCAGCAGGTCCCAGGCGCAGATGAGCACAAAAGCAACTGCGGTCCACAGGCAAAGCCGCAGGAAGAGGGGGCGGGACATGGACGCTGTGCTTTGAAAATCGGGCCTGAACAGGCTGTGGAGGATACACGCCCCGGTGCCACACGGGGCATGCCGTGCCGGCCCACCACGCGCAGGCTAAAATTTAGGCAGTTACGGACCGGTTACCGCAGGTGCGCCGGCTAGCGTAGCGTCAACGCCTAACTCTTGGGGATTCTCACCATGGCACTCGTTTCAATGCGCGAACTGCTGGACCATGCGGCCGTCAACGGCTACGGCATTCCGGCTTTCAACGTCAACAACCTGGAGCAGGTGCAGGCCGTCATGTCGGCCGCCGACGAAGTGGGTGCCCCGGTGATCCTGCAGGCCAGCGCCGGCGCCCGCAAATACGCGGGCGAGGCCTTTATCAAACACCTGATACTGGCTGCCATCGAGAGTTATCCCCATATTCCCCTGGTAATGCACCAGGACCACGGCCAGAGCCCGGACGTGTGCAAAGGCGCCATCAACCTGGGCTTCAGCTCGGTCATGATGGACGGCTCGCTGATGGCCGACGGCAAGAGTATTGCCAGCTACGACTACAACGTCGAGGTTACCCGCAAGGTGGTGGACATGGCGCATGCCACCGGCGTCACGGTGGAGGGCGAGCTGGGCTGCCTGGGTTCGCTGGAGACCATGCGCGGCGACAAGGAAGACGGCCACGGCACCGACGCCACCATGACCATGGACCAGCTGCTGACCGACCCGGAGCAGGCGGCCGACTTCGTGCGCCGGACCCAGCTTGACGCGTTGGCCATCGCCATCGGCACCAGCCACGGGGCCTACAAGTTCACGCGCAAACCCACCGGCGACATCCTGGCCATCGAACGCATCAAGGAAATCAACCGCCGCCTGCCCAACACGCATCTGGTGATGCATGGCTCGTCGTCGGTGCCGCAGGACCTGCTGGCCATCATTCGCGAATACGGCGGCGACATGAAAGAAACCTACGGCGTGCCGGTGGAGGAAATCCAGAAGGCGATCAAGTTCGGCGTGCGCAAGATAAACATCGACACCGACGTGCGCCTGGCCATGACCGGCGCGGCACGCAAATACATGGCGCAGAACCCCGACAAGTTCGACCCGCGCGACTGGCTCAAACCGGCGCGTGAAGCGGCCAAACAAATCTGCAAACAGCGTTATGTCGAGTTTGGCTGTGAAGGCCAGGGTGGCAAGGTCCAGGGCAAGAGCCTGCAGGTGGTGGCCGGACAGTACGCGCGGGGTGAACTGGCGCAGGTTGTGCAGTAGTCCCCGGCGATGAGGGTTCTAAAATCGGCGGATGTCGTTCCCACCACAAGCCGTACATAACTCCAGCATTTCTTCCCTGCCCCTGCTCGCGCGCGGCAAGGTGCGTGACAACTACGCGGTCGGTGACGACCGCATCCTCATGGTGGCCAGCGACCGCCTGAGTGCCTTTGACGTGGTGCTGGGCCAGCCCATCCCGGGCAAGGGGGCCCTGCTCACCCGAATGGCCTTGTTCTGGTTCGACAAGCTGGGTCACATTTGCCCCAACCACCTGACCGGCGATGCACCCGAAAGCGTGGTGGAGCCGGACGAAGCGGCGCAGGTACGTGGGCGCTCCATGCTGGTCAAGCGGCTCAAGCCGCTGCCGGTGGAAGCGGTGGTGCGGGGTTACCTGGCCGGCAGCGGCTGGAAGGAGTACCAGGCCAACCAGACGGTGTGTGGCGTGTGTTTGCCGCCGGGCCTGAAGAACGCGTCCAAATTGCCGCATCCCATTTACACGCCGGCCGCCAAGGCGGCAGCGGGTGAACACGATGAAAACATCACGTTCGAGCGCACGGTGGAGATGCTTGGCGCGGCAATTGCCAGCCAGATGCGCGACACCAGTATTGCCTTGTACCAGGCCGGCGCGGCCATCGCGGCCGAGCGCGGCGTCATCATTGCCGATACCAAGTTCGAGTTCGGTCTGGACAGCGCTGGAACCATGGTGCTGATGGACGAGGTGCTGACGCCGGACTCGTCGCGCTTCTGGCCGATGGAGAGTTACCTGGAGGGCGGCAACCCGCCCAGCTACGACAAGCAGTTCGTGCGCGACTGGCTGGAGCAGGTGCGCATCGATGGCCAACCTTGGAACAAACGGCCACCCGCGCCGGAACTGCCGCCCGCGGTGATTCAAAAGACGGCTGCACGTTACGGTGAAGCCCTGGCGCGCCTCACGCAAGCCGCATAAGCGCGCACGGGCCCCGGTCGCGTTTGCCTTTGTATACGCCCATGGCGCTTCGCGACCTGACGCAGTTCCACGAGCATCCGGCCGCCATCGCATGGTGGATGCGGTGTGGTGGCCGCCCGCTGGTGTGGCTCACACCACCGGCGCGCCGGCGCAGCATGCTGGCAGCCGCGGCCCTGCTGGTGGGTGTGGTTACCACGGTCAGGGTGATGCTGCGCTACCAGGCCTGGCCGGTGCCGGCACACGGTGTCGGCCTGGTACTGGTGGTGCTGGCGCAATTCGCCTTGTTGGGTTTGGTGTACGGCGCCGCCACGCGTTTCAAGCAGTGGCCGGGCCTGCTGCAACGCCATCCGCAATGGACCTTGCATGGCGCCTATTGGGCGCTGTTGCTGGTGCTGTGGTTCACGGCACCAGCCGCGGGTTGGTGGCGACCGGTCTTGCTGGGGCTCGCCATCATGGTTCCGATGCTGCTGTGGCGCTGCGGCTATCTGCTGTTGGCGGGGCAGCATGGGCGCATGGCCGGCACCGGATGGCGCGACCACCTGCTCTACCTGTGGCCGGCGTATGGGGGGTCCGACACGCCTTATGGCAAGGGGCTGGCCTACCTGTCGCAGTTCGAGGCCAAAACCACCGGAGAACTGGCCCGTTCACAGCTGGCCGGCGTCAAGCTGTTATTGCTGGCCGTGGTGCTGCGCCTCGTACTCACGGCGTACGAGGGCGTCATCTATGGTCCGGGCAACCGACTGACCAACGCGCTGGGTGGGCACACGCTGGGCCTGCCGACACTGGAAACACTGCTCGCCCTGGGTGCCCAGGCACCGTTTGGCCGTTCCTGGGCCAGCGTCTATGGCGAGCTGTTCGAGCAGGTGCTGCGCCTGGCCATCAAAGGCCATTTGATCGTTGGCATGTTGCGCCTGTATGGCTTCAACGTGTTCCGCAATACCTACAAACCGCTGCTGGCCGAATCCGTGGTGGAGTTCTGGAACCGCTACTTCTATTACTTCAAGGAGTTGTTGTCGACGTTTTTCTTCATGCCCACCTTCACCGGCTTTGGCAAACGGCTGCGCAAATGGCCGAATCTGCGCCTGTTTGCGGCCGTGTTTGCCGCCGCTTTTGTCGGTAATGTGTACTACCATGTCATCAAGGAACCGGGCATGGCGCAAGGGCAGCTGGTGCAGGTGCTGCTGGCGCATCGCTCCAGGATGTTTTACTGCCTGCTGCTCGTGGCGGGCATTTTTGTGTCGATGCTGCGTGAGCAGAACCGGCGCGGGCAGGCGGCTGCTGCGGGCCCTACGCCGCGCCTGTTGCGGATCTTTGGCGTGTGGACTTTCTTTGGGCTGATTTTTATCTGGAACGCCGACGGTGGAGCGCCGTTCCTGACCCGGGTTGATTTTTTTCTGGGGCTTTTTGGCTTGGCCTGAGCAGCCCCTGGCCGCACTCTTCAAAACGATTACACACCATGTTTCTTGATCTGCAACCGGGCAATCTGGCCGAGCCTGTCAGTGGCCGCAGGTGGGACCGCGCCGCCATAAGCCGCGAGGTCGCATTGCGCATCGCGCGCTTCCAGCGCCATGGCCTGCTGCGCGGGGACCGGGTTTTCCTGCCGTTCGGCAACCGGCTGGAGTTTTTCGCCGAGCTGCTGGCGATATGGCGTCTGGGCGCCTGTGCGGTGCCAATAGACGCACGGCTCACCCCCTTCGAAATTACCACCCTGGTCGGGGCTGCAAGCCCGCGCCTGGCGGTGGTGGACGATGCGACGGACCCGGCGGTACGCACTGCACTGGCCGGCCTGAATATCCCTGCTATCGATACCACGGACACGGGAGACGCGATGGCCACGGCCGGCCTGAGCCATCTCGATGACGACGCTCTGATCCTCTTCACCTCGGGCTCCACCGGCGCGCCCAAGGGGGTGGTGCATACCCACCGTTCGTTGCGCGCCCGCTGGATTTCGCTGCGCGACCAATTGGGCATCACCGCGTTCGAGCGCAGCTTGTGCATGTTGCCGACCCACTTCGGGCATGGGCTGATCTGCAATTGCCTGTTCCCGTGGTTGTCGGGCCAGGACCTGTTCATCACACCGCCGTTTCGCCCGGACATCATCATGCGTCTGGGCCCTTTGCTGGACGACAACCGCATTACCTTCATGTCATCCGTGCCCTCGGTCTGGAAGATGGCGCTCAAGCTGTCGCGCCGTCCCAAGGCCGCTACGCTGCGGCGCGTCCACGTGGGCTCGGCGCCGCTGTCGGCCCACATGTGGGAAGACATCCGTGCCTGGACCGGTACGCGCCAGGTGTGCAACGCCTATGGCATCACCGAGACCGGCAGCTGGGTGGCGGGCCTGGCCAACGCCGACGTGCCGGCCGAAGATGGCCTGGTTGGTGAAGCCTGGGGGGCGGTGGTCAAAGTGCTGCGCACCTCCGAGACCTCGGCGCCGCTGGAGGCCGGGGACGAATGCGCGTTGGGCGAATCCGGCTACGTGTGGCTCAACACGCCGGCCCTGATGAAGGGCTACTTTCAGCGCGACGACCTGACCGGCAAGGCGGTGATCGACGGCTGGTTTTTCACCGGCGACATCGGTGTGCTCAATGAACGCGGCCAGTTGCTGCTGCGTGGGCGCGAGCGCGACGAGATCAACAAGGGCGGCATGAAGATTTATCCGGCCGACATTGACGCCGTGGTGGAGCGCTTCGAGCGCGCCAATGACGTCTGCAGCTTTGCACTGGATGACGACATCTACGGCCAGATCGTAGGTATGGCCGTGGTACTGGCGGATCAGAACGACGGCACGGTGCGGGCATTGCACGCCTGGATGACGACCCATCTGGCCGAACCCAAGATGCCGGCACGCTGGTGGGCGGTGGACGAAATTCCGCGCACCTCGCGCGGCAAGATCAACCGCGAAGCGGTCAAGGCCGCCTGTGTGGACAAGCCGCCGCTGGACCTGGTGCGGATACTGAGCGGGGAGGCTGGCGCATGACTGCGGCAACGGGCTCGTCGCGCGAGCAATGGCTGGCGGATCTCAGGCAGTTTCTGCGAACCATCCAAAAACCGAACAAACCGGTGGAGAGCGTGGGCATTGACGAGCGCCTGGTCGCCTCGGGTCTGGTCGACTCGCTGGCCATCATGCAGATCGTGGTGTATCTGGAAGAGCGCTACGGCATCGACTTTGCCGCCAGTGGTTTCGATCCGGACCGGCTCGCTACGATGGGCAGCATCGTGGAGTTGATCGAGCAGTCAGGCGGTTAGCTGAGCACCACGCTGCTGAGCCGCCTGCGGTAGGTGGCCACCACCGGGTCCACAGGCGGAATCTGGCCGTCGGCCACTTTGACCTTCGGCGGTTCGATGATGTCGAGCACGGCAATAAACGTCTTGCGCGCAAGTTCCTCGCTCCAGCTCTTGTCGCGCATCAAAATCTCCAGCAATTCGTCCATCGCCTGGGTCCAGGATTGGCCGGCCATGAGAAGTTGCGCTTTGCCAAATCGCGCCTCGAAGTCGCGCCGGTTGGTCGCCAGCCTGGTGTCGAACCCGGCCACGGCTGCGTCGGGTTCGCCCGCCGCAGCGGCAAAATCAATGGCGGCGAGCCAGCGTTGCAGCGCATCGAGTTTGCGAACCTGCGTGGCTTTGGGGGCTGCAGGAGCAAATGCCGCTTTTGCCTGCGCGGTTTCGCCGCCTTGCAGCAGGAACTTCACGTAGTCGAAACGGGCGTCGTCGTTGTCGGGCGCTTTGAGCATGGCCTGGTGCAGGGCTTCGCGTATCGCAGCAGGATCGTCCTCGGCCGGCGCATCGGACAACTCCACGCCGGTTACCTCGGCCTCCAGCAGGTCGGCTTCGGGCAGGTTTTTGTCCAGAAAAGCCTTGAGCTGGCCCTCGGGTACCGCGCCCATGAAGCCGTCCACCGGTTTGCCGCCGACCATCAATACACAGGTTGGAATGCTGCGGATACCAAACGCCTGGCTCAGTTCCTGTTCCTGGTCGGAATCGACCTTGACCAATTTGAAGCGGCCCGCGTAGGCGACCTCGACTTTTTCCAGCAGTGGGCCGATGACCTTGCACGGCCCGCACCACGGCGCCCAGAAATCGATCAGCACCGGGGTGGTCATGGAGGCCTCGACGACCTCGGCTTCAAAGTTTTCTGCGGTAACGTTGATCATGGTGAGTCACTAAGGATAAAAAGGAGATTGACAAGGGTGGCCGGCTCAAACCAGGTTTTAGCGCAGGCTGACAACGGCCCGAAGGGCTGGTCGTGCCGTCGCTAAAATCAGAGCCCAGGTTGCTTGCTCCCCCATCGGGCCGCACGCGAGTCCTGTTTTCATACCACCATGAATATTCAAATCGGCGTTGTCATGGGCTCCAGTTCCGACTGGGACACCATGCAACACGCAGTGCAGATTCTCCAACAGTTTGGCATTGGCCACGAAACCCGCGTGGTTTCGGCCCACCGCATGCCCGACGACATGTTTGCCTATGCCGAAAATGCGCGCGCGCGCGGGCTCAAGGCCATCATCGCCGGCGCCGGTGGCGCAGCGCATTTGCCGGGCATGCTGGCCGCCAAGACGACCCTGCCGGTGCTGGGCGTGCCGGTCGCCAGCAAACACCTGTCCGGTGTGGATTCGCTGCACAGCATTGTGCAGATGCCCAAAGGCATACCAGTGGCCACGTTTGCCATCGGGGCGGCAGGCGCCGCCAATGCGGCCCTGTTTGCGGTGGCGCTGCTGGCCAACGAAGATGCGGGCCTGTGCGACCAGCTGGACGCGTTTCGCGCCGCCCAGACGCAGGCAGCGCGTGACATGGTGTTGCCGCCTCCCACCAAGCCGTGATCCAGCAAGCCATCCTTCCAGGCAGCGTCGTAGGTGGACTGCCGGCCACGCTGGGCGTCATGGGGGGTGGCCAGTTGGGCCGCATGTTTGTGCACGCGGCCCAGCGCATGGGCTATTTCACGGCCGTACTCGACCCCGACCCGGCCAGCCCGGCCGGCCATGTGAGCCACCACCATGTTCAGACCGGCTACGAGGACACGCAGGGCCTGGCGCGGATGGCGGAGCTGTGCGCGGCCATCACTACCGAGTTTGAAAACGTGCCGGCGGCAGCCATGCAGATGCTTGCCGCGCAGCGGCCGGTGGCACCGTCCGCGGACGCGCTGCGTATTGCGCAGGACCGCAGCCTGGAGAAGGCGCATTTTGCCGCGTGTGGTGTGTCCTGTGCACCCTATGCCGTGCTGGCCTCGCCGGAGCAATTGGCGGCTGTCGGCGACACCTTGCTGCCCGGCATTTTGAAGACCACCAGCTTGGGTTACGACGGCAAGGGCCAGGTACGTGTCAGCAACCGTGCGGAGTTGGTGGCGGCCTGGCAGGTACTGGGGCAGGTGCCCTGTGTGCTGGAACAGGAGCTGGCGCTGAATGCCGAGTGCTCCGTCATCGTGGCCCGGGGCCGGGACGGGGTAATGGTCAATTTTCCGGTGCAGCGCAATGTGCACCGCGCAGGTATCCTGGCGCTGACCGAGGTTTTTGACGGTAATCTGCCGGCCGCACTGGCGGTTCAGGCCATCGAGGCGGCCCGGTCCATCGCCCAGGGCCTGCAGTACGTAGGGGTGTTGTGCGTCGAGTTTTTTGTGGTGGAGGGCGGTGCTTTGCTGGTGAACGAAATTGCGCCGCGCCCGCACAACAGCGGCCACTACACGCTGGACGCCTGCGACCAGTCCCAGTTTGATCTGCAGGTGCGTACGCTGGCCAATCTGCCGCTGGTGCAGCCGCGCCAGCACAGCCCGGCCGCCATGTTGAACCTGCTCGGGGACTTATGGCTGTCTCAGGTTGGCGCGGTGGTGGCGCCCGATTGGGCCGCCGTATTGTCGCTGCCGGGCACGCACCTGCATCTGTACGGCAAACTAGAGCCCAGGGTGGGTCGAAAAATGGGCCACCTGACCGTGACGGGCGCCACGGTTCCGGATGTTAAAGCGGCAAGCGCTGAGGCGGCGGCGTTGCTGGGCCTTGCTTTAGCGTAGTACGGACTGTCCATGATTCTGGATGGACTCGCGCAGCAGGCTATCAATGACTGCGCCGTCGCACTGAAGGCCGGTGAACTGGTTGCGTTTCCGACCGAGACCGTGTACGGGCTGGGTGCGGACGCCGGCAACGACCTCGCGGTGGCGAAAATATTTGCCGCCAAGGGCCGGCCTGGTGACCACCCGCTGATCGTGCACGTAGACGATGCGCTGCAAGGCGCGGCCGGCGTGGCGCATTTCGCCAGCCAGGTGCCACCGTTTGCGCAGCAACTCATACAGGCCTTCTGGCCCGGGCCCCTGACCCTGATCCTGCCGCGCCGCGCCGGTACAGGCGGCGCAGCAGCCGGTATGCAGGATTCCATCGGCCTGCGTTGCCCGGCCCACCCGGTCGCGCAGGCCTTGCTGCGAGCCTGCAGTGTGCTGGGGGTGATGGGATTGGCTGGCCCCAGCGCCAACCAGTTTGGCCGTGTCAGCCCGACCACGGCGGCCCATGTGTCGGGCGAATTCGGCGCCCAGTTGCTGGTCCTGGACGGTGGGCCTTGTGCGGTGGGGATCGAGTCCACCATCATTGACTGCACACGCGGCAAGCCGGTCTTGCTGCGGCCCGGTGCGGTGACCCCACAGCAGGTTTTTGCCGCCTGTGGGCAAAAAGTGTTGACCAGTGGGCAGGCCGCTGCGGGCTACGCGCCCGCGCCGCGCGCCTCCGGAACCCTGGAAGCACACTACGCGCCCAAGGCCAAAGTACGGCTGATGGATGCACGGGCCTTGCAGACGGCGCTGGACCTGCTGGGTTCGGACATCGACCGGGCCGACCCGGTCATCGCCACCTATGCGCGCGTGGTGCTGCGTTCAGCCTCCAGCAAGGTAGTGCGCCGGCGCATGCCCGACGATGCCGCCACCACGGCGCAGCAGCTGTTTGCCGTGTTGCGCGATTTCGACGCCAAGGGTGTCAAGCTGATCTGGGTCGAGACACCGCCGGCCAGCGCGGACTGGGACGCTGTGCGCGACCGGCTGCAACGCGCTTCGGCGGCTGGGTAGCTTAATTCAGTTGTCCTTAACCGCCCAATCCAGCAGCGCATCGAGCGCCGGGCGCGCGGCACCGGCGTTGGCATGGTTGGCGATGGCCACCAGCACATAACGTCTGCCGCTGGCAGCATGCACGTAACCGGCCACGGCCACGACGTCGCGCAGGCTGCCGGTCTTGAGATGGGCGTTGCCGGTTGCGCGTGAGCGGTTGCGGCGCATCGTGCCGTCGACTCCGGCCACCGGCAGGGAAGACATCAGTTCCGGCATCTGCGGTGACAGGTAGGCGGTCTGCAGCAGACGCGCCAGTGCCTGGGCACTGATACGCTCCACGCGCGACAGGCCGGCGCCGTTGTCCATCAACGGCGCATCGCCGCCGCCGATACGTTCGGCCCACCAGCGCTTGATGACTTCGCGCGAGGCTTCGAACGTTGCCGCATCCGGACGCCCGGACGTGCCGCTGTTGCCCGCGGTCCGTGTTTGCAGGCTCAGGGTCAGGAATACCTGCTGCGCCATCACGTTATTGCTGTACTTGTTGATGTCGCGGATGACTTCGGCCAGAGCAGGCGAAGCCACCTCGAACACCGGAACCGGGAGCGCACCCGGCGGCGCGGCCAGTTTCCCGTCGTGCACCGTGCCGCCCAGCTTGCCGCCCATCTCCAGCCACATGCCTTCTACGGCGCGTGCGGCGTAACCGCGCGGGTCGGCATACGCAACCGGCCAGACTTTCTCGAGGCACGCGGCAGGGTAGCTGCCGCCAAACCGGATACGCGTGGGGTCGGAAAAATCGGCGCGCAAAGTGCCGCGGTAGTCGCCACATTCACCGCTGGACAGCGGCACGCTGGTCTGTAATGCCACACCGGCCAAGGGCGGGTCAAACTGCACCTGCGCGGTGTTGACGGTGCGGTCCGGCACAAACGTCATGACCACCGACTTGTAGTTGAGCAGCAGCGCGTCGGGCGCCACGTTGTAGGGGCGCAGCGGCTCACCGTCGAAGTCGCCCGGTTCGGTGGCGGCCGGCGCAAACGCGCTGTGGTCCAGCACGATGTCGCCGCTGATGGTCTTGACACCCAGGCCCTGAACCCGGCGCAGCAGCAGCCACAGGCGTTCGGCCACCAGCTTGGGGTCTCCGACGCCCTTGATGGTCAGATTGCCATACAGGGTGCCATCGCGCACCGCGCCTTCAACAAACACCGGCGTATTCCATACAAACGCCGGCCCCAGCAGGTCCAGTGCTGCATAGGTCGTGACCAGTTTCATTACCGAGGCCGGATTCATGGCCACGTTGGCCCGGTAGCTCAAACGCGGCGGGTTTTTGCCCTCGGCGTCCACCACCAGCATGGTCACGGCATCACGTGGAACCTTGGCTTTTTGCAGGGCCGCCTCCACGTCCGGCGGCAGGTTCTGCGCGGCGGCGCTGGTAATACAAGCCGCGAACACCAGCATGCAGCGTAACGGGCGGAGACGTGATGGTGCGCGCATCGGGCGAGTCTAGCTGCTGGCGCCGCGGCACAGCCGATAATGCCCGGATGCGTTTGTTCAAGCCCCTTTCCCCGCGCGCGGAGGGCATCCTGGCCGCGCTTGTCACGGTAAGCATCTGGACTTCCTTCATCGTTGTCGCGCGCGCGACGGCAGACCCGTCGCGTGGCGGTACCCTCACACCGTTCGATATTGCGTTTGCGCGGCTGCTTGGTGCCGGTATTTGCCTCTTGCCGCTGGGCTGGTGGCTGGTGCGCAAAGACCGAGCCCAAGGCGTGAGGGCGTCCTCCGTGTTTGGTTTCTCGCCGCTGCCCCTGCGTGTCACGGCCGGCGCCGGTTTGTGTGGTGGCTTGCTGTACGCGCTGTTGGCTTACAACGGGTTTGTATTTGCGCCCGCCGGACATGCCTCGGTATTGCTGCCGGGCAGTTTGCCGCTGTGGACGGCCTTGATGGCGGCGGTGGTGCTTCATACACGTATCACATCGGCGCGCGCGCTGGGCCTGCTGCTGATTGTGGCGGGCGACCTGATGGTGGGCGGCAGCAGCCTGCTGCACGCCTTTGACGGGGGTCGGGTCTGGATGGGTGACCTGCTGTTCATGGCCGCGGCTTTCAGCTGGTCCATCTACACCGTGACCGCGCGTAAACACGCGCTGGACGCAGTGCGCGCCACCGTGGCAATTACCGCGTTCGCTTTTTTTGTCTACGTGCCGGCGTACGCGGTGCTGCTGGCGCTGCGCCTGGTGCCGGGACATTTTTTTGGCGCGCCACTGCACGACATCGTGTTCCAGATGGTGTTCCAGGGTGTGGGTTCGGTGGTTGTTTCAGGCATCGCGTTCACACGCATGATCCAGCACTTTGGCCCGGTACGTTCCACCATGATGACGGCCGTGGTGCCGGGCCTGTCGGCGCTGGCGGCGGTGCTTTTTCTGGGTGAACCGCTGTACTGGAATCTGTCGCTCGGCCTGATGCTGGTCACGCTGGGAATCGTGTTTGGCGTGCGTTCTTCGGCTGTGCCGGCCGGGGTGCCGGAATCCGCAGTTGTCGTGGTGCCGGGCCGGGCCAGGTGATGGACACGGCGACGCCCCTGCGCCTGCTGGCGTTTGACACCAGCACCGACGCGATGTCGGTTGCGGTCGGACGCAGTGTGGACGGCGTGGCGCGCGCGTGGCAATTACAGGGGGCAGGCGGTGCGCAGGCCTCCGCCAGCCTGATACCGGCCATCATCGACCTGATGGCGCAGGCCGGTTTGGGTTTCGACGACCTGGACGCCATCGCGTTCGGTTGTGGGCCTGGTGCGTTTACCGGGCTGCGCGCCGCCTGTTCGGTCGCCCAGGGTCTGGCATTTGGTGCGCGGGCGCATGCCGATGGCCGGGCGGTCCCGGTGTTGCCGGTGAACACCTTGCTGGCGCTGGCCGAAGAGGCGCGCCATCAGATTCGTGCAACCCCCGCCGCCCTGCGCGTGTTGGCCATGCTGGACGCGCGTATGGGCGAAATTTATGCTGCCAGTTATTCCTTTGACGGTGTTCAATGGCGCCAAGCTCGGGGCTACACGTTGTCCCGCCCTGAAAGCCTGGTGCTGGATCCCGGCTGGGACCCATCGGGCACGGTGTTGGCTGGCAATGTATTCGCCACCTATGGCGCGCGTTTGCCATTGGACCCGGCGCTGCCACGGGTGCAGGCCTTGCCCACCGCAAGCGCCATGTTGCGATTGGCCCCTGTGCTGTTGGCCGCCGGCCACGGTATCAGCCCTGAGCTTGCCTTGCCGACCTATATTCGCGATAAAGTGGCGCAAACCACCCTGGAGCGCGCCGCCGCAAAGGCGGCTATCCAGGCTTTCTGAGCAGACCCTGAGCATGAGTGCCGTTCTCCAGTCCCCCCAGGTACGTTTTGAGTTGCTGCAATCGCGGCATCTCGGCGAGGTGCTGCGTATAGAGCAGAGTGCCTATGCCCACCCGTGGTCGATGGCCAATTTCCGCGATGCCTTGAAGGCGGGTTACCAGGCCCAGCTACTGGTCGCGGACGATACCGTGCTGGGTTATTTTCTGGCCATGAAAGGTGTGGACGAGGTGCATTTGCTCAACATCACGGTTGCGCCGCAGTACCAGCGCCAGGGCTGGGCCCGCCTGATGCTCGATGCGCTGGCGCTGTGGGCCCGCGGTGAGGCCGCGCAGTGGCTGTGGCTGGAGGTGCGCACCGGCAACCTGCGCGCCAGGCGGGTGTACGAGCGTAATGGCTTTCGCCGCGTCGGCCAGCGCAAGGCGTATTACCCGGCGTCCGACGGCCAGCGCGAAGATGCGGTGGTGATGAGTCTGAGGTTATGAGCGCCCCAGCGCAGCCGCTTCGCGCCTGGCCCGGCGTTTTCTCGTGGGCGGATCAGCATGGGTCTTGATCTGGACCAGCGCCAACGTGCCATGCTGGAAGAGATGCATGTGCGGGTCTGGTGGCCGGATGCAGAGCCGCCGGTTGCTGCGCGGGAGCAGGCCAGCAAGTCCGCTGCCGCTATCGACCGGACGGTAGCCAGACCGCAGGTGCGCGCTGAGCCGCCGGCCCCGTCTGAGGGGGCGCCGGTTCAGCCGCTGGCGGAACTTGACGCCATGGACTGGTCGGCGCTGGCGCGCACGGTAAGCAGCTGCACCGCCTGCCAATTGTGCAGCGGCCGCAAGGCCGCCGTCTTCACCCCTGAACCAATGCCCAGGCAGGCCGACTGGCTGGTGCTTGGTGAGCCACCCGATGAACAGGAAGAGCGCGCGGCCAGCCCGTTTGCCGGCCGATCGGGCGAGCTGCTCGACAACATGCTGCGCGCCGTGCATCTCACGCGCACCGGGGTGGGCAGCGCCGGTGCGCGACTGACCAATGTTGTCAAATGCCGCCCCGCGGCAGTGCGCAATCCGCAGACCGACGAGTTGGCAACCTGTGCGCGGTATTTGCGCCGCGAGATTGCCTTGGTGCAGCCCAGGGTCATCCTGGCCATGGGCCGTTTTGCGGCCCAGACATTGCTGGCTACCAACCATCCGGAACTGGCAGGCTTGCCGTTTGGCAAACTGCGCGGGCAGGTTTACCGCTACGAAGGTGTTCCGGTAGTGGTGACCCACCATCCGACCCGCTTGTTGCGCGCGCAAGAAGACAAGGCTGGTGCCTGGGCCGATCTGTGCCTGGGCTTGAGCGTCGCGCGCAGGCCGGCTTGAGAGCTGTACGGCAGACCGTCCGGGCGGCGGCTGCATCAGGTGCCTCGGTAAAATCGATCAAACCAACGGGGTAATGGGTTATGAATTTTGTCGACATGCTGGCGCGCGCCGAGCAACAAAACGGCTCCATGTTGTGTGTGGGCCTGGACCCCGAGCCGAGCCGGTTCCCGGCCGGACTACATGGCGATGCGAGCCGTATCTATGATTTTTGCGCGGCAATCGTGGACGCCACGGCCGACCTGGTGATTGCGTTCAAACCCCAGATCGCCTACTTTGCCGCGCACCGCGCCGAAGCGCAGCTGGAGCGGCTCATGGCGCACATGCGCAGGGCCGCGCCACGGGTCCCGGTGGTACTGGACGCCAAACGCGGCGACATCGGCTCGACGGCCGAGCAATACGCCATCGAGGCCTTCGAGCGTTATGGCGCCGACGCGGTGACCTTGTCGCCTTTTATGGGTTTTGACTCGGTGCAGCCCTACCTCAAGCACCATGGCAAAGGCGCCTTTCTGTTGTGCCGCACGTCCAACCCGGGTGGCGACGATCTGCAAAACCAGCGCCTCGCGGGCCTGCCCGGCGAGCCGCTGCTGTACGAACATATCGCCGCGCTGGCCAACGGACCCTGGAACACCAGCGGCCAGCTGGGGCTGGTGGTGGGCGCCACCTATCCGGCGGAGATTGCGCGGGTGCGTGCACTCGCGCCCCACTTGCCCATGCTGATACCCGGCGTTGGCGCACAAGGCGGAGACGCCGTTGCCACGGTGCGCGCCGGCTGGCGCGCGGATGCGGGCCGCACGGTCGCACCGATTGTTGTCAACGCTTCGCGCTCGATTCTGTATGCCTCGCCGGCACCGGACTTCGCGGCGGCCGCTCGCGCCGAGGCTTTGAAGATGCGTGACCTGCTGCAGGCGGCACGCGTTTGAACCATGACCGCAGGCCTTGCCCATCGCCTGTTGCCGTTTCTGGGCTGGCCGCGTGTTGATGCGAAGACGCTCTGGCAAGACCTGCTGGCCGGCCTGGCGGTATCGCTGCTTGCCATTCCGCAGTCGCTGGCGTACGCGCAATTGGCGGGTGTCCCGGCCTACTATGGCCTGTATGCCGCATTCATTCCGTCCATCGTCGGCATCCTGTTCGGCTCGTCGGCCATTTTGTCCACCGGCCCGGTCGCGTTGACCTCGTTGCTCACGTTTGCCAGCGTGGGCCATATCGCGGCGCCGGGCAGCGCTGAATTCATATCGTATGTGACCCTGCTGGCGCTGCTCTCCGGCCTGTTCCAGGTGGGGCTGGGCCTGGCCCGCGCCGGGGTGTTGCTCAACCTGTTGTCGCACCCGGTGCTGATGGGGTTTATCAACGCCTCGGCCCTGGTCATCGCGCTGTCGCAGCTGCCGGCGCTGACCGGCATCAACGTGCCCAAGTCCGAAAGCTTCATGCTCGACGTGGTGCACACGCTGTCACGGCTCGATGCGCTGCACGTGATGTCTCTGGCGGCAGGCCTGCTGGCCGTGGCCCTGCTCTATGTTTTCAAACGTTTCGCGCCCCGGCTGCCGGGCGTGTTGATCATGGTCGCCATCTTGACCGGGCTCAGCTACACGACCGGCTTCGCCCGGCAGGGCGGGCAGGTGGTGGGTGTTATTCCGGCCGGCATGCCCAGCCTCTCGGTGCCCGCCATGGGCTGGGACGCCATCGTGGCCTTGCTGCCGGCGGCCTTTGTGATCGCCCTGGTGAGTTTCATGGAGGCGATGTCGAGCTGCAAGGTCATTGCGGTCAAGACGCGTACGCGCTGGGATGAAAACCAGGAGTTGATCGGCCAGGGGCTGGCCAAGGTAGTGGCCGCCTTCTGCAATTCGATGCCGGTAAGCGGCTCGTTTTCGCGCTCGGCGCTGAATCTGGCGTCCAAGGCACGCACGGGTTTCTCGGGCCTGTTTTCGGCCGGTTTTGTTCTGCTGACACTGCTGTTTTTTACGCCGCTGCTCTACCACCTGCCCAAACCCGCGCTGGCGGCCATGATCCTGATGGCGGTGGTCAACCTGATCGACGTGGCCAGCCTGCGCAACGCCTGGCTCGCCAACCGCGACGACGGCATCGCGGCCCTGCTGACCTTCTGCGCCACGCTGGCGTTTGCGCCGAATATCCAGAACGGCATCGTGGTCGGCATTTTGTTTTCGCTTGGCGCGTTTATCTACCGCCGCATGGCGCCACCCATCGTGCTGGTGGGTTTCCATGAAGATGGCACGCTGCGCGACGCCGTAGCGCACCAACTACCTCCCCTGCCCGAGACCATCGCCGCCATGCGTTTCGACGCCGCGCTGTTCTTCGTCAATGCCTCGTTTTTTGAAGAAGCGGTGCTCAAGCTTGAACGCAACAACCCTAAACTTAAAACCATCCTGGTCGATGCCCACGGCATCAATATGCTCGACGCTTCGGCGGTCGAAATGCTGCGCTCGCTGCTGCGCCACCTGCGCGAGCGCGGCATCACGCTGGTGTTCAGCGGCGCCAAGCGGCAGGTGCTCGATGTGGTCGAGCGCACCGGGCTCATGAAGGAGATTGGGGCGGAGAACTTTTTTGATTCTGACGGGATGGCGTTGCGGGCGTTGATGGGGGAGGGCGATGGGCGGGAGGCAGACAAACGCACGATGGGCGACGCGCCATGAGTTGCCAGTTCTACTTCGTCACCCACCCCAATGTGCTCATCAGCAAGGACGTGCCGGTACCGCGCTGGCCGCTGTCGGAATTGGGCCGTGCGCGTATGCACAAGGGCCTGCAATTGCCCTGGGTCAAGAACTTGACGGCGATTTATTGCAGCACCGAGCAGAAGGCCATCGATGGCGCGCGTATTCTGGGCGAGCATCTGTCCTTGCCGTTTACGGAAGTCGAGGCACTGGGGGAAAACGACCGATCCGCAACAGGCTTTCTGCCGCCGGACGAATTCGAACACATGGCCGACACATTTTTCGCCAGCCCGACCCAATCGGTGCGCGGCTGAGAACGGGCGCTGGATGCGCAGTCGCGTGTGGTGCGGGCGGTGGGCGCGATTGCGCATACACAGCGCAATAGACATTCCGTGGCCATTGTTTCGCACGGGGCAGTGGGCACGTTGCTGTATTGCCATCTTGCCGGTTTGCCCATAGATCGCCGGTGGGATCAGCCACCCAATGGCGGGGGTAACTACTTCCGCTTTTCCACGGCTCCGGACCAGGCGCACTCATGGTGGCTGCCAATTGATGCCTGATGGGACGAGCTATGCGCCATCGTTTGTTCGGGATCAGGCTGGCGGGGCACTCAGCTCCGCGGCTGTCCTTCCGGCCTCGCGGCCTCCCCCCTTTATGCCGCTGCGCCGAGTGCCCCGCCGGCCTGATCCTGCAAGTGTGATGGGCGTTCCAGCGCCGCAAGTCAACCAACCTCGCCGCCGAAGAGGTTGGGGTGGGCGGCGTAGCGAAATAAAGGGGGAGTAGGCGGCCCTAGGCCGACACGGAGGACATTCGCGGAGCTGCCCACCCCGGCCTCTTCGGCTCGCTGATGCGTATGCCTGTGACGGGTGACAGCGGTCGTGGCTAGAGCCGTGGCCGTGCCTGTACGTACGGTGTCCAGTTCCTGACTTTCGAACGCAACTTGCTGTGAAGTACCTGAACGTCTCGAAAAGTTCTACCATGCCGCCTTGCAAAGGATATTTCCATGACAGG
>JANLPN010000321.1:0-2938 GCA_031367285.1 Betaproteobacteria bacterium | reverse complement strand
GGCAGATTTGTGTTCGGCAACGATACGGCTCTTGCCTGCCTTGTAAGCCGCGTCGTACATGGGCAGGGTTCCCGCGTTGGCCACCGGCAGCAGCAGCAGCATGGCGACCGCCAACACCTCTTTGCTGCTTGTCACCGCAGCCTCACCGCGCCAGGAAAGCGAGCAGGTCGCGCGTCAGGCGCGCCTTCTCGGTAGCGAACAGGCCGTGTGGCGCGCCGTCATATTCGATCAGCGTGGACTGCGTGATGCCTTTGGCAGCGGCCCGTCCGGCAGCGTCGATGGGCACGGTCTTGTCGTCGGTGCCGTGGATGATCAACGTGGGCAGCTTGAACGCCGCCAGGTCGGGACGAAAGTCGGTGGTGCCGAACGACTTGGCGCATTCCAGCGTGGCGCGCAGGCTGGCTTGCATGGAGACGCCGCGTGCCCACTCCAGCAACTGCTCGCTGACCGGGTGCGATATCAGGCCCACGCCAAAAAAGTCCTTGAAGAAACCGGCGAAGAACTTGGCGCGGTCTTCCTGCATGGCCTCGCCCATCGCACCAAACACGGTCAGATCAGTGCCGGCCGGGTTGTCGTCCGTCTTGAGCATATAGGGCACCACCGACGAAACCAGCACGGCCTGTACCACCGACTTGCCGGCATGGCGCGACATATAACGCGCCACTTCGCCGCCGCCCATCGAAAAGCCGACGATGGTCGCGTCCAGTGCCTCGGTGTGCGCGATCACCGCCGCCAGATCGTCGGCCAGCGTGTCGTAGTCGTACCCGTTCCACGGCTGCGAAGAGCGGCCAAAGCCACGCCGGTCGTAGGCAATGGCGCGGTAGCCGGCCTGCGCGATGGCGAGGGCCTGGTCGTCCCAGCTGTCCGACGACAGGGGCCAGCCATGCAGCAGGATGACCGGGCGGCCGCTGCCCCAGTCCTTGACGTAGAGTTCGGTTTTATCGCTGGTGATGACGGTGGGCATGCCAGGGTCCGTTCAATGGGTTAAAGAAATTGTGCGGTTACTGGCCACGCTACGGTGCTGCGACGCCGCGAACGCTGTCTGCAAAGTCGAAGATCTCTTTGCGGCTGGCGGCGGTGGGCAAGCGCCTTCTGGTGACTGCAAATGTCGCAACCGGCGGCTTGCCGCACAGCTTGCTCAATTCGGCAAAGCCGCGCTCCTCCACACCACCACCTTCGGCGCAAAAGAAGGCTATTTTCTTGAAGCGCCCGGCGTATTGCCGCACATACGAGCGCACCGGCGCCGCCAGGCCGACGCGCAGTATGGGCGCGCCAATAACCACCAGGTCGTAGGCAGCCGGATTGCGGTTGGGCCGCTGGATCGGCGGCTCCGCCCTTACCAGCGCCTGCCAGCCATAACGCCAGGCCGCCAGCCAGGAGTCGTCGGCCTGCTGCGGCCAGATGGCGTCCAGATGGCCGTCGCAGCATTTGGCAATCTCTTTAGCGATCCGGGCCGTCTGGCCGGTGCAGGAAAAATAGGTGACCAGTGTTTTCATAGGGGTCGGAATGCTTATCGGACAGGGTTGGGGGATACCGCCACGGCAACTGCCGCCTGCTGCCGGAACTGGTGCCAGCGCCGGTCAAATTCGTCTACAAAGAGTGCCGCCTCGCGCGCCAGCGCAGCGGCCCGCTCCAGCATGTCGGAGGCCAGGCGGATAAACGGTCCGAAGGCGCGCTGGCCCGCCAGGTCGGTGTTGATCGCGCCGGGCGCCAGGTCCACCCGGTCCAGCACACCCACCGCCCGGCGCAGCAAAGTAGCGATCAGCGCGTTCATGTCCGCCGCCAGCCAGTCCTTGGCGATCACCCGGTGGCTCTCGCCCAGGGCCGCCGCCAGGCCGAGCTTCTGGCGCACGTCCTTGGCGGCGTCCCAGCTGTAGCCGGCCGCCTTGGCCAGCCAGGCGCTGATCTTTGCGAAGTCATCCGCCAGCGCACGAAGAGCCAGTTTCTGCGCCTGCATCTGGGCCGGAAACGATGCCAGGCGCTGCGCCAATGCCGCGCTGGGCGTTTCGCTGGCCAGCAGATCCAGGTCGATGCAACCGGCATGCCGGGGCATGGCGAGAAACCCGTCGGGCGTCCAGATCTCGGCCAAGACCTGCAAGAACTGCGCCGCAGCCTGAATTTGCGCCGCGCCTTCCAGTGGCCAGTGGGCACAGCTGCGCTCCTGTTCGGCGCTTGCGAGTGGTGGGCTTGCCCCCGGCCACACCACGCTTTCACGGTACTTCACACGCTTTGTCGGCATTGGTTGGTCTTCGGGCAAGCGCACGCTCCGACCATTCAGACCAGCAGAATCGGGTAGAGGCAAAGAGGTTGCGTTCATATCAATTTCTCCGGACGTTTGCGGCGCACAACACCGTAAGAACCATGCTTTATTTGTGTTTGCACAAGTTTGCAGGCGTACCCCACGCCCCGTCTGTGCGGCACCCAACACAAATCGCATTTTTTTCCGCTGTGGGAGCCTCATGAACTGCGTTTCAGCCGTACCGCGCCATACCGGGTAGCCGGCGCCGGCACGGGCATTGCGCGTTTTTCCTACGCCCGGCCGCGCCGCTGGCCGATGCCGCGCGGCCGCAGCTCCCGCTAGGCTTGGCAGCAGCCGGATGGATAAGCAAACGGCATCTCCAGCGAAACACGCGTAATGACAACTCTGGATGCGCTGCGGCAATACGCGGCCAAACGAAACTTCGGCATTACCCCCGAGCCGGCCCTCTGCGGGCAGTCGCCTGGGGCCGGCCGGGCGTTGTCATTTGTAATCCAGAAACACTGGGCCAGCAGTCTGCACTACGACCTGCGGCTGGAGTTGGACGGAAACCTGAAAAGCTGGGCCGTGCCCAAGGGTCCGAGCTTCGATCCCATGCACAAACGCATGGCGGTCGAGGTTGAAGACCATCCGCTCTCCTATGCATCTTTTGAGGGAACGATCCCGCCCCGGCAGTACGGC
>JANLPN010000318.1:0-3329 GCA_031367285.1 Betaproteobacteria bacterium | reverse complement strand
CAACGAGGCGTTTGCGGCGCAAGGCCTGGCGGTGCTGCGTTTGCTGGGCCTGCAGGACGACGACCCGCGCGTCAACCCCAACGGCGGGGCCATTGCGCTGGGCCATCCCCTGGGCGCATCCGGTGCACGCCTGGCCACCACAGCAGTCAACCAGCTAGTGCGCAGCGGCGGGCGTTATGCACTGTGCACCATGTGTATCGGAGTCGGGCAGGGTATTGCGCTGGTGCTGGAGCGGGTTTGAGCGCAGCGGTCTTTGGCAGGGCACTGGTGCCCGAGGACGCAGCGGCTTACCGCGAGCTGCGGCTGCGCTGATCGTGCAGTTTCCCCTGGTCACCGACCCGTTCTTCTACGCCGTCACCATTCCCGCCGTGCTGCTGCTGGGCATAAGCAAGAGCGGCTTTGGCGCCGGCCTGGGCTCGCTCGCCGTACCCATGATGGCGCTGGCCGTCAGCGTGCCGCAGGCCGCCGCGATGCTGATGCCGGTGCTGCTGGTGATGGACCTGCTGGGCATGGCCGCGTTTCGCAAGGATTTCGACATGCGGCTGATCCGTTTCCTGCTGCCGTTCGGGCTGGCGGGCATCGTCATCGGTGCGTTGTTGTTCAAGCTGCTGGATGCCCACCTGGTGGCGGGCCTGGTAGGCGTATTCACGCTTCTGTTTCTGGCGCAGCGCCTGCTTTTCCCGCCCAAGGCCGACAGTGCGCCGCCGCCCCGCTGGCTGGGCGCCGTCTTGACCGCCACCTCGGGTTTCACGAGTTTTATCGCCCATGCCGGCGGCCCGCCCATCAGCGCCTACGTGATTCCGCTGCGCCTGTCGTCGGTCAAATTCGCCTCCACCATGGCCTTCTTTTTCTTCGTCATCAACCTGGCCAAGTGGATTCCCTATGCCTGGCTCGGCCTGCTGGACGCGCGCAATATGGCCACCTCGCTGGTGCTGCTGCCCTTTGCGCCCATCGGTGTATGGATAGGCGTGCGCCTGGCGCGGCGCATCAACCAGGTCTTGTTCTACCGCCTTTTGTACCTGGGTATGTTTTTGACCGGCACCAAGCTGGTGTGGGATGCGGTGAAGTAGCTAACCTGAGCAGAGCTTATGTGGCCGGGGTCGTTCAGACTGAATCCGTTGCAGTTGCCAATCGCAAACATCCCCGGAATGGATGACGTTGCGTTTATCCGCGAAGAATGATCTGTGCCGGAACGCATTCAGAGGTGCGATGATTCGATACGAGTGAATGCCGCTGCTAAGGTCACATCGCACAAACAAATCGTACGAAGGTCAAGAATTCCAGAGGCAAAACCGTGTCAGAACCACTGGCCCATTCCGGCGGACATTTGCTTGCAGACCACTTGCAAGCGGTCGCAGGCATGGCCGCCGGTTTCTCAAAGGAGTTTGATTCCGCCGAGGTCACGAATCGCTGGGCCTATCTGGCGGGTCTGTGGCACGACCTGGGCAAGTACCGTCCAGGATTTCAGCGCTACCTCTTGCAGTCGGATAACCCGGACGCCCATATCGAAGGTAAGGTGGGCGGACGGGAGAAGACGCACTCGGCTGCTGGGGCTGTTTGGGCCATTAAGCAACTGGGCAATTTGCACGGTCGTGTGTTGGCATATCTGATTGCCGGCCACCATGCCGGACTGGACGACTGGGATGGCGGTCTCAACGCTCGCTTGGGCAGTGCCGACACCAAGACCGAGTTTGATGAGGCGTATGCGGCCAAACCTCCCACAAATATTCTCAGCCATGGCGACTTTGCACCGAATCTAAAACATATACCCGGTGGGTCAGCAGGCTTTGCCTTATGGGTGCGTATGCTGTTTTCCTGTTTGGTGGATGCTGACTTCTTGGATACCGAGGCGCACCTTGACGCGGGGAGGCCCGCCAGACGGGAAGGTTTTCCGGACCTTCTGCAAATGCTGGTTGCTTTTGATGAGCATATGGTCGCCAAAGCAGCGACCATCCATGTGACCCCTGTCAACAGCTTGCGTGCCAATATCCTTCGGCAGTGCCGTTCCAAGGCGACTTTGGCCCCGGGCTTTTTTTCTTTGTCGGTACCTACCGGCGGCGGCAAGACCTTGTCGAGTTTGGCTTTTGCCTTGCAGCACGCTCAAACCCATAACAAGCGCCGCGTGATCTACGCCATTCCATACACCAGCATCATCGAACAAACGGCCGACGTATTTCGCGATGTCTTCAAGGCACTGGGTGACGAGGTATTGATTGAGCACCACAGCCAGGCGGACGCCGCCGAAAAGGACGAGACAGCTCGTAGCCGACTGGCGTGTGAAAACTGGGATGGTCCGTTGGTGGTGACCACCAATGTGCAATTGTTTGAATCCCTCTTTGCGGCCAAGACCTCGCGATGCCGCAAGCTGCACAACCTGGTGGGTAGCGTCATCGTGCTGGACGAGGCGCAGCAACTGCCGCCGGAGTTTCTGCAGCCTATTCTGGACGCGCTCAATCTGCTGGTTAAGCACTACGGCGTGACCGTGGTGCTATGCACCGCTACCCAGCCCGCGTTGAATAGCACTGACTACTTCGATGCCAACAAGAACCTGCGCGGGCTGGAGAACGTGCAAGAAATCGTTGACGATCCGGATGCATTGTTTGACGCGCTTCAGCGGGTGAGCGTCGAACTCCCGCCAGACTGGAACACCACAACGCCTTGGGCCGTTGTCGCCGAGCAGCTTGTCGCCGAGGACTGCGTGCTGGCCATCGTCAACACCCGCAAGGCGGCACGTGAACTGCAACGCCTGATGCCACCCGATACTTTGCATCTGTCCGCCTTGATGTGCGGCGCCCACCGGAAAAACGTGATCGCGCTGATCAAGACCCGGCTCAAGGCCAAGCGTGATCGGCACGACCTGCAACCGCTGCGCGTAATCAGCACCCAATTGGTCGAGGCTGGGGTGGATATTGATTTCCCCGTTGTCTATCGCGCGTTGTCCGGGCTCGATTCCATCGCCCAGGCAGCAGGGCGTTGCAACCGGGAAGGACGCATGCCAGGTAAAGGACGCGTTGTCGTCTTTGTACCGCCAGAGCGGCCACCGAAGGGGCATCTGGAAAAGGCAGCTCAAGCACTGGTCAGCACGCTACCCACCACGGATACAGATCCGCTAACGCGGGCCTTGTTCGCCACCTATTTCCAGCATTTCTACCGCTCGGTCAACTTGGATAGCAAAAGAGTGTGTGATTTGCTCGCCAAAGATGCCCAGACGCTTTGTGTCCAGTTTCTTTCAGCGGCCAAGGCGTTTCGCCTTATTGACGATGAAGACATGGCCACTGTGGTAGTTCGGTATGCCAAAGCGAATGACGACTTGGAAAGGCTGTTGGTCA
>JANLPN010000305.1:0-15949 GCA_031367285.1 Betaproteobacteria bacterium | reverse complement strand
CCTGCCGCCAACGCGACCTCGACGGAATGCAGCTTGCCCACCAGGTCCTGTCCCCCATGCCGGAATTGCTCTCCTACTGGCTGGATATCGAGGACGCAAAACCGCTGATCCGCCACCTGAACGATTCGATTGCGCAGATGGTGGCACAGGCTCCGGCGCAGTTTTCGGGGCTCGGTGCGGTGCCCTTGCAGGATGTGGATGCGGCCATCGAAGAACTGGGCTACGTCATGCGCCAACTCAGGCTGCGCGGGGTGGAGATTGCAACACACGTCAACGGTGTATCGATTGGCGATCCGCGCTTTGAGCCGTTCTTCGCGGCCGCCTCCGCACTCAACGCGGCGGTATTTGTGCATGGCCTGCGCCCCGCTGGTTCAGAACGCCTGGTGGGCCCCGAGGCGCTGGCCCAAGTCGTTGCTTTCCCCGGGGATGTCGCACTGGCGGCAGCATCGATGATTACCGGCGGCATGATGGAGCGCAACCCGGACCTGAAAATCTGCTTCAGCCACGGCGGCGGATCTTTCCCCACGGTACTGCCTCGCTTGCGACACGGCTGGAATACGATTCCCATGGTTCGCGATGCCTTTTCCATGGACCCTTCAATTACCGCCAGACGTTTTTATGCCGACACGTTGACCTATGACGAGCAAACCCTGCGTTTGGCGCTCAACACGTTTGGCGAAGACAAACTCATGATCGGCACGGACTACCCGTTTCCCGTGGCAGACAGCGCTCCGCTGGCGACCCTTGCGGCACTGGGACTGGGGAAAGAGCAATTGATGGCGCTGCGCGAAACCAATGCAAGGCGGTTTCTGGGGATGCCGCTAGACTGAGTGAGCCGCCGTGCCCTTGGTACAAGGCCAATTACCGTGGTAGCCGGAGAGGAAGTTTCAACAGGCGTGTCGCCTGTAGGTGTCATCAGCCAGCTTTAGAAGCCGCCGCATGAACATGTCCGAAAACGGCTAGTCCCATCCCATCATCGGGGTACGATGCGCCCATGGTCCACACCAACAGCATCACCGAGCAGGACGCCTGCTACCTTGCCATGAAGGCGCGCGACGCGCGTTTCGACGGGCGGTTTTTTACCGGCGTCACCTCCACCGGCATTTATTGCCGGCCGGTCTGCAGCGTGCGTTTGCCCAAGCGCGAGAACTGCCGCTTCTTCGACCATGCGGCACGGGCCGAGAGCGCCGGCTTCCGGCCCTGTCTGCGTTGCCGCCCGGAGCTGGCGCCCCGGTCGGTCGTGTGGTCGATACAGGACGCGTCGGGCATCCTCGCTACCCAAGCGGCGCGATTGCTCGACGAGCCCGAAGCCTGGGGAGAGACCGATCTGTCGGTGGAGAACCTGGCCGGCAAACTGGGCGTGAGCGACCGGCACCTGCGCCGCATCTTCGAAGCCAAGCTGGGCGTGTCTCCCATGCAGTACCTGCAGACGCGCCGCCTGCTGACGGCCAAGCAATTGCTGGCCGACACCGACCTGCCCATCACCCAGGTGGCGCTGGCCAGCGGTTATGCCAGCCTGCGCCGCTTCAACGCCGCTTTTGTGGCGCACTACAAACTCAACCCTACGCAACTGCGCCGCGCCGGCGCCACATCGAGCGGGCGCGGCATCCGCATCAAGCTCGGTTACCGGCCGCCGTACGATGTGGGTGCCATGTGTGCCTTTCTGCTCAAGCGCCGGATCAGTTCCATCGAATGCGCGCTGGATGACGCGGCCTTGCCGGGCATAGGCCGTACCTTCGGCATCGAGGCCGGCGGCATACGCCACGCCGGCTGGTTGTTGGCGCGTTTCGATATGGCCCGTTGCCAGCTGGTGCTGCAGGTAAGCGACTCGCTGCGCGATGTGCTGCCGCTGGTGGTACGGCGCGTGCGCCACGCCTTCGACCTGGACGCCGACCCGCAGGCCATCAACCAGGTCTTGCACGCCAGTTTCCCCGATGGTGACGGCCTGCGGGTGCCGGGCGCACTGGATGGCTTCGAGCTGGCCGTGCGTGCCGTGCTGGGCCAGCAGATCACGGTGGCAGCGGCACGTACGCTGGCGCAACGGCTGGTGGACAAGTTCGGCGTTGTTATCGAAACCCCTTACCCCGGCCTGTGCCGGCTATTCCCTAAGGCGACCGCCTTGGCGCAGGCCAGCCCCGATGCGCTCGGTGCATTGGGCATCGTGAAGCAACGCCAGCGCGCCATTTTGGCGCTGGCACAGGCGGTGGCCGGCGGGCAACTGCAGCTCAATGCGGGGGCCGATGTTGCAGCCACGGTGGAGGCACTCAAGGCTCTGCCCGGCATAGGCGACTGGACGGCCCAGTACATTGCCATGCGCGCCTTGCGCTGGCCCGATGCCTTTCCGGCCGGCGACGTGGCCCTGCACAAGGCACTCGGCGTCATGGAACACAAACACCCGGCCCGTGAGGCCGAGGCCCGGTCCCAGGCCTGGCGCCCGTGGCGCAGTTATGCGGTGTTGCGCGCCTGGGGCGCACTGCCGGAGCCGGCCCGGAAAACGCCGGCAGCCTAAGTTTTGCGGCCGTTCGGGCCGAGCGTTCTCGAAGCATGCACTAACCATCTCCCATCTTGAAAAAGGAACCTGCCATGAAATTCGACCCCACCATCGTCAAGACCACGTTCGACAGCCCGCTGGGCCGTATCACTTTGGCAGCCACCGCCAAGGGTTTGGCAGGAGTCTGGTTCATCGACCAGCAGCATCTGCCCGAATACCAGGACTGGCCGGTGCAGGACGGGCACCCGGTGCTGCGCGAGGCGGCACGGCAACTGCTGCAATACCTGGCCGGGCAACGCGCAGGCTTCGATCTGCCGCTGGACCTGCAAGGCGGCACGGTGTTCCAGCAAGCGGTGTGGCAGGCCTTGCTGCAGATTCCGTTTGGCGCCACTACGAGTTATGGCGCCATCGGCACGCAAATCGGCAACCCGAAAGCCGTGCGCGCGGTGGGCGCCGCCGTGGGGCGCAATCCGGTCGGTATCATCGTGCCCTGCCACCGCGTGATGGGCGCCGACGGGTCGTTGACCGGTTACGCCGGCGGCCTGGACCGCAAGGCGGCCTTGCTCAAGCTAGAAACCAAATCGACCGGCAACCACCGGCCGCGTGCATGAAGCAATCTGTGTGGTTTGAATTTGTCGCGCTGGCGGCGATCTGGGGTTCCTCGTTCCTGTTCATGCGCCTGGGCGGCGCCGACTTTGGCGTCCTACCCACGGCTGGCGTGCGGGTCGCCATCGGGGCTGCGGTGCTGATGCCCATCCTATGGGTCAGCGGCCAGTGGGGCGCCTTGCGCAAACATGCTGTTCCCATACTGCTTATCGGCATGCTCAATTCGGGGCTGCCGTTTGTGTTGTTTGCCTATGCCGTCACCTCCATCAGCACCGGCCTGTCGGCCATATTGAACGCCACCGTGCCGCTGTTCGGCGCACTGATCGCCTGGGTCTGGCTGAAGGACCGCCCGGGCGGCTCGCGCATCGTTGGGCTGGTGGTGGGCTTTGCCGGGGTGGTGCTGCTGGCCGGCGAAAAGGCCAGCTTCAAACCCGGTGGCTCGGGCTGGGCCGTGCTGGCCTGTCTGCTCGCCACGCTGTGTTACGGTTATGCCGCCAACTTCACCAAGAAGTACCTCCATGGTGTGCATCCGCTGGCCACAGCCACCGGCAGCCAGATCGGGGCCACGCTCGGCCTGGCCCTGCCCAGCCTGTGGTTGTGGCCGTCGCACAACCCGAGCCTGACCTCCTGGCTGGCGCTGCTGGTACTGGGTGTGGTCTGTACGGCCGCCGCCTATATTCTGTATTTCCGGCTGATCGCCAGGCTGGGCCCGGCGCGCGCCGTGACCGTGACCTTTCTGGTGCCGGTGTTCGCCATACTCTATGGCACCTTGTTTCTGGGCGAGCAACTCACGCTGTGGATGCTGCTGTGTGGCGCGGTGGTGGTGTGCGGCACGGCGCTGGCCACCGGTTTGCTCAGATTTTCACGCGGCAGTTGACGGCACAGGTGGCGCAGCGGCGCGTTGTATCAAGTCCCACTTATTGCCAGCCATGTCAAGGAAAACGGCCACGGTGCCGTAAAGTTCGTGGCGCGGCAGCTCGGCAAACCGCACACCGTGCGACAGCATATGCTGGTGGTCGGCCTGGAAATCATCGGTCTGCAGGAACAAGAACACCCGGTCGCCGGCCTGCTTGCCCACCGCCGCCATCTGGTCCGGCGTGGACGCCTCGGCCAGCAGCAGCGCTGCGCCTGCCGATACACCGGGCGCCACCAGCACCCAGCGTTTGCCACCACCCAAGGGCGTATCTTCAAGCACGGTAAAACGCATCGCTGTCGTAAAAAAGCGGATGGCTTCGTCGTAGTTGTGCACCAGCAGCGTGGTGTGGGTTATTGCGTGCGCCACAATTTGTCTTTCGTCAGTTTTTGAATTTCAGGGATTCACCCCACCGATTGCCATGATGTCTTCCATTGCGCCCCCACTCTACCCGCCCATCGCACCTTACCGCAGCGGCATGTTGCCGCTGGACGAAATACACACCATGTACTGGGAGGAGTCGGGCAACCCGGACGGTGTGCCGGTGTTGTTCCTGCACGGCGGGCCGGGCTCGGGCACGGCGCCGCAGCATCGCCAGTTCTTCGATCCGGCCTATTACCGCATTGTGTTGTTCGACCAGCGCGGCTCCGGACACTCCACGCCGCTGGGGGAAACCCGCGACAACACCACACCGCTGCTGGTGGCCGACATCGAGCGCCTGCGCCGGATGCTGGGCATCACGCAATGGCTGGTGTTTGGCGGCTCCTGGGGTTCGACACTGGCACTGGCCTATGGGCAGGCGCACCGCGAGGTTTGCACGGGTTTTATCCTGCGTGGCATCTTCCTGTGCACGCAGCGCGAGATCGACTGGTTTCTGAACGGCATGCGCTGGTTCTTCCCGCAGGCGCATGCGGACTTCGTCCAGCCCATTGCCGAGTCGGAACGTACCGATCTGCTGGCGGCCTATTGCCGGCGCCTGTTCAGCGACGACGCCAGCGAGAACATTCACGCAGCGCGCAGCTGGAGCCGCTACGAGGGCAGTTGCCTGCACCTGCTGCCCGACCCGGCCGCCGTGGAGGAGTTCGATTCACCCGAGGTCGCGCTCAGTGTGGGCCGCCTGGAGGCCCACTACTTTCGCAACAGTGGGTTCATGGAGCCGGACCAGTTGCTGCGCAACATCGGCCTGTTGCACGAGTTGCCGGCCGTCATCGTGCAGGGGCGTTATGACGTGATCTGCCCGCCGGCCACGGCCTGGCGGCTGCACCAAGCCTGGCCCCAAGCACGGCTGCAGATGGTGGACGCAGCCGGACATTCGGCGTTTGAACCCGGCGTCCAGGCGGCGCTGGTAACGGCCGCCAACCAGTTCCGCGACCAGCGCCACTTTGGATCCAGCTAGCGGGAGCAGGCGGACCTTCGTTGCGCTAAATGCTGCGGCCATTCCCTACCAGCACTAGCGCCGCTTCGCCGAAGCGAAGATTGTCTATGTGGCTGCGCACCAGGTCATAGGATTCGCTGCCCAGGATCGGTCGAAGCTGTGGTGACAGGACGTTGAAACGCTCCATGGCCACCAAGCTCTGGCAGCGCAGCAGGTCGACGAGGTCAGCCATGTCCGGCGACGCTAGCTGGCCGCCGTTCATTTTTGCCGGCTCTTCGGATTGCACACGCTTTGGGGCGAACAGCGGCGACGCATTTTGATGCAGCAGTCGCAATTCAGCCCTGAGGCTGGCCACAAGCTGCGCCGCTCGCGCGGCATCGCCTTTCGCACAGGCCGCTTCAGCCTCGCTCGCAAGCTGATGGACGGCACTCGCACCCAACATGCCGGAGACTCCCTGAAGCCGGTGCAGGTGTTCGGCATGAGCGGCCAGCGCAGTTCGGTCCAGCGTCGGCTCAGGAATGGAAATGTCCAGAAACTCGTCCAAGAGCCGCTCGAGCATCATCCTGAACTGACCGAAGTCCTCCTTCAAAAGCGCGCGGACGCCACTGGAATTGACTCCTTCGATTTGCTGCCACGGCAGCGCACAAGGCGCGCCTGCCGGCGCCGCCCGAACCGCTTCCTTTGGGAACTGGCCGCTGCCGGGTTTCACCTGGCGCAGGATGCTGGACACGAGTACCTTGAGATCGAAGGGCTTCACAATGTAGTCGTCCATGCCGGCCGCAGTGGCTGCATCGCGCTCGCCGCCCATGGTGCCGGCTCCCATGCCAATGATCGGCAAATCGGGCAGCCCCAGTTCGGCGCGAATGCGCCGAGTGGCGCCTGGGCCATCGAGCACCGGCATCCGCATGTCCATCAGCACTACGTCAATCGTATTCGGCCCGGTCTGGATGCGTTCGAAGGCCTCCAGCCCGTTGCCCGCGGATTCAACCTGTGCGCCCTCCAGTTCGAGAATGAGCCTCGTCACCTCCAGAATAGCGTCGGTGTCGTCGACCGCCAATACACGCACACCGGAAAGCGGGGCGGGGGTAAGCAACGTCGGTTGGGAATTCGCCGGGACGAGCGGTGAACTTCCCGCGGCGATTGGCTTGTTGTGCCGTAACGGTGCGATATCGCGCGCCAGATCTGGTGTATCCCTTTCAGCGATGTCCAACAATCTGGCCCTGGCCCGGCCGGCACTTTTGGCGGAGTACAGGGCCTGGTCGGCGGCTTGCAAGAGATCGGGATAGGAATAGCGCCGGCCCGGCCCGAGCGGACCGGATGACTCGGTCGGCATTGGCGTCCAGCAGGGACTGCATTCGTCGTAGCAGGCAATGCCGATGCTCACCGTGACATGGGAGGCGGTCAAGGATGCTTCGTGCTCCATGGCAAGCGCGCGGAAGGCCTCAAGCACGCCATGGGCCACATGTATTGCCCCGTCGCGTGGCGTCTTGGGCAACAACATGGCGAACTCCTCGCCACCATAACGGGCCACCGAATCAGACGGGCGCAGAGTGGCACCCAGCAAAGCCTGGGCCACGGACCGCAAACAGACATCGCCAGCCGGATGGCCATAGTGGTCGTTGAACGCCTTGAAATGATCAACATCGATCATCAACAATGCCAGCGGGTCACCCGACCTTTGCGCGCGGTACCACTCCTCCGCTAGCAGGGCGTCGAAGCGCCGACGGTTCGGCACCCCGGTCAGAGCGTCGGTCGTGGAAGCCATGCGCAACTTGTCAGCCAGGCTCTTGACACGCAGTTGCGTCTTGACCCTTGCCCGCACCAGCGGTGCGCTTACCGGCTTGGCGATGAAGTCCACGGCACCCAGCTCAAACCCTGCCACCTCGAATTCGGGCTCGCTGTGGCTGGTGACGAATATCACTGGAACATCCGCCAGCGCCGGCTCAGCCTTCAATGCCTCAAGTACCTGAAAACCGCTGATGCCCGGCATTTCGGTGTCAAGCAGGATCAAATCGGGCGCAGACTCGTGTGCCAGGCGCAACGCATCATGCCCGTTGGTGGCAAACCGCACATTGCCCAAGTCGTGGACGATACGACCCAGTATCTGGATGGTGCTGGGATCGTCATCGACCAGCAGGATGTTGTCGTTCATGTCGGGTGCATCCATCGCCTCTGTATTTGCCGCATCGGGGACTTCAGTGCGCTGACAGCCGGTTACCCACATACGCCGATCCGGTATTGGCAACGCCCTGTTTCCACTCTACTCCAGCACGGACGCGGGATATGTGTGCTGGCGCACATAAAAGTCGCCTATTCACCATCGGCCTGCGCAGCTATTATCTGTACATGGCCCACGAGCCCCGACTCACGCGCGAACTGCGTTTGCTGTTGCATGGCCAGCGGGTCGCCGCGCTCGGCACGCTGGCGGCACACGGCGCACCCCAGGTCTCCATGGTGCCGTATGCCATCGTCGCCGGCACACCCTGCCTGGTGATCCATGTCAGCAGCCTGGCCGCGCATACGCGCAATCTGCAGACTTCACCCGACGTATCCCTGCTGGTCATGCGCCCGGAAGTGGCCGGCGAGCCGGTGCACGCCCTGCCCCGTGCCACGCTGGAAGGCCGTGCCGATATTGCGCAGCCACAAAGCGTTTTGTGGGAGGCTTGCCGCGCCGCCTATCTGGCACGTTTTCCCGAAGCCGAACCCATGACACAGCTGGGAGATTTCATGTTTGTCGCCATTCAAGTCGGCAGCGCGCGCCAGGTGGCCGGGTTCGGCGCGGCGCGCTCGGTGGACCAGGCAGAACTGTTGCGGATTCTGAAGCGCGGACCCGGCCCCATCAGCCGTCGATCTTGAGACCCTTGCCGGCAATCAGCTTGCCGTCAGTAGCAGGGCGTCATGACGCGCCAGCCGCAAGGTCGCGAACAAAACGCAGGGGTACCTGGTACGGCCCGATTTCCGGGTACGGGCAATAAAGCACTTCTCCGCAGACTTCAAGGGATTGCGTGGCAGCCAACAACTCCTCCAGGGCCACCCGCATTTCCAGCCGGCCCAGATGCGCCCCCGGGCAGAAGTGCGGGCCCCGGCCAAAGGCCAGGTGGTCAGCGACATTGGGGCGATCCAGCTTGAATACATCCGGCTCCGGGAATACGGCCTCGTCACGGTTGGCGCTGGCATAGGTCAGAGCCACGGGCTGGCCGGCAGCAATCCGGCGCCCGCCAATTTCCACGTCCACGAGTGGCGTGCGGGCAAAACCCCGGTACGGGGTGTAGAGACGCAAAAACTCCTCGACGGCGGCGGGAATCAGCTCGGGCGAGCGCTTGAGTGTTTGGTGCAGCGCCGGGTCCCTGGCCAGATGCAGGGCCATGCTTCCCACCATGACCATGGGGGCTACGATACCCACCACCAGCACCTGGCGCACCGTGCCAACGACCATATCTTCGGGCAGGGCCACCAGCACATCCCCCTGTTTCACACGCACGGCCAATAACGCACTCACGGGGTCGGTCTGCGCATCCGCGCACCGCGGGTCGGCCTTGCGCCGGGCAATGGCCTCGCGCGCCATGTCGTACAGCACCAGGCTGGTGTCTTTCATGGCGGTATTGTCAAACGCCTGCACGGCGCGGATAAAGGCTGGGCCGGCCTCCATCAAGCGGGACTGCAGGGTTTCACCCAAACACATCCAGTGCCCAAATACCCGCACCGGAAAACGGGCTGAAAAGTCGCTGCAAATATCTGCGGAGCCCCTTGTAATCAGGGGTAACAACTCCTCGCGCACGATGGCCCGCATCGTGGGTTCCAGCAAGGCCACACGTTCGGCCGACAGCAGGGGGTTCAGCGCCGCGCGGTAGGGTGTCTGCTCGGGCGGGTCCAGATGCAGGGGCGGACGGCGACCGGTCGACGCCACCTTGGGCACCACGTTCTGCACCCTGGTGGTGAAGACGCTGTAGTCGGCTGCCGCCCGCGCCACGTCGGCATGGCGTGTCAACGCCCAGAAGCCACCCAGGGCATCGGTATGGGCCACCGGGCAGCGCCGGCGCAAGTCCGCATAGGTAGCCTGGGTTGCCTCCAGACTTTCGCCGGGCGGCACATCAAAATCGTTGGTGGTCGGGTTGGTCATGATTCGGCGGTGAACCCGATTTTCTTGACCCAGACCCGCCACTCATCGCTGTCGGCGCGAATCATCGCGGTCAACTCCTGCGGCGTGGACGAGCCCACCTCCAGGCCGAGCTGGCTGGAACTCTCGATCAGGTCCTTTTGCTGCAACGCCAGCTTCAGGTAGGCAGCGACCCGGGTCACCACCTCGGGCCGGGCATTGCCGGGCAAAAACATGCCAAACCACTCGCGCCCGGTGATGGGGATACCCTGCTCGCGGTAGGTCTTGACTTCCGGCACCAGTTCACTGCGGCCGGAGCCGGTAACTGCCAGCACGCGCACTCCGCTGGCCAGGTGCGGCATCAACGCGCCGATAGGTGAGGACATGGCGGCAATCTGGCCACCACGCAAGTCCTGCAGGCCGGGCACCGAGCCCCGGTAGGGCACGTGGCGCAGTTCCACGTTGCTGAGCTTGGCCGTCGCCGCCACGATCAGATGGGGCACCGAGCCCGGCGCGGGCGAGCCGTAGGTTGCCTTGTCCGGATTGCCTTTGGCCCAGGCCAGAAAATCTTTCAGGGTCCTGATCGGCTCGGGTACGAGCGGACCTACCGCCAGCCCAAAGTTGGTAAAAGCCAGCAGCGACACCGGCGAAAAATCGGCGTCCGACTTGTAGGGCAGCTTGGCATAGGTGTGCGGGTACACCGAAAAGAAGGTAGACGGCGTCATCAACATCGTGCTGCCGTCGGGCGGCGCATCACGGGTGGCCATCAGGGCGATCTGTCCGCCCGCGCCAGGCTTGTTTTCAACGATCACGGTGCCGGCATAACCCCCGCGCATCTTGTCGGCCAGCTTGCGCAGGAAAGTGTCTCCCGCACCGCCGGGTGGGGCGCCAATGAGAATTCGGGCGATGCCTGGGGTCTGCGCCGACACGGGGGCGGGCAGCAGTCCGCAACCGGCAAGCACTCCGGCGCTTGCGCCCATTTCCAGCAGATGCCGCCTTGCCTGGTTCACGCCTGTTTGCATGGTTCTTGTCTCCTCAATCCACGCACTCTAGCGTTGATCTGCTTTCAATAAAATACAGCAATTATTGGCTTTCAATCATATTTTCTGTAGTCACGGACCATGCGGCCGCCATGAACAATCCGCTCGATCAGATCAGGCTGCGCGACCTGTACCTGCTGGAACACGTGCAAACCCTGGGCACACTGCGTGAAGCCGCAGCTGCATTACATGTCACCCAACCAGCCGTTACCCAGATGCTGAAAGGGCTGGAGCGCGCGTTTGGCGTGGCGCTGGTCCACCGTGGCCGCCGCGGCGTAAGCCTTTCCGCGGCCGGGCAGGCCGCGCTGGTGCGGCTGCTCTGCGCACGCCATGAGATCGAGTTCGCGCGAGAAGCGGCGCTGTCCAGCCAGAAGCCGATGCTGCGGATTGGCGCCACGCCTATTGCCACGCTGCAACTGCTGCCACTGGCGGTGGGCCGCATGCGTGCGCTTCTGCCCGGCGTGCGGCTGACCTTGACCGAGGCAGGCGTGGAGTCGCTCTGGCGCCAACTGTCCGAAGGCAGGCTGGATGCACTGGTCGGGCGCATGCCCGGACCGAGCCTGCGGTATCCGCAATCGGATGGGCTGCGCCATGAGGTGATCGGCAGCGAACGCATGGTGCTGGTTGGAGCCAGGCACCACCCGCTCGCCAAAACGACCAGCAGGCGCACCACCCGGCAGTGGCTACAAGCCCTGGCCGACTGCGCCTGGGTGCTGCCACCGGGTGACGCACTGGCCGTACTGAACTTCAACGAATGGTTTGGCCAGGCCGGCCTGGTACCCCCCGCCCCCGCTATCGTGTCTGGCTCCTTCTACGCCAGCCTCAACATGGTGGCGAAAGCCGAATTGCTGACCGTAGTGCCTGAGTCCGCGGCGCTGGGCCTGCTGGGTACGCTGAAGCTGAAAATTCTGGATACGCCGTGGCGCAGCCCGCCGGTCAACATTGTTTTTGCCGCCCGCGAAACCAATTGGGACTCGGAGGCCGTTTCGGCGCTGCGTGCCTGCTTTACCGCAGCGCCTCGCGAAGGCTGATCCACAGCTTTCGTGCGCAGCCTCCCAGCGAGACTGAAGCAGCACCCGGACCGTTTCCGCATTCCGCCTACATCCGCTGTTCGCGGAAAAACCCCAGCTTCTCCTGCGCCACGCGGTCCGAGTAGGAGAACAGCACCAGGTCTTCGTCGGCATGCAGCGTGTAGGCCATCCAGCCCGGCACTACCACGATGTCATGCGGCGTGAGTGCAAAGTGTTGCTCGCCCACACGCATCGTGCCGCGGCCCTCGACCACGGTAAAAATCGCGCTGTCGCTGGAGCGGTAGGGCTGGGTGGCAAACCCCTTGGGCAACAGCCGGATCATGGTGGCCATGGTGGGCATGGCCCAGCCGCCGTCAACCGGATTGACGTAACGCATCAGGTGGCCCAGGTGGGTGTCCGGCGCACCACTGCGGCCGAGGGTAAACAGGGCCTCGCGCGTGCGAGCGTAGGGGTAGTTGAAGACCGGTGAATTCAGCGACTGCGCCTGGTAGCCCACCGGCAGCAGCCCACTGCCAAAACGCGCCAGCGCATCCCCCTCGGACTTGGTGACCGGTGCCTCCTCGTCGTGGTGGTCTTCGCGGAAGGTACTGTTGAAGAGGGCGACCATCGGAATGTCCAGCCCGTCGAGCCAGATCATCGGGCCATCTCCCTCGTGGCCATGGTGGTGCCAGGTCCACGAGGGTGTTATCACGAAGTCCCCCGGCAACATGGTGGTTTTTTCGCCGTCCACTGTCGTGTAGGCACCGCTGCCCTCCACCACAAAACGCAACGCGCTCTGGGTGTGCCGGTGCGCCGGCGCCACCTCACCTGGCATGATCATCTGCAAGCCGGAGAACAGCGAATTGGTAATCTGCGATGTGCCGTGCAGACCCGGGTTCTCCAGGATCAATACACGACGCTCGGCCTCGCGCGCACTGATGTGCTGGGCTGCCTCCAGAACGTAAGGGCGCACGTCCGCATAAGCCCAGCGATGCGCCACCCCCTTGGGCTTGGGCTCGGGGGGAACCAGCGACTTGAGTCGGGTCCACAGGGGTGCCAGGCTCTGGCTGTCGACACGGCGGTAGAAAGCTTCGCGCTGCGCTTCCAGATCGGGTTGGAGGACGGCGGCCATGGTGACTCCTTCTCGTTACGGTAACAGTTTCGATGCGGTATCCGGATTGGGCTGCAGCCGGTCAACGGAACAATGCCTCACGTGACCAGACAGTTCTCCACGCGCCAGTTGTAGAGCCACTCCGTCGCATCATAAAGGCGTTCTTGTGCACGGCGTTTCCAGAGGCCGTTGCGCGGGCGTAAGATGGAACCAGGAGACACAAAGACGATGTTCCGCCAACGCAAACTGCCTCTGGCCGCCCTGCCCGTGTTGGTAGGTGCCGGGCTGTTGGCAAACCCGGCTGCCCAAGGGCAAACCGCGCAGGCGCTCGCCACCCGGTCCCTGGCGGCAAGCTGCGCCGGTTGCCACGGCACCGACGGCCAGCCGGCACAGGGTTCGGCCATACCCGGGCTGGCCGGCCTGCCCAGAGACTACTTGGCCGCACAGATGCTGGCATTCAAGGAGGGCACGCGGCCGGCCACGGTCATGCAGCAACTTGCCAAGGGCTACAGCGCGGAGCAGATCGATGCGCTGGCCACGTATTTCTCCACCCGCCGTTGAGGCCGCCCTGGTACAGCGGCGCGCACTCGTTCACGGCCTGCTAGCCGGCAGTGCCATGGCCGCGCTGGGCGGCTGCGCCTCGCCAACTGCCGTACCGTCCAGCACCAGGGTGGTGGTGGTCGGCGGCGGTTACGGCGGCGCAACGGTGGCCAAGTATGTGCGGCTGTTGTCCGACTATTCCGTAGCCGTAGTGCTGGTCGAACCCGAGCCCAGCTTTGTATCCTGCCCAGCCTCGAACCTGGTGGTTGGCGGCATGCGGCAACTGGCCGATATCACCACGGCGTATGACGCGCTGCGCAGGCAACACGGCATACAGGTCGTCCCGGACCGGGTGACCCGTGTTGATGTGCAGGGCAAGACCGTGCAACTCGCGGGCGGCGCCGTGATTCGTTACGACAAACTGGTGCTGTCGCCTGGGGTGGACCTGATGTTCGACGAAGTGCAGGGCCTGGCGCAGGCGCACACCGAGGGCCGCATCCTGCAGGCATGGAAGGCCGGCTCCGAGACCGTGGCGCTGTTCCGGCAGCTGGAGGCCATGCGGGACGGCGGCGTGTTTGCCATCACAGTTCCCGAGCAGCCCTACCGCTGCCCGCCCGGACCCTACGAACGCGCCAGCCTGGTGGCGGCCTACCTCCAGAAAAACAAGCCCCGCTCCAAGCTGCTTGTGCTGGACGCCAACCCGGACGTGGTCTCCAAAGGCCCCTTGTTCAAACGCGCCTGGGCCGAGCTGTATCCGGGCATGGTCGAGTACCGTGGCCAGCACAAAACCGTGGCCGTGGATGCCCGCACCCTGACCGTCAAGTTCGACATCCAGGAAGATGTGCGCGCCGACGTGCTCAATGTATTGCCGCCCATGCGGGCCGGCACGCTGGCGGTTCAGACCGGGCTGGCCAATGCCAATGGGCGCTGGTGCCACGTTGACTTCCAGACTTTCGAGTCGACGGCTGCCAAAGACGTCCATGTAGTGGGGGACTCCATCCAGACCGCGCCGCTGATGCCCAAGTCCGGCCACATGGCCAACGCCCACGCCAAGGTCGCCGCCGCGGCCATCGTGGCCGAACTCCAGGGCCTGGACGTCAACCCGCGGCCCATGCTCACCAACACCTGCTACAGCTATGTGAGCGCCACCGAAGCCATCCACGTGGCCAGCGTGCACGAATACGTGGCGGCCGAGAAAACCTTCAAGTCCGTGGCCGGCTCTGGCGGTGTGTCCGCGGCACGCTCCGAGCTGGAGGCCGGCTACGCAGCGGCCTGGGCGCGCAATATCTGGGCCGATACGCTGGGGTAGGCGCCCGCTTACAAGAAAACGCGCTTGCTCCCGATAGACCGTGGAGGAGTGCCGCCCGACACTGGCCGCACCATTCTTCTGGAGCCCCAAATGTCTTTCGCACTTTATATGCTCGGTTTCATCGTCTTCCTGGGCGGCGTGGTATGGGCCGCCGTGGTGGCGGGCATCCCGCATCTGTACATCGGCATTGGCACGCTGATCGTGCTCGGCATAGGTATCTTCAGCGCGGTTGGCAGAACGCGTTCCAAGGACCCGTCCTGATCCGGGTGCCTCATCCGGTAAGCGTGAGCCCTAAGCCAACTGGCAAGCAGTGTCGAAATCCAGCCGCGGCCCCTGCGGGCGGATTGCGGCCGGGTCGCCATGGCCGATGGCGCAGATGAAGTTGGACTTCCAGCGCCCGTCTGGGAAGAATTCCTTGTCCACGGCTTCATTGTTGAAGCCGCTCATGGGGCCGCAATCGAGGCCCAGTGCGCGCGCTGCCAGCATCATGTAAGCCCCCTGGAAGCTGCCATTGCGCATGGCCGTCGTATAGGCCAGCGCTTCGTTGTCACGAAACATGCCCGAGAGGTCCCTCGGGAACAGCTTTGGAATCAGATCGAACCAGACCACGTCGTAGGCAACAACGGCCAGCACCGGGGCACTGAGGGCTTTGTCCGCATTGTTGGCCGACAAGGCGGGTTTGATGCGCTCCCGGCCCTCGGGCGTGCGGATGAATACAAAACGGGCCGGGCAGCAGTTGAATGCCGTGGGGCCCTGGCGCAGGATCTGGTACAGGCGCCGTATCTGCTCGTCGCTGACGGGCTCAGGCGTCCAGCCGTTGTGGGAGCGGGCTTTGAGAAAAAGCTGGTCGATGACCTCGTTGTTGATGGGTAATGCCATGGTGTGTCTTGAGGTTGGTTGAAACAGAAAAGACGCGGTAACTCCGCCGAAGAACAGCCTACTGCATCTGCACCGGAACCGCAGGCGCAAGGGCTTGGTAGTGCTGGGCTTGCATCGAAAAAAACTTGTTGAGATCGGCCAGTGGCGAGGCCGGCACAGGTGGCGGGCAAGCCAGGCCGCGAGATGTCCGGCTAGTGCAACACCACAGCCAGCTGGCTGGCGAAGATGTCCAGCGCCATTTACAGTACACCCCGGTAAGGCACCCCCGAAAACACCCCCGCAAGATGTAGGTTGGCAATACCCCACATCGGACCGCAGAAAACAAAAAAGCCCCGTAAACACTGGGTATGCGGGGCTTTTGGGGGTCTGTATCGGACTACCGAAAACGAAACCTTGGCGGGTGGACGGGACTCGAACCCGCGACCCCCGGCGTGACAGGCTGGTGCCAGAAGTGAGCATTGGCGCCGTTTCCACAGCCTTTTCATATTCCAAAGATGACCGGCCAGGCACTTGGTTTTGCCTGGGAGCGACGACGCATAGTCCAAAGAATTCACGCGGCATCCTCGATCTTTTCGACCA
>JANLPN010000271.1:0-4213 GCA_031367285.1 Betaproteobacteria bacterium | reverse complement strand
CCGCGGGTGCACTCGGCTTGGCTCCAGCGTTCATGGGCTGCGGGTGGCGCGCAGCGGTATGGATAACTTATATGCAAGGAAAACCGAAATGTCGTTCGTGACGGACATCAAGACCTTTGCCGCTCTGGGTAGCGGCGTGATCGGCAGCGGCTGGGTCGCGCGTGCGCTGGCCCATGGGCTGGACGTGGTGGCCTGGGACCCAGCCGCCGGCGCCGAAGCGCAGTTGCGCGGGCGCATCGCAAAATGCTGGCCGGCGCTGGAGAAAAATGGGCTCAAGGCCGGTGCATCGCAAAGCCGGCTGCGTTGTGTGGCCACCGTCGAGGAATGTGTGGCCCAGGCCGATTTCATCCAGGAGAGCGCGCCCGAAACCCTGGGCCTGAAGATTGCGCTGCACCGACAGATAAGCGCGGCGGCGCGGCCCGATGTATTGATAGCCTCCTCCACCTCGGGCTTGTTGCCCAGCGAGTTTTATGCCGATGCCAAAAACCCGGAGCGCTGTGTCGTGGGCCATCCTTTCAACCCGGTGTACCTGTTGCCGCTGGTCGAAGTGGTCGGAGGCGCAAAAACCTCGCCCGATGCCATCCAGGCCGCCATGCGGATCTACCGCGACCTGGGCATGAAGCCCTTGCATGTGCGCAAGGAAATCCCCGGCTTTATCGCCGACCGCCTACTGGAGGCCATGTGGCGCGAGTCGCTGCACCTGGTCAACGACGGCATTGCGACCACGGGCGAAATCGACGACGCAATCCGTTACGGTGCCGGCATCCGCTGGTCGTTCATGGGCAGTTTCCTGATCTATACCCTGGCCGGCGGTGATGCCGGCATGCGCCACTTCATGGCCCAGTTCGGCCCGGCCCTCAAGCTGCCCTGGACCAAACTGGAGGCGCCGGAGTTGACCGATGGCCTGATCGACAGCGTGGTAGCTGGCACCGGCGTGCAGCTTGGCAAACACAGCATTGCCGAGCTGGAGCGTTACCGCGACGACTGCCTGATGGCGGTGCAGGAGGCGGTGCGCGCAACCAAACTCAAACACGGTATCGCGCTGGATGAATAAGCCCGCACCCTTGCCGCTCGTCACCTGGCACGGAGTCGTGTCGCCCGAGTGGGTGGACTTTAACGGCCACCTGCGCGACGCGTACTACATGCTGCTGTTCAGTTTTGCGAGCGACGGCTTTATCGACCAGATCGGGCTCGACGAGGCCGGGCGGGCGGCTACCGGGCACTCCATATTTACGCTGGAATGCCACATCAACTACCTGCTGGAAGTCAAGGAGGGCACGGCCGTGGAAGTGCGTACGCAGGTGATAACCCACGATGCCAAACGCATACACGCCTACCACAGCCTGCATCTGGCTGGCACCGAACCTCTGCTGGCCGGTAGCGAACAGATGTGGCTCAACATGGACATGGTGGCGCGGCGCTCGGCGCCGTTTGCCGCGCCGGTGCTGGCGCGTGTGCGGGCCTTCGCCGCGCAGCACAAGACATTGCCGGTGCCGAAGTACCTGGGCCGGACCATCGCGCTGCCCGGGCAGGCCGATGGTTGACTCCCACACTGCTGGTCGCCTTGGCACCCCGCTCGAAGGCACTGGCCATAGACCCTGGGACCCGTCGGCTCCCATAGACGCGCCCTTGTGCCTGCACCGGCCCACCGTGCTGCCGCAGTGGGTGGACTACAACGGCCATATGAGCGAGTCCTGTTACCTGCTGGTGTTTGGCGACAGCTCGGACGCATTTTTTCGCTATGTTGGTATAGACGAGGACTACCGCGACATGGGTGGCCATTCGCTTTACACGGTCGAGACCCATCTGCATAACCTGCGAGAAGCCAGCGAAGGCGAAGCTTTGCGGCTGACGCTGCAGCTACTGGACCTGGATGAAAAGCGCCTGCATATTTTCCATGCCATGCACCATGGGAAAACCGGCGAACTGCTGGCTACGGCGGAACAGATGCTGGTGCATGTGGACATGCGCGAAGGCCACGCCAGAGCCATTCCGGCAGACCTGTACCAGCGCCTGCAGGCCATTCGTGCGGCGCACGCGGTGCTTGCCGTGCCGCCCCAGGTGGGTCACACAATGGGCATCCGGCGCAAGCCTGCCTGACTCCACACAATCCGGAATCTGCCCATACTGCCTGGCCGATATGCATTTCGAACTCAGCACCGAACAGAAAATGATCGTCGAGACGGTCCGCGCCTTTGTCGAGACCGAGCTGTACCCGCATGAAGCCGAGGTGGAGCGGCTGGACGCGATTCCCCTGGAGTTGGTGAAAAGCATACAGGCCAAGGCGATCGAAGTCGGCCTGTACGCCGCCAATATGCCCGAAGCCCTGGGTGGCGGCGGGCTGGATAACTTTGGCACCACGCTGATGGAGCGCGAACTGGGCCGTGCGTCCTACGGGCTGCAAATGCTGGTGGCGCGGCCCAGCAACATCCTGCGCGCCTGCACCGGGCCGCAGATAGACGAATACCTGCTGCCCACCATACGTGGCGAACGGCACGACTGCCTGGCAATGACCGAGCCCAATGCCGGCTCCGACGTGCGCAGCATGCAGACACGCGCGGTGCGCGACGGTGGCGACTACGTGGTCAACGGCAGCAAACATTTCATCAGCCACGCCGACATGTCCGACTTCGTGGTGCTGTTTGCAGCTACCGACGTGGAGCAGACCAAAAACGGACCCAAGAAAAAAATCACCGGCCTGCTGGTGGACTTGGACAGCCCGGGCTTGACGGTGCGCCGCGGCCCGCAATGCGTGTCGCACCGGGGTTACCACCAGAGCCAATTGTTCTTCACCGATTGCCGGGTACCGGTGCGCAACCGCCTGGGGGAGGAAGGCAAGGGTTTCGATTTGATGGGTGAATGGCTGGGGGCCACGCGCTTGACCGTGGCCGCTACCAGCGTCGGGCGTGGCCGGCGTGTGCTCGAGATGGCCACTGAATGGGCCGCCACACGCAAGCAGTTCGGCCAACCCATAGGGCGTTTCCAGGGCACGGGTTTCAAGCTGGCCGACATGGCCACCGAGTTGGAGGCCGCCGAGTTGCTGACCCTGCAAGCCGCCTGGAAATGCGACCAGGGCCGCATGACTGACTCCGACGCCGCCATGGCCAAGCTGTTTGCATCCGAGGCGCTGGCGCGTATCACCGACCAGGCCGTGCAGATATTTGGCGGCACGGGGCTCATGAGCGATCTGCCGATAGAACGTTTCTGGCGCGACGCCCGTGTGGAGCGCATCTGGGACGGCACCAGCGAAATCCAGCGCCACATCATCTCGCGCGCCATGCTGCGCGCGCACGGCGCGTAATATGGCCCACCCCCGTTGGGGCTCACTGCGTGTAGCCCCCTCCCACCCTCAAGGGGGCGCCGCCAGCGGCCCGGCAGAGCCGGTTCCGCGGCGGCCTCGAAAAAGCGATGCATTGCAACGCCTGTTTGCCCCCCGCAGCATCGCGGTGTTTGGCGGTGCGGCTGCGGCCGAGGTCATACGCCAGTGCCGCAAGCTTGGTTTCGCGGGTGACATCTGGCCGGTGCATCCGCGCCATGAGACGCTGGAAGGCCTGCGCTGTTTTGCCGATGTGGACGCCTTGCCTCAGGCGCCCGATGCCAGCTTCATTGCGGTGCCGCGCGAGGGCACCGTGGAGATCGTGGCTGAGCTGGCGAAACGCGGTGCGGGTGGCGCCGTGTGTTACGCCTCTGGTTTTGCCGAGGTGGGTGGTGCCGGGGTGGGCCTGCAGCGGCAACTGGTGCAGGAGGCCGGCGACATGGCCCTGCTCGGCCCCAACTGCTACGGCATGCTGAATTACCTGGACGGCGTGGCCCTGTGGCCCGACCAGCACGGCGGCGAGCGGCTGCAGCGGGGTGTGGCCATCGTTACGCAAAGCGGCAATATCGGCCTCAACCTCACCATGCAGCGCCGGGCCTTGCCGCTGGCCTACCTGATCACGGTGGGCAACAAGGCCGGCGCCGGCATACACGCCATCGTGGATACCCTGTTGCAGGACAAACGCGTGACCGCGATAGGCCTGCATATTGAAGGGCTCGATGACGTGGCTGCTTTTTCACGCGTCGCGTTGAAGGCGCTGCGTCAGGGCGTGCCGCTGGTGGCGCTCAAGTCCGGCAGCTCCGAGCTGGGTGCACGCACCACCATGAGCCACACCAGTTCGCTGGCCGGGCCCGACGTGTTGTACAACGCCCTGTTTGCGCGTTACGGCATCGCGCG
>JANLPN010000253.1:0-46512 GCA_031367285.1 Betaproteobacteria bacterium | reverse complement strand
TGTCTTCGGGCGACGCCAGCGTGATGAAACCCTCGGTGATGCCGTAGCACTCGAAGATGCGGGCCCTGGCGAACAAGGCCTGCAGATCCGCAAAGGTGCGTGCGGCAATCGCCTGCCCGCCACTGAGCAGCACCCGCATCGACGACAGGTCGTAGTGGCCGGGGGTGGCGCATTCGAGCAGCACGATGTACTGGGTCGGCACCATGAAAACATGGCTGCAGCGCTCGCGCTGCACCGTCTCGAAAAAGCGTTCGGCACTGAACTTGGTCATCAGCACCGTGGTGCCGCCCAGGTAGACCGCCGGCAACATCGTGATCCAGGTGCCATTGGTGTACAGCGGTGTGGTGCAGATCGCGACCGAGAAGCGGCTCATCTCCAGGCCCGGGCCGAACCCGACGGAATAGATGTGGCGCGCAAAGTGGCTGTGTTCGATGCCCTTGGGAACCCCGGTCGAGCCCGAGCTGTAGATGATGTTCATCGCGTCGGCATAGGTCAGCCGAAGTGCAACCTCATGCGCCGCGCCGCCCGAGACGAAGGCATCGCCATCTGCCCAGCCGTCGGCCCGCTCGCCGATCAGGAAAAAGCCATTGCTTGTCACCTTGCCAAGCGTGCCCCTCACCGCGTCCACCGTGGCCCTGGTGGACGCATCGGCAAAAATGGTCTGCGCGTCGCAGTCGTTGATGGTCAGGCCCAGGGAGTCGCCCGCCATCATGACGTTGAGCGGAACCACCACCCCACCGGCCTTGATGACACCCCAGATCAGTTCGAACATCGGCACCGAGCTGTTCATGACAAGGCAGACCTTGCCTCCGCGCTGCAGACCGTGGGCCAGCAGCGCGTTGGCCACCTGATTGGTGCGATTATGGAAATCGCGCCAGCTTAGGCGCGCCTGGCCGCAGACCACGGCCGCCTTGTCGGCAAACAGGCCGGCATTGATGCGGATCAGATCGGTGTAGAGCAGTTCGGGCTGGTCGAGCAGCGCGGGGGTTTCCGGTTGACTCATGCGGGGAGATCCAATCAATACGCGACGTTCTTGCGCGCTTTCAGGTCGAAGCCTGGGTACTCTGGCCCAGGTAGTGCGCCACGATGGCCGGATCGGTGGCCAGGTCGTCGCTACGGCCCTCGTGCACCACGCGGCTCTGCTCGATGACATAGGCCCGGTCGGTAGCCAGCAGCGCCTGGCGGGCATTCTGTTCGACCAGCAATATCGTCAAACCCTGGTCGTTCAGTGCACGCAGCGCCATGAACACCTGGGTGACGATCACCGGCGCCAGGCCCAGGCTGGGCTCATCGAGCAACAGCAGTCGCGGCGCGCCCATCAACGAACGCCCGATCGCCAGCATCTGTTGCTGGCCGCCGCTGAGCGAACCCGCACGCTGCTCGCGGCGCTCCTCGAGGATGGGAAACAGCGCATGGATACGCTCGAGCGAATAAGTTGATGCCCTGCCCGACAAGGCCGTGGCACCCAGCACCAGGTTTTCACGCACCGTCAGGTTGGGCAGGACCTGGCGACCTTCCGGCACCTGCAACAAGCCCTTGCGCGCTATGTTCCAGGGCGCGACCCCGGCCATCTCTTCGCCCTGGAATCGGATCGACCCCCCGCTGGGCTTGACCACGCCGCTCAGGCAATTGAGCAGGGTGGACTTCCCGGCTCCGTTGGGGCCGATCAATGCGACGAATTCGCCTTTACGCACGCAAAGCGAGGCATTGCGCAGCGCCTTGATGCCGCTGTAGCTGGCGCTCAGATTGACGACTTCGAGCATCGTCGCTCCGTCGGATGTGCTTGTTGCGGCCATGGCAATATCAAGCCCCCAGGTAGGCGGAAATGACCGCAGGATTGTTGACGACTTGCGTCGGTGTGCCCGAGGCAATCATCTGCCCACTGTCCAGCACATGAATGCGGTCGCACATCCGGGTCACGAATCGCACGTTGTGCTCGATCAAAAGCACACCCATGCCGTCCTGCGCCAGCCCCAGGAAGATGTCGCCCAATGCACCGGCCTCGACATCGTTCATGCCGGCGACCGGTTCATCGAGCAGGATCAGCGCCGGGTCCGAGGCCAGGGCACGCATGATTTCCACGCGGCGCTGATGGCCATAAGCCAGTCCGCCAGCCTCATGGTCAGCCAGATCGGCCATGCCGAACCGCTCCAGCAGTTGCACTGCCCGTTGCCGAAGCGACGCTGTTTCGCGGCGTGCTGCGGGCAAGCCCAGCAAACTGGCGATGGTCGAGGTGGTCTCGCGGCGGTAAAACCCGATCATGACGTTGTCGATCACGCTGGCCTCGGCCAGAAGGCGGATGTTCTGGAAGGTGCGTGTGATACCGGCACGCGCCACCATATGCGCCGGCGCCTTGGTCAGATCGAGGGCGCCAAAGCGGATGCTGCCGTCCGACAGCGACAACACCCCGGTGATGAGGTTGACCAATGTCGTCTTGCCCGCGCCATTGGGGCCAATCAGGCCGGTGATCTTTCCGGCCGGCACTTCCATGCTGACGTCGAACACTGCCGCGACGCCACCGAAATGCTTGGTGGCACCCGAAATCGCCAGGGTGCTCATGCCGACTCCCTCCGTGCCGCGCACTGCGGGGCTGTTCGCCTTGGGGCGGCCCGGCGTCTCATGCGTCACCCTCCGACGGGCTGCGCTGCGCCAGCCTTTTGCGACGCAAGGCCAGCATCGCGGTATCCACGATGCCGCGCGGCATGAACGCGATCACCAGCATGAGCACGGCGCCATACAGGGCCATGCGGTAGTCCGCCAGGGGACGGGAAACTTCGGGCAGCACCAGCAGGATGGCCGCGCCGACGATCGGCCCGGCCACCGAGCGGCGGCCGCCCAGAACCACATACGACAGGGCTGCAATCACCGCCGGGAAACCGAAGGTATTCGGAAACAGCGCATAACTCTGAAGCGCCTCCAAGGCGCCGAACAGACCGGCGATGGCGCCGCTGATCGCGAACGCCAGCGACTGGTGGAAGTTGACCGAGACCCCCAGCGAACTCGCCACGGCTTCGTTCTGGCGAATGGCCTCGAAGGCGCGCCCCAGACGGGTTGCCCCCATGGCCAGCATGAGATAGATCACAGCCACAAGCGCCGCCAGGATCTCGAAGGTTCCAACCAGATGCGGAATCGCGTTGAAGCCCATGGCGCCCCCGGTGAGATTGCCCCAGTACAGCGCCACCGCCACGACGACCTGGACAAACGCCAGGGTCGCAATCGCCTGGAACACACCCCGCAGGCGTGCCAGGGGCCAAGACAACAGCAATCCGGCCAGGGAGCCCATCAGCGTGGCAGCGAGCAAGGACATCGGATAGGGCCAGCCGTGGCGCGTGGTCAGGATCGCCGCGCCATACGCCCCGATGGACGCCATGCCCGCCGTTGCGACCGAGAACACACCGGCGCGCATGACCATCCACTGGCTCAGCGCATATCCCGAGGCGATCAGGAAGACGTTGAACAGGTGGTGGTAGGTGGTCAGGAACTCGCTCATCGCTCGGCCCTCATCGCTCCGGCGGTCTCTTTGCCAAACAGCCCATACGGGCGCACCAGCAATATCAGGAAGAGCATCGAAAAGATGATGGCATCGGTGAGGCCGGACGGCAGGTAGGCAGACGTCAAGGTCTGGATCAGGCCGAACAACAGGCCGGCGACCATGGCGCCGGGAATGCTGCCCATGCCGCCGAGCACGATCACGACGAAGCCGCGCAGCAGGAACGGCTCGCCCATGCCAAACTGGATCGAATTGAAGGCCAGCCCGATCAGCACGCCCGATGCACCGGCCAGAGCGCCAGACAGGAAGAAGGTCTGGAAATACACCACGTTCGGGTTGACGCCCGACAACACCGCCGCACGCTCATTGCCCGACACCGACCGCACCCTGGTTCCCAATGGCGTGCGATACAGGTAATAGGTGAGGACCAGCATCAGCGCAAAGGCGCAAACAGCCATGAACATCTGCAGCAGGGAAACGCGCAGACCCGCGATCTCGAAGATGCGCACCGGAAACGTGTCGAACGGAAACCGCAGCACCTCGCTTGCCGACACCTTCTGGGCCAAGGTGAAGATGATGAGGTCGGCACCGAGCGTCGAGATGATGGCGCCGAACTCCGCCTCGCCGGACCTGCGCAATCGTCGGAACGCGGTGATCTCGATCAACACTGACAGAAAGCCGCAGCAGACGACGGCAAGCACAAACGCCAGCCAGAGCGGGAACCCCGCCATCACACCGTACAGCGCGACGAAGGCTCCCGTCATGAACACCGCACCATGCGCCAGGTTCATCAGGTGGTGGATGCCGAACACCAGCGTGAAGCCCAGCGCGAACAGCGCATAGACGCCACCCATCACCAGACCATTGAGAATTTGTTGCGCAAGCATGTCTGTTCAGCGCAAGGCAGCGTTGGAGAACGACGGTCGATCAGAGCGGTCGTGCGACGCGGCGGTATCGTCAGCCATGGCGCGTGGACCCACCGTGACAGCCCTTGCGTCTACCGCTGCGCCGTGTCGGTCGTGGCATGCCTGCATCAGGATGCCAACATGGCGCAAGGCCATGGACCGGTTGGACACTGACGGAAGAAATGCATCTCAAAACCCTCGAAAGTCACGAACAACTGTAGCGCATCGCGCAGTGGGTTCCGCCCTAGCTTCACTAGGTAAACCCCTATTTGCCAAGCGCCTCTTGGCATGGAATACTACGATTTCGTTCTATTTTACAAAACTGCCAGGAGAACACCGTGAAGATTCCTTTCATGCTTACCGCCGCCGCATTCGCGGCCGCCACTTCGTCCGCGTCTGCCGAGGAGATCCTGATCGGTGTTCCGGTGTCGCTGACGGGCACATATGCCTTCGTCGGAACCGCTGCGGTGAAAGGAATGCAGATGGCGATCGACGAGGCGAATGCCTCGAAGGAACTGGGCCCGGACCGCACCATCAAGCTCATCGTGGCCGATGACGGCAGCAACACCAACCAGGCCATCACGCTGGTCAACCGGCTCGCCAACGTCGACAAGGTCATTGCCATCGCCGGGCCCAGTGCTTCCCCAACCGTGCTGGCCGTGTCTCCTGTCGTCAACCAGTTGCAGATTCCGATGGTCGGCATCGCCGTCACGCCGGCCGTCAACAAGGCCGGCCCATGGTCGAATCGGGTGTTGAATTCGCCAACCACGCTGATGACCGTGTTGTCGAACTACACGATGAAGCAATTCCAGCCCAAGACGGTCATGACGGTGGCCAGTCGCGACAACGATGGCGCAGCTGCGCAGACCAAGGTCGTGCGCTCGATCATGGAAGGCAAGGTCACGCTAATGCCGGAAGAGTCCGCCATGATGGCCGAGACCGATTTTTCCGCGCTTTCGACCAAGATCGCCAGTCTCAAGCCCGACGTGGTCATGATCACCATGAACGACTCGGCCGCGGCCAACATCATTCTTCAGGCGAAACAGGCTGGGGCCGACAAAAAGCTGCAGTTCGTCGCCAACAATGCCGCGGCGTCCGCCAGCTTCCTGCGCATCGGCGGAAAGGCCGTCGAAGACGTGCTGGTGGGAACCGACGCTTTCCCGGAGATCCGCACCGACGCGCTGGCCAAGACCTTTGTCGCCAATTTCCAGAAGAAGTACAACGCCGTTCCCGACCAATGGAACGCTGTCGGCTACACCATCGGCAAGCTCTATAGCAACGCCATCTCCACGATCAAGGGTCCGCTGACCAAGCAGAACATCCTCGATGCGGTGATCGGTACGCGCAACTTCCCGGTCGTATTGGGCAGCGGCAAGAGCAACTTCAGCTTCTCGGATGGCGACCGGGAGCCCAACTATGAGCCGATCCTGATCACCATCAAGAACGGAAAATTCACGCCTGCTCCCTGACCACATCGATGGCAGAGGTCACCCGGGGTACCGATACGTTCACCGTAAAAGGCGACCGCATCACAAACCAGCAGGTGCAATTGCTGACTGCGGACTACTGAGCCAACTACCGAACAACGCCGCGGCGCAGCAGCAGCGACGCCGCCTGTGCGGCAGGCATGCCGACGGTGACACCGGCCGAGCGGGCCAGCGTATTGGCGGCACTGATGATGCCGTCGCGGTAACTGCTCAGGCCGTCGCCCATACGCGCCAGCCGCGCATCGACGGTGGCACCGGCCAGGCCATCGGCCTCGACGATGGCCAGAGCGCAGACACCGGCGTCCTCCCGCCCCTTGCCGCCATCCGAGCAGATGAAACCGAATGGCTGCACCTTGCGCAGATACGGCACGGCACTGCGTCCGGTGTGCCCGGCCGTGACCAGCACATTTCGCTCATCATCAGCCGTGCCGAAGGCAATCGAGTCGGTGCAGATCACCTGACGATTTTCCGGACCGGATTCCATGACCGTGCGGTTGGTCACCTCCGAGGCCGACGGCGCTCGTGGATCGGACTCCAGCATCAGCAACGCCGCTTCCTGCACGGACATGCCGATAACCACCCCGCAATCGATCGCCGGACGATTGGCAAAACTGATACGCCCCCGCTCGTACAGGTCCACGCCGTCACCCAGACGCACCGTCATCACATCGGCGGCGGCAGCCGGAATATTGAGCGCCTCCAGATACCACAAGCCCGCGACCGATGCACCGGCGGGGCCCACGCCGCAATCCACTCCGATCGCCGCGCGCGGTCGCTGCTCCGCGATGAAACGGGCCGGCAACACGCCGCAATACGAGGCATTGATCACCACGTCGCGTTCGCGATTGGCCGGTGCCACGTCGTAGGCCGAGTCCATGGCCATGACGCGCCCTCGCGTACGGCCAAGCAGTTCGGTTTGCGCGCCCATGGTCAGATCAGGGTTTCGCCGCCATCGGGAACCAGCGTGGTTCCGGTCATGAAACCCGCGTCGTCCGACAACAGGAAACACACCGGCCCGGCAATATCGTCCGCCTCGCCCACCCGTTTGAGCATGTTGAGTGCGGCGGCCTGCGCAACGCCGGTGCCCATGTCACCCCCGCCGCGTTTTTTCCACAGTGGCTCGGTCATGCCGGTGCGGATACGTCCGGGCGCGACCACATTGACCCGCACCAGGGGAGCCGCCTCCAGTGCCAATTGACGCGAAAAGCCGGCGATCGCGCTTTTGGCAGCGCCATAGGCCGAGTTGAAGGGCTGCGCGACGATGGCCGCGATCGATGCGACGTTGACGATCGACCCGCCACCTTGCGCGCGCATGATCGGCAACACGTTCTTGCACACCAGGAAAGTTCCGCCCAGATGTACACCGATCATGCGGTTCCAACGCTCCAGCGTCCACTCCTCGACGGGACCGAAGTCCGCGTGGCCCGCAGCGTTGAAGACGCAATCGATGCGACCGAGTTGCTGGTGGGCCGACGCCACCGCGTCGCGCACACCGTCTTCGCTGGCGACGTCACACGCCAGGCTGATCGATCCCTCAAGTTCCTGGGCCACTGCTTGCGCACTTTCGCCGTTGAGGTCCAGCAACGCCACGCGCCCGCCCTCCTGTGAAAAGCGCCGCGCCACCGCCGCGGCCAGACCCGAGCCCCCTCCGGTGGTCAGCAATACCTTGCCCGTGAATCGTTGTGTCATGTCTGCTCCTGGAATCTGGAAGTGAATAAGAAAAAGACGTTCTCGGCGACGCGCTCTGGATGCCGGCGCCGCACTGCTGGCACGTCAACCGTGTTGCGATGCAAAAAAATCGAGCAGAGCCTGCGACGTCTGGGGCGCTGCATGCTCCGGAAACCAGTGCCCGCCCGGCACCGTGCCCACGCGCAGATCGGCACAGCGCGCGCGCCACTCCGCCTCGATGTCCATCAATGTGCGCATCAGGCCATCGGCACCCCAGAGCGCCAGCGTCGGACAGGCCAGCTTGACATGAAGATCAGACTCATCGTGCTCCAGATCGATGCTCGCGCCGGCGCGGTAGTCGCAGCAGGAAGCATGGATCATGGCCGGGTCGCGCCAGCAGCGCCGGTATTCGGCCAGCATGGCAGGGTCGAACGTGTCCAGCCCCTTGCCGCCGACGGCAACCAGGCAACTCTCGAAGTAGTAGTCGGCATCGGCACCGATCAGGCGCTCGGGGTACGGCGTGGGCTGTGGCAGGAAGTACCACTGCCAATACGTCAATGCAATCCTCTTGTTGGTCTGGTGGTAAAGCGCATGTGTCGGCACCAGATCGAGCACCGACAGCGAACGTACGCGATCGGGCCGATCAAGCGCCATGCGATGCGCCACGCGCCCGCCCCGGTCATGTCCGACCACATGAAAGCGCGTGTGGCCCAGCGACTCCATCAGCGCCACCTGATCTGCTGCCATGGCGCGAAACGCATAGTTGGAATGGTCCGGCAAGCCAACCGGTTTGGACGAATCCCCATAACCGCGCAGATCGGCACAGACTACGGTATGGTTGCCGACCAGCAGCGGAGCGAGGCGGGCCCACTCTGCCAAGGACTGCGGGTAGCCGTGCAGTAGCAGCACCGGGTCGCCTTGGCCCGCAAAGACGCAGTTGATCGTGACCTCGACGACATCGACCTTGCGGCGCTCGAACCCATTGAACATCCCCATACCCTTGTCGACAAGACTCATGCGAGCGTGGTGCGGAACATCAGGCGCCGGTTTTCGGGCGCATCGAGCGCGGCGAAGTCATAGTCCAGCGGTGCGTAGTGCATGGTGCAACGGTTGTCCCAGATGACGAGGTCGCCCGGCTGCCAGCGGTGACGGTAGGTGTGGGCCGGCTGGGCCGACAACGCAAACAGATAGTCAAGCAGTGGCGTGCTGTCAGCCACGCTCCAGCCCTCGAATTGATCGACCATCTGTTCGCTGACATACAAGGCCTTGCGGCCCGTGTCCAGGTGTACACGCAGCACCGGATGGAAGCAGCCAGCGAGGCGTTGCAACTCATCATCCTGCACGCTGCTGAACGGCTTGCGGCCGCCGCTGGCCAGCGTGCGCGAACTGAACAGCGAATGGAAGGCGCGCAGATTCTCGAGCGTGGCCTTGAGCCCCGGTGACAGGGCCTCGTAGGCCTGATACATGTTTGCGAACAGGGTGTCGCCACCGCTGGCTGGCGCAAAAACGCAGCGCAGCAGCGAGGCCCGCGCCGGCACCGGCAGGAAGGACTGGTCCGAATGCCATTGCTGGGCCGCGTTCTCGGTCTCCGATCGTTGCCCATTGGACTTGATGTTCGTGACCATGAAGATGTCCGGGTATCCGGGCGGCGCATGGCGACCGAGCAAGCCGGTCTCGGCCAGCGGACCGAAACGCCGTGTGAATGCCAGGTGCTGGTCGTGGTCAAGCGGCTGCTTGCGAAACAGCAGGATGCCACGCTCGCCCAGCAGCTGCCACAGGCTGCGGATCGTGGACTCGGGCATGTCGGCACTGCACTGCAGATCCAGCCCCAACACCTCGGAACCGGTATGGACCGACAAGGCGCGTGTATGCAGGCCCGTCCGTGCTGCCACGCCCGGTGCAGCAGCGGTCGCCGTGGTGGCACCCATGGCTTTCTGCAACTGCTCAGGCCAACGTGGAGCGGAACATCAGGCGGCGGCTTTCCGGCCGGTCCATCGCCGTGTGGTCATAGTCCAATGGCGCGAAATGCTGGGTACAGCGGTTGTCCCAGGCAATCAGGTCGCCCGCTTCCCAGCGGTGGCGGTAGGTGTTGGCGGGGTGCTCGATCTGTCTGCACAGGTAGTCCAGCAGGGGCTTGCTTTCCGCCACCGTCCAGCCGTCGAAGTGGTCGACCATCTGGTCGCTGATATACAAGGCTTTGCGCCCGGTATCCGGGTGGGTCAACACCACCGGGTGCATGGCACCTTCGACCTTGGCCGCTTCCGCGCTGTCCATCGGCTTGCGGTCTTTCATGACCAGGCAACGGGTGTTGAACAAGGAATGAAAGGCCCGCAAGGAACCCAGCGTGGCCTTCAGTCCGTCGGACAGGCTGTCGTACACCGCGTACATGCTCGAGAACATGGTGTCGCCACCACTTTGCGGCGCTTGTTCGCAGCGAAACAGCGACGCACGTGCCGGTACCGGCAGGAAGGACTGGTCGGCGTGCCACTGCTGCGCGGCGTTCTCGGTCTCGGAACGTGCACCATTGGTCTTGATGTTGGTCACCGTGAACAGGTCCGGATAACCCGGCGGGGCATACCGGCTGGTCATGCCGGTGTCGGCCAGCGGGCCGAAGCGGCGTGTGAACGCCAGATGCTGATCATGGTTCAAGCCCTGGCGGCGAAACAGCAGGATGCCGCGCTGTCCGAGCAGCCACCACAGGGCCGCGATGGTGTCGTCGGACAGCGCACCGCTGTTGCGCAGATCGAGACCCATGACCTCCGCGCCCAGTCGCCACGAGATGGGCTGGGATTCGAAACCACACAGCTTGGTGGGCGATGTCGCCGCGACCTGTTCCTTGACTTGCGCCATACAGACTCTCCCGGGAGGTTGGTTAGTTCGGCAAACCCGCGATCACGCGTTTGCCATCGAAATTGTCGCGACCCTTGCGCCGTATCAGGTCCCAGGTCACGTCCAGGTAATTGGCGCGCGCCAGCACCGACTGCATTTCCGTGCACAGGTGCGAGGGCATTTCCGGTGCATGCGCGGGCAGCGTCACATCCAGCCGCGCCGCGTAGTCGAGCGTGACATGCAATGCGGCCGCGGTCGCCAGGTTCTTGCCGATCGTGATCGCGCCGTGCCAGGGAATGATGATGGCGATGTCCTGCTGGCGCAGCGCCGGACCGATCGCGGCAAAGTCGTCGCTCGGGCTGACGCAGGTGCGGTCGGCGAAATATGTCGACAGGTTGTGCAGATGGCGCACCGGACGGCCGAATGCCGCCTGGGACGTGAGCCAGAAACCATGCGTATGCACGATCGCCTGCACGTCGTCACGCTGCTTGAAGATGCCATGGTGAAAGGTCTGACCGAGACTGACCATGGTCTCGCACTCCAGCACATTGCCGTCGAAGTCGAGCAAGGCGATATCCTGCAGTCGCATCTCCTCGAAGCTGCGGTCGAATGCATTGATGTAGAACTTGCGCTCACCAGGCAGGCGCATCGATACATGACCGCCGATGTTGGGCCCGAGTCCGTAGGCGGCCAGGCCATGCACGGCCTCCAGAACCTGTTCCTTGATGCCGATGTTGCTCATACGTGTATCCCCCCTGCCGATTATGCAATCTCATGCGCTGCCAGTGGTGCCTTGCTGTTGCTCGCCTGCCCCAGATAATGGGCGATGACGTCCGGGTCCTGCGCCAGTTCGCTGCTCGGCCCCTGGTGCACGACCTGGCCCTGTTCCAGCACATAGGCATGCTTGGTCGAGCGCAAGGCCGCACGGGCGTTCTGCTCGACCAGCAATATCGTCAGCCCTTGCTTGTTCAGGTCGCGCAGCGCGCCGAGCACCTGCTTGGCCAACAGGGGTGACAGACCCAGGCTGGGCTCGTCGAGCAACAGCAGGCGTGGCCCACCCATCAGGGCGCGGCCGATGGCCAGCATCTGCTGCTGTCCACCCGACATGGAGCCGGCGCGTTGCTGGCTGCGCTCCTCGAGGATCGGAAACAATGCGTAGATGCGTTTGAGATCGTGCGTGGGCTTGCGCTTGTGTAAGGCCGTCACACCCAGCTGCAGGTTCTCCAGCACGGTCAGATCGCCCAGTATCTGTCGCCCCTCAGGAACCTGCAAAAGGCCGGAACGTGAGATGCGAAAAGCCGCTTCACCGGTGATGTCCTTGCCCGCCAGACGGATGGTTCCACCCGTGCTTGCCAACAAGCCGCTGATGCAGTTGAGCAGCGTCGACTTTCCGGCGCCATTGGGGCCGATGATGGCCACCATGTCGCCTTCGCCAACCGCGATGGACACACCGTGCAGCACTTCGTTGCCGCTGTAGCCCGCGTGTAGTCCGGATATCTCAAGCATCTTCGAACTCCCCGAGGTAGGCCTTGATGACGACCGGATCGTTGACCACCTGGTCGGCACTGCCCTGGGCAATCAATTCGCCGCTGTCGAGCACGTAGACGTAATCACACAGATTGGTCACGAAGCGCATGTTGTGCTCGATCAACAGCACCGCCATGCCATCACCCTCGGTCGCCAGTTTGCGGAAGATCGCACCGAGCTTGGCCGCTTCCACGTCGTTGATGCCGGCCACCGGCTCATCGAGCAGCAGCACCTCGGGCTTGAGCGCCAGCGCGCGCATCATCTCGACGCGCCGCTGGTCACCGTACGACAGTGCGCCGGCCGGGTAGTCGGCATACCGCGTCATCTCGAAACGGTCGAGCAGATGGAATACCTCGTCGCGAAACCGCGACGTCTCCGCACGCGACGACGGCAGCGCAAATATCTGCGACAGCAAAGACGTTTTCTGGTGGCGGTACATGCCGATCATCACGTTGGCCACCACCGTGGCATCGGGCAGCAGCCGAATCGTCTGGTAGGTGCGCGCCAGACCGGCCCGCGCCACCTCGTGGCGCGGCGCCTCGGTGAGGTCGATGTCGCCGAAAGTGATGCGGCCTTCGCTGAGTTTGTACACGCCGGTGATCAAATTGACCACGGTGGTCTTGCCGGCGCCGTTGGGGCCGATCAACCCGGTGATCTTGCCGCGGGCAATTTCCATGTCGAACGGCAGGACCGCTTGCAGGCCACCAAAACGTTTGCCCACGCCCTTGAGAATCAGTGAGGTCATGTTGCGACCGCTCCTGCCACCATACCGGCGCGCGCCAGACGGCGATTGCGCAGCTTCATGATGAGGCTGTCGTAGACGCCGAACGGCAAGAAGGCCATGACCACCACCAGCAGCAGACCGTAGACGGCCTGCCGGTAGTCGGCCAGGGGCCGGAATACCTCAGGCAACAGCACCAGGATCGTCACACCCACCATCGGTCCGATGACGGTTCTGCGACCGCCCAGCACCACGGCCGACAGGGTGGCGATCAGGATGGTGAAACCGAACTGGTCTGCTGTCAGACTGAAGTTGCGCAAGGCGTCCAGGCCGCCGAAAAGGCCGGCGATGGCACCGGACAGCGCGAACGACAACACATGGTATTTGCTGGGGTTGACGCCCAGCGACGCAGCGACCGCCGGATCCTGGCGCATGGCATCGAAGGCACGCCCGACACCTCCTTTGCCGAGCAAGATCAACAGGCCCATGGTCGCGACCATCGCAATGAACAACATCCACGGCGTCACGACCCGCGGAATGTTGTGAAATCCCAGCGGTCCCCCGGTCAGGTTCTCGAAGTAGAGAATCAGGGCGACCAGGATCTCCACGAAAGCCAGCGACGCAATCGCCTGGTAGACACCGCGCAGACGCGCCAATGGCATCGACAGGACCAGGCCGGCGAGCAGACCCAGCAAGGTGCCGATGGCGACCCCGAACGCGGGATGGAAACCGTGTGTGACGGTCAGTATGGCTGCGGCATAAGCACCCAGCGCAGCGAAGCCCGAAGTCGCGACAGAAAAAGTGCCAGCGCGAAAAACGATGGCCTGGCTGAGAGCGTACCCGGTGCCGATGAAGATCAGATCCAACAGCGGCAGGTGCGGAGCGATAAGGTCCAACATGTTCAATAAGCCTTGGGTCTATATGCGCTTGGTCGCGGATTCAGGCAGGTTCTGAACAAACAGTCCATCCGGTCGCACCATGAGGATCACGAAAAGCAGTCCGAAAATCACGGCATCGACAAGCAGCGCCGGCAGATAGGCCGCCGACAGCGACTGCAAAAGACCGAGTACCAAGCCGCCGACCAGCGCTCCTGGCACACTGCCCAGTCCGCCCAGAATGATGGCCACGAATGCCTTGAGCAGGAACGGTTCGCCCATCAGGAACTGGATCGAGTTGAATGCCAGGCCCACCATCACCCCGGCGGCGCCGGCCAGCGCGCCCGACAGGAAAAAGGTCTGGTAAAAGATGGCATTCGGATTGACGCCCAGCAACTGCGCGGCGCGGTAGTTGCCTGCCACCGCCCGTATCTGGCGCCCCTGCGGCGTTCGGTACAGGTAATAGGCCAGCAGCAACACCATCAGAATGGCCAGCCCCAGCATCAGCAGTTGCAGGGACGTCACCCGCAGCCCCATCACCTTGATCGCGTCCATCGGCACGGTGCCGAACGGAAACCGCATGGTCTGCGTCTTGGACACATATTGGGCCACGCTCAGGATGATCAGGCCTGCGCCAATACTGGAAATGATCGACGCCAGTTCGGCATCGGCCAGGGCCAGCTTGCGCAAGGGCTTGAAGGCGATGACCTCCACCAGGATGGAGGTCAGGCCGGCGCCGATCATGGCCACAGGCAGCGCCAACCACAGCGGCAGGCCCAGGCGCACGGCGAACAGACCGATAAATGCCCCTGCCATGAATACCGCACCATGCGCCATGTTCATGATGCGGTGGATGCCGAAGATGAGGGTGAAGCCCAGCGCAAAAAGTGCATAGACGCCACCCAGCACCAGACCATTGAGGATTTGCTGCGCAATCATTTTTTTCGTCCTGACAGAGAAACGCCGGCGGACCTGGCCGCCGGCGATCATCGTGAAAACGCCTATTGCGGCGCGGCGACGAACTTGCCGTCCTTGACCATCAGGAAGGTCGATCCATAGGTCGGGATCCGGTTTACATAGCTGTATTTGCCGGTACCGACGACCACCGGGACGTCCTTGGTCTTGGCCATGGCGTCACGGATCTTCTCGCGCGTCGGGTTGGGTGACGCCGCCTTGATGGCAGTGCCAACGACCTGCATGTAGCTGTAGCCGAGCGCCGCCCAGTTGTCAGCCTCCTTGCCGGTCTTGGCCAGGTACGCCGCCGCAAAGGCCTTGGCCGCAGGCGTGTTGCCACCCGGCGTCCAGTCCGAGTTGAACACCAGCCCTTCCACAGCGGCGCCACCGATCGCCACCAGTTGCGGCGACGACAAGCCGGTCTGACCAATCAACTTGACTTTGGCCGGCAATCCGGCCTGCTTGAGCTGGATCGCCAGGTTGGCCGCGTTGGGGCCAAGGGTGAAGAACACCACGCAATCGGGCTCGGCCGCGACGATACGGGTGGCGATGGTCGAGAAGTCCGAATCCGCCTGCTTGATGCCGGTACGGTCGACAAATTTCATGCCGCGCTTCTGGGTGTGCTCGACAAAGAAGCGCTCGAGATCCACATAAGCCTCGTTGTCGGTGAAGCGGATGGTGGCGCAGGCCTTCACCTTGGCCACATCGATGGCATAGTCACCGAGTTGGGGCATGGTGATGACGGGTGGCTGCGCGGAGATGAATCCCCAAGGTCCGGCATCGAGCAAGCCGACCGCATTGGTCATGGCCTTCATCGGAACCTTGGCGTCATTGGCGACACCGGCCGAAGGAATCGACTCCACCGCAGTCGTTGGGCCTAATATGACCAGCACATTCGGGTCGGCTGCATAACGCGTGACCGCCGCCATGGCCTGGGGACGGGCAGATGCACTGTCGGCGACTTCGACGACGATCTTGTCGCCATTGCCCAGGAAATTCTTGGCGTTCATTTCCTCGGCCGCGAACTTCATGCCTTCTGACGCCGGAACGCCGACAAAAGCGGCGCCGCCGGTCAAGGCCTGCAGGATCACGACCTTGCGGTCGGCCGCCAGCGCCGCCTGCGAGGCCAGCGCAATTGCCGCCATGACGGCCAGTCTCTTGAAGAGGGTGCGATTCGAACTCATGTCTAGGTCTCCTGGGTTGTTTGGTCCTGTTGTGGACCGATTTTTGACAGTTATTTATATTTTCGACCGACTATCCATATATTTTTAAACCGTGTCAAGTATGTTCAAGAATATTCCGACTGCACAACCGGTCGCGGCGCGCACGAGATGTAGTCGGCCAGCACATCACCCTGCACAGTGACATGCCCGCGCATGAGGGTGTAGGCATCCTCCGCCTTGCCCGCACCGATCAACTCCAGCAGCAATTTGTGATCATCGTTGTTGGCTTCCTGCCGCCCTTTTGATCGCAACTGGAACATGCGATATGGATTGAGCCGGATGGCCAGATTGCGCGTCGTGTCGAACAACACGTCGTTGTGCGTGGCGCGCCACACCGCCACATGGAAACGAATGCCCTGGCGGCCATATTCATCGGCATCCTGCGCCGCCAGCGCCGCGTCTGACGCCTCTTGAATCGCCGCCAGTGCCTCGGTTTCCTGCGTCGTGATGCGCCGCGCCGCAAAGCGTGCGCATATGGCTTCGAGTTCCGACAAGGTCTCGAACATCTGGATCAGGCGGCGCAAATCCAGAGGCGCAACCACGGCACGCTGGCGCGACGGTTTCTCGACCAGACCCGCCTCGATCAGCTGCAGCAAGGCCTCGCGCACCGGCGTGCGGGAAACGGAGAACCGCTTGGCAATGGCGTCCTCGTCCAGCGGCGAAGCGGGCGCCAGATTGCCGGAAAAGATGTCCCTCTCCAGCGCGCTGCGCACGATCTCACACTGGGTCAGCTTTTTGGTGTCCGGCACCTTAACACGCAGCCTGCCAGCCTCTTTCTTGACTTTGCCAACGGGAGAAACCGGCGGGGCTCGGTAGGGTTTGGTCTGCATTTCCATTGTTTCAATATATTTTAAAGCTACTTGCTTTATACAACTTGCGCTATCATAAACAAAACGATATTGTGAGACTTGCGTTTCGATCTAGCAAGCACGACATGCTGACCTTCCCTCATTTTGAACCCCACTTCCCACGCGATCAGTGGGCGCTGCCCTTCGTATTGGAGGCCCAGGCGGCACAGCGCGCGAACCGCCCGTTCCTGTCGTGGACGGATGCGGGACGTCCGAACACCTTCGCCGAAGTCAATACCACGGTGAATCGGCTGGCGCACGGCATGGCCGGTTTCGGGATCCGCCGGCACGAACATGTCTGCATCCTGGCTCCCAATTGCCTGGAGTTTGTATACGCCTGGTTCGCCCTGTGCAAACTGGGCGCCGTTGAAGTGGCCGTCAGTGATGCCTATAAAGGCAGTTTCCTGGCCCATCCGCTGCAGTTGTCGAAGTCACGCATCCTGATCACCACGGTGGCGCTGGCCCACCGTGTGCGCGATATCGAAGAGCAGATCCCGATCGAGCATATTTTTCTTCTCGACGATTCGACCAATGACGCGCCGACGGAGCCACCGCAATTCGCGCGTATCCAGGTCCACAGATTCGCCGACCTGTACTCCGATCGGTTGGACAACCCGCCCGCCGTGAACACACCGCAAGACCCTGCGGCCGTGTTGCTCACGTCGGGTACGACCGGCGCGTCCAAAGGCGTGGTGATGCCGCACTCGCAGTTCTACTTCTTTGCCGAAGAGGACGTGCAACTGACGCGCCTGACGCAAGACGACGTCTACATGACCGGGTTTCCGCTGTTCCACGGCAATGCCCAGTTCCTGACCGTCTACCCCTGCCTCATCGCCGGCGCGCATTGTGTCCTGTATACGCGTTTCAGCGCATCCGACTGGGCCGGCCGGGCCCGGCGCAGTGGCGCTACCGTCACCAATCTGCTGGGCGCCACACTGGCGTTCATTTGCGCCCAGCCACCGTCCGAGAACGATCGGGCGCACAAGGTCCGCTGTATCTATGCCGCGCCACTGGCGACCGATCTGGCGGGGCCGTTCTCCGAGCGTTTCGGCGTGTATGAATTCGTCGACGGTTTCGGCCAAACCGAGATCTCCAACGTGTTCATGACGCCACCCGGCGAGAAGCGGCCCCCCGGCGCCTGCGGCGTGCTGGTCGACCAGTGGTTCGAGATCCGGTTGGCCGACCCGCAAACCGGTGAGCCGGTGCCCGAGGGACAGGCCGGCGAACTGCTGGTGCGCCACAAGCATCCCGGTGTCATTTCCACCGAATACCTCGGCATGCCGGAGAAGACCATCGAGTCGCGGCGCGACCTGTGGTTTCACACCGGCGACGCCATGCGTCGCGATGCCCAGGGCTGGTATTACTTTGTCGACCGGGTCAAGGATGCGCTGCGCCGGCGCGGCGAGAACATCTCTTCGTTTGAAGTGGAGGCGGTGTTGCGCACCCACCCCTGCGTCGGCGATTGCGCGGTGGTCGGCGTTGCCGCCGACCAGGAAGCGGGCGAAGACGAGGTGATGGCATTCATCGTCCCGCGCCAGGGCCAGAAGCCCGACTATGCCGACATCGCCGCCTGGTGTGACGCCAATATGCCGGCCTTCATGGTGCCACGGTATTTCGACAGCCTGCAAGAACTGCCCCGAACACCGACTGAAAAAGTACGCAAGAAGGAATTGCGCGAGCGTGGCATCGGCCCGCAAACCTGGGACCGGACGCCTCCGGCCCGCTGATACCAATCCCCCTGACCTCACAAGACTGCCGCATGACCAGCCCGACGCAAGTACTGTTGATGGAACGCCACGACAAGGTGGCCATCGTCACGCTCAACCGGCCCGAGGTCGGCAATGCCTTCAACGACGCGATCCGGCAACAGTTGCCGGACCTGCTTGAACAGCTCGATACGGACGACAGCTGCGCCGCGATCCTGCTCGCCGGAGCCGGCGAACGGGGGTTCTGCGTCGGCGCCGACATCAAGGAGACGCGCAGCATCGGCAGCTCGGTTCAGGAGCGCCGTCGCATGGTCGGCAACGCCTGGATTGACCGGGTCGGTCGCGTCGGTAAACCGGTGATCGCGGCGATCCATGGTTATTGCCTGGGTGGTGGACTGGAACTGGCCATGGCCTGCGACATCCGTATTGCCGCGCCGGACGCGGTATTCGGGCTGCCCGAAACCGGGCTTGGACTGATTCCCGGCGGCGGTGGAACCCAGCGCCTGCCGCGACTCATTGGCCTGGGCAAGGCACTCGACCTGATTCTGACCGGCGAGCGTATCGATGCGACCCAGGCCCTTGCGATAGGTCTGGTCAGCCGACTGGCCAAGGACCGCCAGGGTCTGCTGGCGCAAGCACAGGCCATCGCCACCCGCATCGCGGACCGGCCGCCAACGGCCAGCGTCTACGCCAAGGAAGCAACGCGCTGCGGCCTGGAGATGGATTTGCAGGCCGGGCTCACGCTGGAGAAGACGCTTTTCTCACTGCTGATGTCGACCGCGGATCGCGCCGAGGCCGCACTGGCATTCAAGGAAAAACGCGCACCACGTTTCACAGGACATTGAGGGGACACACATGACAATCCAGGATCCGATCGCCGTCATTGGCGCAGGGCTGATGGGCACCGGCATCGCCCATGCATTCATCAGCAGCGGCCATGCCGTGACACTGGTCGACAACCAGGCCGACGCGCTGGAACGCGCCCGGCAGACGATAGGCAAGATCCTGAGCGACGGCGTGCGCCTGGGCAAGGTCTCCGAAGCCGACGCAACCACCGCGCTGGCGCGCCTGCAATGTGTCGACAGCATGGCCGGCGCGCCTGAAAACACCGCGCTGGTGATCGAAACCGCCACCGAAAAGATAGACATCAAGAAGGCCATCGTGCGTGAAGCCGAAAGCCGCTTCGGCGCCGACACGGTTATCGCCACCAACACATCGGCATTGAGCATCACCGAGATCGCAGCGGCAGCCAAGTCTCCTGGACGCGTGATCGGCATGCACTTCTTCAATCCGGTGCACAAGATGAAGCTGGTGGAGATCGTGCGCGGACTGGAAACCACCAAGGACACGGTGAGCCGGGTCCAGGCGTGGTCTGCGGCCATCAACAAGACATCGATCGAGACCAACGAAGCCCCTGGATTCACGACCAGCCGCATCTCGGCGTTGCTCGGCAACGAAGCCATGTACATGCTGGCCGAAGGTGTGGCGAGCGCCGAAGACATCGACACCTCGCTGCGCATGGCCTTCAACCATCCGATGGGACCGCTCGAGCTCGGTGACTTGACCGGCTGGGACACCCGGCTGGCGGTGTTGCAGTATCTGCACCAGACGCTGGGCGAGAAATTCCGGCCCTGCCCGCTGATCATCAAGCTCGTCAAGTCGGGACGCCACGGCCGCAAGACCAGCCGCGGCATCTATGAGTACGATGAAAAAGGTGCCAAGGTTCCAAACTCTGGCGTGAGGCCATTCTGATGCGCGATGTTGTCATTGTCGAAGCCGCCCGTACACCGGTCGGCCGTTTCCGGGGCGGACTCAAGGGTGTGCGTGCCGACCACCTGGGCGCCGCCGTTCTGGGTGAGTTGGTCAAACGCGCCGGCATCACGCCGGAGCAGGTCGACGACGTCGTGTTTGGCTGCGTCTCGCAGGTAGGCGAACAAAGCGCCAACATTGCACGTACGGCTTTGCTGTCGGCCGGGTGGCCCGAGACCATTCCCGGCATGACGGTGGACCGCAAATGCGGCTCGTCCGAGGCGGCGGTCCATGTGGCCATCGGTTCGATCGCGGCCGGTCTGGCCGACGCCGTCATTGCCGGTGGCGCCGAGAACATGACCCGCGTGCCCATGGGCGGCAACCGTGATGTGCACGGTGTGCCGTTTGGCTGGCGTGTCAACGAACGGTTTGCGCTGACCTCGCAGGGCGAGGCGGCCGAGCGGCTATGCGATCTGTGGAATCTCAGTCGCGAAGCACTCGACGACTACGCGATCGAAAGCCATAGCCGCGCCGCACGGGCCAGCGACAGCGGCCATTTCGATCGCGAGATCGTGCCTCTGGCACTGGCCGACTGGCGCGAGCGCGATGACGACACCTCCGAAGGCGTCCTGACGTCGGACGAGACCATACGCCGTGACACCAGCCGAGAAAAACTCGCCAAGCTCAAGACCAGTTTTCGCCCCGACGGCGGCCGCGTCACGGCGGGTAATGCATCGCAGATCTCCGACGGCGCCGCCGCCCTGCTGCTGATGGGCGCTGACCACGCAAAGGCCCTGGGTGTAAGCGCGCGGGCACGTATCGTGGCCGCCGCCACGGTCGGCTCCGATCCGATGCTGATGCTGACCGGCCCGATCGCGGCGACACGCAAGGTGCTGGAGCGCGCGGGGCTGAGCCTGAACGACATCGACCTGTTCGAGATCAACGAGGCGTTTGCCCCTGTACCCATGGTCTGGATGCAAGAGTTCGGTGTCGGTCACGATCGCCTCAACGTGAACGGCGGCGCGATTGCGCTCGGCCACCCGCTGGGCGGCAGCGGCGCGCGCATCATGACGACACTGTTGCACGAGATGGAGCGCCGGCAAGTGCGTTATGGCCTGCAGGCGATCTGCTGTGCCGGCGGCCTGGGCACGGCCACCATCATTGAACGACTGGGATGAGCACGATGCAAACCGTATCTGTCGGAACAGCAGGGCTGCACAGCAGCGTCATCGGCCTGGGCTGCATGGGCATGTCCGAGTTCTATGGCGAACGCGACGACGCGCAGTCTCTGGGCACGCTGGAGCGCGCCCTCGAGTTGGGCGTGACGCACTACGACACCTCCAACGTCTATGGCCGAGGCCACAACGAGCAGTTGCTGGCAGGCTTCATCAAAGGCAAACGCGATGCCTTGATGATTGCCAGCAAGTTCGGCGTAGTGCGTGATCCGGACGGCCCGCAGGGCAGCACCTACGACCGCGACATCGACAACTCGCCCGACTACATGCGCCGCTGCTGCGAAGAATCGCTCAAGCGCCTGGGCCTGGAGTGCCTGGACCTCTATTACGTGCACCGCGCCGACCCCAGGACGCCAATCGAGGAAACGGCAGGCGCCTTGGCCGATCTGATCGGCGCCGGCAAGATTCGCGCCTATGGCTTGTCCGAGGTTTCCGTCGACCTGCTGCGCCGCGCGCATGCGGTTCATCCGGTGGCCGCACTGCAGTCCGAATACTCGCTGTGGACGCGCGAACCCGAACTCGACATATTGCCGACCTGCCAGGAACTGGGCATCACGTTCGTGGCCTACAGCCCGCTGGGCCGGGGATTCCTGACCGGCGCCATCGCCAGCGCGCACAACCTGGCTGCCGACGACTTCCGCCTGTCCTCACCGCGTTTCCAGGGTGAGAACTTCGACAAGAACCTGGCCATCGTCGAGGCCTTGCGCCAGCTGTGCGCAGCCAAGAACTGCAAGCCGGGGCAGATCGCGCTGGCCTGGATCATGGGTCGCGATCAGACAATCATTCCCATTCCCGGCACCAAGCGTATCAAGTACCTGGAAGAAAACGTTGGCGCGGCCGACATCACGCTATCTGCCGCGGAACGCGCGTCGCTCGAAGCACTGCTGCCGATCGGCGGCGCCGCCGGCACCCGGTACGACCCCGGTTTCCAGGGTGCACCGCGCCCCGCCACCAGTTGAACGGAGACTCCATGAGCCATTTCCAGTGGGGCCTGTGGCCCTGGCCTTTCTTCGACGCCAGCCATGAGGCGCTCGCACAACGTGTGCTGGACTGGAACGCTGCCAACCACGACAAGACCTACCCCGACATGGATACCGAATGCCGCGCCATGGTGCGCAGCTTCGGCGCGGCGGGTCTGCTGGACTACGTGGTGCCGCAGGGTGACGCGCCATTCGACGTCCGTTCGGTGTGCCTGATCCGTGAAGGCCTGACCTACCAGCATGCGCTGGCCGACGCCATGTTCGCGATGCAGGGTATCGGCACCATGGCGATCCGGCGCTTTGGTGCGCCGGCCCAGCGCGAGCAATACCTGGAGCCCTGCCGCAAGGGCGAACGCATCGCCGCCTTTGCGCTGACCGAACCCGAGACCGGTTCCGACGTGGCGTCCATGACCACTGCCGCGGTGCGCGATGGCGACCACTATGTCGTCAACGGCGCCAAGACACTGATCTCCAATGCCGGCATGGCCGACCACTATCTGGTAACGGTGCGCACCGGTGAAGCGCCTGGCTCCAGGGGCCTGAGCATGCTGCTGATCGACGCAGGCACGCCCGGCATGACCGTCGGTGCGCCAATCGAGTTCATTGCGCCTCACCCCGCGGCCGGCCTGACCTTCACCGACTGCCGCGTACCGGTGGCCAATCTGATCGGCGCGCCCGGCCAGGGCTTCAAGGCGGCCATGGCCGCCTTCGATATCTTCCGCCCGTCCGTGGGCGCCGCCGGAGTCGGACTGGCGCGTCGCGCGCTGCACGAGACGCTGGCCCATACCAACAAGCGCCGGCTGTTCGGCAAACCGATGCACGGCCTCGAAGGCGTGCAGATGGCTCTGGCCGAGATGGCCACCGACCTGGAAGGCGCCGCGCTGCTGGTCTACCGCTCGGCCTGGTCGCATGACGTACGCGGCGAGCGTGGCGCCTACGAAGCCTGCATGGGCAAACTCGCGGGCAGCGAAGCTGCTGGCCGCATCGTGGACCGCGCCGTGCAATTGCTCGGTGGCCAGGGCGTGACCCGCGGCAACATCATCGAACAGCTGTACCGCGAAGCGCGGCCCATGCGTATCTACGAAGGCGCCTCCGAGATCCAGAAACTCGTGATTGCGCGCAACCTGATCAAGAACAGCGCTCTGCCGGCTTGATCCCAACGGCCATGCGCGACAAGACCGCCATCGTCGGACTGGGTGCCACACCCTACTACCGGCGCGGTGCATCCGCTCCGCAGACGATGGAAGAGCTGGTCGGCAAATCCATCCTGGCCGCGGTGGACGATGCCGGCCTGTCTATCCGCGATGTCGACGGTTTCGCCTACTTCGCCGGCGGTTTCGACACCGCACTGCTGGCCGAGACGCTGGGCATACCTGAGATCCGCTTCTCTGCCACGCTGACCGGCACCGGCGGAGGCTCGGCCGGCGCAATCGGCCTGGCGTCGGCCGCCATCGTCAGCGGCCAGGCCGACGTGGTGGTGTGCGTCGGCGCGAACCAGCAAGGTGCGCAGCGCTACGGCGCCATCACCGCGGCCTATCCGGCCACGCCCGAGAACGCTTTCTTTTCGGCCTCGGGCCTGGTCGGACCCGGCCATATGTTTGCCTTGCTGGCGCGCCGCCACATGTTTTTGTATGGCACGACGCGCGAGGACTTCGCCGAAGTGGCGCTGTCGACCCGGGCCAACGCGGTGACGAACCCGAACGCCACGCTGCGCAAGCCGATGACGCGCGACGACTATTTCAACGCGCCCATGCTGGCCGATCCGCACTGCCTGTTTGATTTCTGCCTGGAGAACGACGGCGCTGTCGCGGTCATCGTGACCTCCAACGAACGCGCGCGCGATCTGCGCCAGAAACCGGTGCGGGTGCTGGCCAGCAACCATGGCGGCAGTCGCGACTGGGGCCGCTCCATTTACTGGATGAACATGCCCGACGAGAGTTTTGCCTCGTCTGGCCATGCAGCCGTGGCCAAGCGCCTGTACGCCGCAGCCGGGGTAGAGCCCAGGGACATCGACAACGCGCAGATCTACGACCACTTCACCTCGCAGGTGATCATGCAACTGGAAGACTACGGCTTCTGCGCGAAGGGCGAAGGCGGCGCCTTCGTGCGCAGCGGCGCGATACGCCTGGACGGCGGCAGCCTGCCGGTCAATACCGATGGCGGGCAGCTATCGTGCGGCTACGTCTGGGGCATGACCCATGTGCGTGAAGCCGTCGAACAGCTGCGCGGCACGGCGGTGAACCAGGTGCCGGATGCCAAGCTCGCACTGGTCACCGGTGGCCCCTCCATCATCCCGGTAAGCGGCCTGATTCTGGCCAACTGAACACAGCAACATGGCCATTGCCAAACGTCCGCCGCCCGAGCTGTTCAAGTGGTCGACCAACAGCTGGACGAAACCGTTCTGGGACGCGACCGCGCGCCATGAACTCGTGGTGGCCCGGTGCATCGACTGCGGCCATTTCCGCATACCCCCGACGCCGTTCTGTCCGAGTTGTCAGTCGCAACGCATCGCCTGGGCGGTCCTGAGCGGCAATGCCGAGCTGTATTCCTATACCGTTGTCGCGCGCGCCATCATGCCCGGCATGGACGATCACCTGCCATATGTACCGGCCATCATCACACTCGACGGCGCGCGTGGTGTGCGGCTGATCAGCAACGTCGTCGATGTCGAGGTGGACGACATCACGGTGGGCATGCGGCTAAAACTGGTCTGGGACGACCTGCCCGACGGCAGCGCCGCCGTGCCGCGCTTCACGGCAGCCGCTCGCTGAACGCGCGGCGTGGTTTGCTCAGGGTTTGTCGGCCATCACGGCGGGGCTCCCGCCACATGCCTGTGGTCCTGCGGAGGCAAACCCGTGAAGAACATGTCGGGTCGCAGATCGGCAATACACGTGCAGCCGAGTTGCGCCAGCGCGGTGTCGAGTTCGCCGCGCAGGATATCGATGGTCGCGGCCGGGCCACGCTCGGCGCCCAGCGCACCCGCGCCATAGAGAAAGGACCGGCCCAGCAGCACGAAGTCGGCGCCGGCGGCCAGCGCCTTGGCAATGTCGTCGCCACTGCGCACGCCACTGTCCAGCAACACGGCAAAGCCGGGTCCGACCGCCTTGCGGATCGCCGGCAGGGCTTCGATCGACGACGGCACCGAGGCCAGTTGCCGCCCGCCATGGTTGGACACGACCACGCCGTCCGCCCCCGCAGCATCAATACGCTTCGCATCCAGCGGATGCAACACCCCCTTGACGACCAGCTTGTGCTTCCAGCGTGCACGGATGCGCTCCAGGATCGACCAGTCGACCTGCGCCTGGGCTAGCGACACCAGCATCGCGCCGATGGTGATGCTGGGCCCGTTCCTGTCCGTGGGGCGGAAGTTCTCGAACCCGGGCGCGCCGGCCGCCAGCGTCGCCAGCGACCAGCGCGGATGTGTCACCAGGTCGGCGAGCAGCCGCAGGCTCGGACGCAGCGGCAGCGCGAAACCATTGGCCCGGTCACGCAATCGGCGCGCCGGGAAATTCGCGTCCACGGTCAACACCAGGGTCTCGATGCCGGCCGCTTCAGCGCGGTCGAGCAGGCTGTCTGCGGTGGCCGCATCACCACCGAGATAGATCTGGAACCACGTGTGATCGGGCGCGCTGCGCGCGATATCCTCGATCGAGGTACTGGCCATCGTCGACAACGCATACGGAATGCCGGCCGCCGCACAGGCGCCGGCCAGTGCCATATCCGTGCCCGGCCAGGCCAGATTGCAAAGGCCCATCGGCGTGACACCGAACGGCATCGCGTAGCGCCGGCCCATCAATTCGGTGGAGAGATCACGCGCGCGGCAAGGGGTGAATACCCGCGGCAACAGACGCAGCTCCTGGAACGCGCTTTCATTGCGGCGCAGCGCGCTTTCATCTCCTGCGCCACCATCGATGAAATCGAACACCACGCGCGGCAGGCGTTCCCGTGCGGCCTGACGCAGATCTGCGATGCTGTGCATGGCTCAGTGTGCGCTGGCGGGTACTTTGAGTCGGACCTGCTCGTACCAGGACGGACTGGCGTACCACTCGACGAGGATGCGCCTGTCGGCGATCAGCCAGCGATCTCCGTGCCGCTTGAAAACATCGACATACCGCCCCGCATGATCCAGGCCATGGCGGGTCAGAGACAGGAAGTACGTCCAGCCCTGCGCCGTATCTCCGTCGACAAACTCGACCCGCGAAGTGGTCAGGTTGTGCCGCAGCAGCGGAATCGAACCATCCGGCATGCGGTCAGGCCGGTCCGGTCCGACGATGGGGGCATAGAAGTCGCGGATCGCGGCAAACCCTGCCACCTTGGCGCCGCTCGAGAGTTCGAGCTTGCCGTTTTCCATGAAAGCGGACACGACCCCGTCTACGTCGCCACTGTCGACCGAGCTGCAATACACGGCCATCGTGTGGTGGATCTGTATACGGTCGTGGGAAAGCTCGTCGGTCATGGGCATGTCTCCTGATGTTGGTCGGATAGCCACCTTGGCCGACCGACAGATGAATTGGCACACCGGTTTGACCGTGGAAAGACCTTCCGCAAGCTGAAAAAGTATTTTGAAGGATCATAATATATACAAAAATGCTATAGAAAATATATATCTGCACACCGCCGATCCCGACCCGATGACGTCCGGGCCACACAGGAGATCTATTTCCATGCGCACCATTCCCGTTTATCAAATCCTGGCCGAAGACATCAAGGCCCTGGGGGTCGACACTGTTTTCGGCCTGATGAGTGACGACATCTGCCAGCTGTTCGCAACACTTGATGCGATGGATGTGCGCATCGTCGGCGCACGCCATGAAACACAGGCGGTGATGGCTGCCACCGGATACGCTGCGGCTACCGGCAAGCTCGGCGTTGCATTGATCGGTCGTGGCCCGGCCATGGCCAATGCCATACACGGCAGCATATCTGCGGCCAAGTCCGGCATGCCGGTCCTCATCATCACCGGTGAAGCGCCGCTGGCACGCGGCGTGCAGAATGCCCTGGGCCCCGATCTCAAGTCCTTCCCGGCGGCCACCGTGGTGCGCGCCTGCGGCATTGCCGCCTTCGTGCCCGCCAGCACCGACGGCGCCCGCCAGTCGCTCGCCGATTCGGTGGCCGAAGCCTCGCTGGGCAAGACGGCCGTGCTGCTGCTGCCGACCGATCTCCAGGTCGGCTACACCACCGTAGCCGATGGCCCCTCGCCGGTCCGATTGTTGCCGCAGCCGGCTCCGCAACCGGCCCGCCAGGCGTCCATCGAGACCGCCATCGCCCTGCTGCGGGGCAGCCGCAAGCCGCTGATCGTGGCTGGAGTGGGTGTGCACCGCAGCGGCGCACGCGCGGCCGTTGAAGCCCTGGCCGACAAGACGGGCGCGTTGATGGTCAATGCGCTCAAGGCCAAGGACCTGTTCCGCGGCAATGCTTATGACATGGGCATTCTGGGCTCGTCGTCGACCTCGGTGGCGCGCAAATATATCGAGCAGGCCGACTGTGTGATTGCGATTGGCGTGGCGCTCAACTCGCTGACCATGAGCTCGGGCACGGCCTTGCCGGCAGTGCCACTGATCCATGTGGACGCGGTACGCACCAACATCGGCCGCTGGTGGCACGCCGACGTCGCCGTGGTCGGCGATGCCAGGCTGGTCGCCGAACAGCTGAGCGCCGCCCTGCCCGAGCGCAGCCCTGAAGACAAGCCCTGGCATACCGAGAAAGTGCGCGCCGAACTGGCCGCGTTCGAGCACACCATGGACTTTCAGACCGCGCATACCGCCCGTACGGTCGACCCGCGTGTGCTGACGCTCGAACTCAGCCGCATGTTGCCGGAGAACCGCCACATCGTGTTCGACGGCGGCAACTTCATGGCCAACTGGGCGTATTTTTCGGTGCCGGACCCCGGCCACTTCACGCACAGCCTGGACTCCGGCTCGGTTGGACTGGGACTGGGCACGGCCATCGGCGTGGCGCGTGGCCAACCGGACCGCACGGTGCTCTTGATGATTGGTGACGGCGGCATGCTGATGACCATGGGCGAAATCGAGACCATCATCCGGGAGGATCTTCCGATGATCATTGCCGTGATGAACGACGCCGCGTATGGCGCCGAAGTCCACATCCTCAAGGGCCAGAACCTGCCGCCGGCCAAGGCCGAGTTCTTCGACGTGGATTTCGCTCCGATGGCCGAACCGCTGGGCTTCGAGGCCTACACCATCCGCAGCATGGACGACCTGAGCAAGATCGCCTCGGTGCTGGCCGATCCCCAGGGACCGATTCTGCTGGACTGCAAGATCAACGGCGAGGTCATCGCGCCCTTCATCACCGAGTTCACCCACAAGGACAGCGGCAAGCAGGCCTGAGAGCCATGGCAATGACGCAGGCTCGAACTCGCCGAGTCCATGGATTCTTGACGAGTCGATATTCACAATACCCTGCGGGCTTGAGCAAGTTCCGTTCGGCCTACGTGCGTGAGCGGCCGGGCGAATGGCTGTCGGCAGCCAAAGGCTGTTCGTCAGACCGCGCGCACCATCTCGGACAGGCGCTGGCCGCACGCCAGTACCTGCGTGCCAATCTGCTGGTTCCAGTGTTGTTCGGCGCCATATTGCAGACGCCACTCGTGCATCCTGCGGGTCAAGATGCCGAGATCGAACTCGTCGGTCATGCCAATGGCGCCATGTACGGCATGGGCCGTCGCAGCCACCACGCCGACGGCTTCACTGCAGCGGGACTTGGCCACCGCAGCGGCCAGCGCGGCCGGCGCTGGCCCCTCGCCGCGGTACGCGCATTCCGCGGCAATGGCCGACGCCAGCACATGCTCGGCCATCACGCTGAGTTGTTGCTGCAGCGCCTGGAACTTGCCGATCGACTTGCCGAATTGCACCCGGTTGTTGCACTGCTCCAGCGTCATCTCGAGGCAGCGCTGCATGGCGCCACTCAGCAGTGCCGCCGTCAAGGCCGCAGCGTGGCTGACAAGCGCGTCGCCGCCAGCGCCCAGCGCCGTGGCGGCGCTGGCATCTGACCAGCTCAAATGCGCCACCAGGCCGCGCCGGTCTCCGACCGGCTCGCGACGCGCGTTGGCGCAGTCGAGCACCACCAGTTGCCCGGCGTCGCAGGCCAGCACATGGCTGGCCAGCATGCCCGATGGCGTATAGGGGCAGTACAGGCCACCCGAGACCGGCCGCGTCAGCCGAGTGGCCAATGTCACCACAGAGGATGAAGGCAGATCCGGGGACGGCATCATGGCGCGCGCCACGATCGTCTGCGCCAGCGGCAAGGGAATGCCGTAGCGGCCGATCCGCTGGAACAGCGGGAACAGTTCCGTCAGCGGCAGGCCGGCGCCGCCGCGCTCCTCGCCCAGCATCAGGTCGAAGAATCCGGCCTGCGCGATCGACTTCCATACGGCGGTGTCGGGGCCATCGGCCTCCATGCGCCGCACGGCGGCGCCGGTGGCCTGGTCTGCGAGCAATTTGTCCAGGGCTTCAAGAAACATCGTCAACTCCTTCAGCGCAGACCAAGACCGCGCGCAATCATGCCGCGCAGGATTTCGCGCGTGCCACCGCGCAGCGAAAAACTGGGCGACAGCTGGCTGACATAAGCCAGGGTGCGCAGCAGTTCGGACTCCAGCGCGCTGCCCTCCCCCGCGCCCAGCGTGGCTTCGATCAGTTGCGGGATGGACTGCTCGAACTCCGTACCCAGGTCCTTGATTAGCGCCGCCTCCACCACCGGGCTTTCACCACGCGCAAGCAAAGCCGTCACCGTGATCGACATATTGCGCAAGGTGGCCAGATGGGTCGCAAGGCGACCGATCGTGGCCGCATGGGTCGCACCCGCCTGCGGGTGCTCGCGCAGCACCTCTATCCATAATTCCAGCAGCACGATGCTGGAGTAGATGCGCTCTGGCCCGCTGCGCTCGAACGCCAGCTCGGCATTGACCTGCGCCCAGCCGCTGCCTTCGCTGCCGACCAGCGCGTCGGGAGGCAGCTGTACGTTGTCGAAGAACACTTCGCTGAAATGCGCGTCGCCGCCGATGTCGCGGATCGGTCGCACCGTCACGCCTGGCAGGGAAAGGTCGATGATGAATTGGGACAGTCCGGCCTGGCGGTCCTGCTTGTCGCCCGAACTGCGCACTAGTGCGATCATGTACTGGCAGTGGTGGGCATTGGTGGTCCAGATCTTTTGCCCGTTGAGCAACCAGCCGCCGTCGTTGGGCTGCGCCCGCGTCGAGACGCTGGCCAGGTCCGAACCCGCGTTGGGCTCGCTCATGCCTATGCAGAAAAAGGCTTCGCCGCGGCAGATACGCGGCAGATAGAAGTCCTTCTGCGCCTGGTTGCCGAACTTCAGGATCAAGGGGCCGCTCTGGCGATCTGCAATCCAGTGGGCCGACACCGGTGCGCCAACCGCCAGCAGTTCCTCGACCAGCACAAACCGCGAAAACGCATCGATGTCGGCGCCCCCGTATTGCGCCGGCAAGGTCACGCCGACCCAGCCTCGCGCAGCCAGACGGCGACTGAATGCGGCATCGAAACCCATCCACGATCGGGCACGCCGGTGCGGCGGCGCCGGCTCCAGCGCCTGGGCCAGAAAGGCCTGGATCTCCGCGCGCAAGGCCTGCGCCTGCGGCGGCAAGCTGGCCAGCCGGAGTTGGCTAATCAAACTGCTCACTGTGTCTCCCTTTTGACGATGACCACGCTCGGCAATGACCCCTGTGCGACGGCCGCGCACGGCAGTCGCTTGCGCGGCGAACTAGCATAGGGGCTGTCGCAACAACCCTCACTCTGACTAGACAAAAACATGCCCGAATTTCTGAAATACGAACAGGCCTCCATGTGGTCACCTTGACGATGAACGAGCCAGAACGGCGCAATCCCTTGACCGGCAACTCGGCCGTGCCGGAGTTTCTGGCCGCCAGGGCTGAAGGAGATCCGTCGGGATTACCCGCATAGAAACGTCCGGGTTTGCAGCATAGAATTTCTGTTTTAGAAACCATGTTTCCGCATGAGAAACACATCGTCCGAAAAGCTTTTTATGAAAATCGACCGCTGTCTTGCCGTACGCGGCGGCCCTGCCTCGTGTGTAGACGACCTTTGCCCTGGCGCACATGCGCCGCGCGCAAGACAATTGTGCTGCCCACCAACTGTCCTTTGAAAAGTCACTGCGCTTATGAAAATCGATCCGAACGGAATGGATTTCCGCGATCTCCACCACCTGCTCGCCGGTGCGGTAGTGCCGCGCCCCATCGCACTGGTATCCACCCGAGGCGAGAACGGTGTGAACAACGTGGCGCCACTGAGTTCCATCAGCATCGCCTGCGTGAAGCCACCGATGCTGTCGTTTTCGCTGTCGACCCGTCGGCGCAAGGGTGGCGAAAAAAAGGACACCTTGTGCAACATCGAGTTCGCCAAGGAGTTCGTCGTCAATGTGCCGGTGGTCGAGAGCATGGCGGAAGCCATGAACAAATCCGGCGGTGAATTCCCCAACCACATCAGTGAGTTTGCCGAAACCGGCCTGACGGCCGTCGACGCCGACCTGGTTGCCGCGCCTCTGGTGCTGGAGGCGCCGGTCAGTTTTGAGTGCCGGCTGGTCCAGATCATCGAGTTCGGCGAACACCCCAGCGTGTCCAGCCTGGTCATCGGCGAGGTGATCAGAGCCCATGTGCGTGACGAGTTCTTTGTCGACGGCGTTTTGCAGTCGGCCAGGATGAAGGCCATCGGCCGCCTGCTCGAGCCGTATTGCCGAACCAACGAAACATTCGAGTTCAACGTCGAATACACGCTGTAGCCTGCGCGCGGCTCAGACCGGATGCAGGATCACCGGCAGGCTCGGCGGCGAGTGAAAGACAAAGCCTTCACCCGGGGGCAGAGTGCCCACCGCCTCGATGCGGGCGACCCGATCCAGAAACTCTGTCAGCGCATGCGCGATTTCGACCTTGGCCAGGCGCGAGCCCACGCAGTGGTGGGTGCCGTCACCAAAGCTCAGGATGTCTCCACCCACGGTGAATTGGCGCTCGCTGTGGCCCATGAACCGGTTGTGGTCGAAACGCGCCGCGTCGGCGAAATGCGACTCGTCGTAATTGCCCGACACGCTCAGTGCCAGCACCTTGTCACCTCCGCGGATGGTGGTGCCGGCGATCTCGGTGTCCTGCATGGCCGTGCGCACGTAGGCGCTGACCGGCGGATACAGGCGCAGCGCTTCGGCAGAGAACGCCGCCAGCGCTTCGGCATCGGTGTAGTGGGCCTTGAGCCAGGCCCACTCGGACGCGTCGATGGCAACATGGCGCAGCGCACTGGTCAGCAGCCGCTCCGTCGTCTCCACCCCCGCCGCCAACAGGAAGATGATGTTGGAGACGATCTCCTCATGCGGCAGCGGCGCGCCTTCGTATTCGGCCGTTACGAGATCGGACAGCAGATCGGTTCCCGGTGTCAGGCGCCGCTGCGCGATGATCGGCTCGAGAAACAGGCGCACTTCCTCACGCGCTCGGAACGCCGCGTCCCGCGCACCCGGATCGGTGATGCTCGACGAGCCACCCACCACGATGGTGCGGTACCAGTCACGAAACCGCGCCGCCTGCGGCAGATCGGTCAATGCCGTGATCGCCAGCAGCGGCACCCAGGTGGCATATTGCTCGCGCAGATTGATGACCTCGCCCATGGGCAGGCCGTCGGCCTGGCGCACGGCGATCTCGTGCACCAGATCTGTCAGCCGCTCGCGCAGCGCACGCTGTGTGCGCATCTCGCGCGCGACGATGCCGACCTTCTTGCTATGCTCGCGCCCGCTCATCTGCATGAACGAACGACCAAAGGCAGACGCACCGGCACCTGCTTGCGGCGGCTGGAACACGTCCCCGCTGTTGAGAACCGTCTTTAGATCGCCATAACGCGACACCACCCAGGCATCGAGCCGCTCGCTGCGAAACACCGGCAGATCGGCGCGCAGGCGTGCAAACACAGCGTGCCGGTCCAGTCCGGGTGCGCCTTCGACCAGCGCAGAAAATTCAGCCGCCAGGGCCTGGTCGGCGTGCGAGAGCGTTTGCATCAGCTACTCCGGTTGCAACGGTCACGGGCCACTAGGCGGGAAGATGTCCCAGATAGTGGGCAATGACCTTTTCGTCGTTTATGAGTTCGGCACTCTTGCCCTCGAAGGCCAGTTCGCCGTGCTCGAGCAGATACGCCCGGGTCGTGGCCTGCAAAGCCCGATTGGCGTTCTGTTCAACCAGCAGGATCGTCAGCCCGGCCCGGTTCAGGCTCGCCAGCGCGTCGAACACCTGGTCGGTGATCAGCGGCGACAGCCCGAGGCTGGGTTCGTCGAGCAGCAGCAGACGCGGACCGCCCATCAGGGCGCGTCCGATTGCCAGCATCTGCTGCTGGCCACCCGACAAGGTCCCGCCTTTTTGCATGCGGCGGTCCTCGAGAATCGGAAACAGCGTGTACACGTCGCGCAAGCCGAACTGCGACTTGCGCGAACCACGCGCCAGTTCGCCGAGAAGCAGGTTCTCCTCGACCGACAACTCGACCAGGATCTGCCGTCCTTCGGGCACATGCAGCAAGCCCTGGCGCGCAACCCGGTGCGGCTTGACGCCGGCGATCTCCCGCCCTTCGAAACGGATGGAGCCGCCGCGCGGCCGCACCGTGCCCGACAGGCAATTGAGCAGCGTCGATTTTCCGGCCCCGTTGGCACCGATCAGCGCCACCATTTCACCAGCCCCGATATGCAGGCTGACGCCGCGCAGCGCCTCGATACCCGAATAGGCGGCGCTCAGGTCTTTGACGTCAAGCATCATGTCGTTTTCCCCCCAGATAAGCCGCGACAACCGCAGGGTTGTGCATGACCTCGTCCGGCGTTCCGGAGGCGATCATGGCGCCGGAATCGAGCACGTAGACCTGCTGGCACAACTGGTTCACGAAACGGATGTTGTGCTCGATCAGCAGCAATCCGATGCCGCTCGCTGCCAGCTCGCTGAACACCACGCCCAGCTCGGTAGCTTCGACATCATTCATCCCGGCAACCGGCTCGTCGAGCAGCAGGATCTGCGGATTGGTGGCCACCGCACGCATCATCTCGACGCGGCGCTGGTGACCATAGGCCAATCCACCTGCCGGATGGTCGGCAAAGCGGCTCATGCCGAAGCGCTCAAGCAGCTTCAAACCGCGCTCGAAGAGCTGGGGTGTCTCACGCAGCGAGGATGGCAGGCCGATGAGTTGCGCGAGCAGCGAGGACTTCACATGGACATGAAAGCCGATCACCACGTTCTCGAGCACGGTCGCCTCGGGCAGCAGCCGGATGTTCTGGAAGGTGCGCGACACGCCGGCATGGGCCACCTCATGCGCCTCGGCTGTCGTCAGGTCGCGCTCGCCGAGCTTGACGCTGCCGGTGGTGAGCTTGAGCAGACCGGTGATCATGTTGACCACCGTGGTCTTGCCCGCACCATTGGGGCCGATCAGCCCGGTGATCTGGCCCTGTGGCACCTGCAGGCTGACGTCGGAGACTGCCAACAGGCCGCCGAATCGTTTGGAGACGTTATCGAGTACCAGCGCCGGCATGGCTTTGCTCCTTGAATTGTCGGTCGCGTGCCGCGGCGCGGCGCTTGCGCAGATACAGCACCAGGCCGTCGAACACGCCGTGAGGCATGAATGCGACCATGACCATCATCAACGCGCCCTGGAAGAACTGACGGTTTTCGGCCAGCGGACGCGCCAGTTCCGGCAGCACCGACATGATGGCCGCGCCGATGATGGGCCCGGTGACCGTGCCACGCCCGCCCAGAATGATGTAGGTCAGTCCCGCCACCAGAAAGGCAAAACCGAACATCTCGGGCTCGATGCTGTAGGTATACAGACTCTGCATGCCGCCAAAAAAGCCAGCCAGCGCACCGCTGAGTATGAAAGCGATCATGTGGTACTTGCGGATCGAAATGCCCAGCGTGGCGCCGACGGTTTCGTCCTGGCGCAGCGCATCGAAGGCGCGGCCGATCGACGAGCGGCTGATGACGTACATGAAGTAAATCGTGACCACCACCGCCAGCAGCAGATGCCAGGTCTCGACCATCTTCGGTATGTTGTTGAAGCCTTGAGGGCCCCCCGTGATCTGGTCGAAGTACAGGCACAACGAGACGATGATCTGCACGAAGGCCAGCGTGGCAATGGCTTGGAACACGCCACGCAGGCGCGCCAGCGGTATCGATAGCAACAGGCCGCCCACGCAGCCGATGGCTACGGCTACGGCGAGTGCGATCAAGGGGTTGACGCCGTGGTCGCGCACCAGAATCGCAACCCCGTAGGCGCCCAGACAGGCGAAACCGGCTGAGCCGATGGAGAACACACCGGCGCGCAGGACCATCTGCTGGCTGAAGGCAAAACCGACCGCCAGCAAAAAATAATCGAACAGCGGCTGGTAGGTATAAACAAGATTCATCATCGCCGTGCCACTCCCACTTGCACACCTTCACTGCCAAACAAGCCGCTGGGCTTGACCAGCAGCACCACGAACAACATGCCGTAGATGATGGTCTCGGTCAGGGCGCTGGGCAGATAGGCCACCGCCAGGTTCTGGAAGATACCCAGCAACATGCCGGCCACCACGGCCCCGTGCACGCTGCCCAGGCCACCGAGTACCACGACGACGAAAGCCTTGAGCAGGTAGGGCTCCCCCATATAGAAATGGATGGAGTTGAACGACAGGCCGATCATGATGCCCGCCACACCGGCCAGCGCGCCCGAGATGAAGAAGGTCTGGAAATACACCAGCGCCGGGTTGACGCCCAACAGGGAGGCGACCCGCTCATTGCCACTGACGGCGCGAATCTGGCGACCGAAAGTGGTCTTGTACAGGTACAGCATCATCAACACCAGCAGGACCAGCACCACGATCAGGATGACCGTCTGAAGGAAGGAAAACCGTACCGGACCGATCTCATAGAAGCGGATCGGAAAGGTCCCGAACGGAAAACGCAGCACCTTGGTGTCGGACAGGCGCTGGGCCACGCTCATCAGGCACAGATTGGCCCCGATCGACGATATCAGCGCACCGAACTCGATCTGCCCGCTGCCACGGATGGTGGCAAAGGCCGTCAGCTCGACGAGGTAGGACACCAGTCCTGCGCCGACCATGGCCAGTACCAGGGCCAGCCAGAGCGGCAGGCCATGCAGCACCGCGAAATAGCCGATGAAGGCACCGGACATGAACACGCCTGCATGGGCAAGATTCAGTATCTTGAAGGTGCCGAATATCAGCGTGAATCCGAGCGCAAACAACGCGTACACCGATCCGGTGACGAGTCCGTTGACTAGTTGCTGGGCAATCATACGAAGACCCCGAAGGTTGGTGGCGCCAGGGCGCCGTGTACTGGAACAATCACGGATCACCCGGTGGCAAGCCGCGCGCGACTTGGCACCGGATTGCCGCACGCCGCCATGGCAACGCGCGGCGACCCGTCACACAGAAAGGAAGATCAGTTCGCCGGGATCGGCTTGCCGTTGCGGATGACCATCACGGCCGGACCGTATTCAGGAATGCGGTTCGGCATCTGGGTCCACTTGCCGTTGCCCAGCACCACGTCCGCGTCGCGCAGTTTCATGATCGCGTCCAGCACTTTTTCGCGTGTCGGGTTGGGCAGGGAATCCTTGATCGCGCGTGCCGCCAGCAAGGCTTCGGAGTAACCCACCGCAGCCCAGTTGTCGGGCTCGGTGTTGAAGCGCTTCTTGTAGTTCTCGCGGAACTTGATATTCAGCGGCGCGGTCGACTGGTCGTTGAAGTCGATCGAGAAATAGGTGTTCTCGACCGCCTTGCCGCCGATCTTCAAGTAGTCCACCCCCAGGCCGGCGGTACCGAAGAACACCGCATCGGAAGCGACGCCTGCCTGCTTGAGCTGTATCACCAGGTTGGCCGCCTGCGCCGCGTTGGAGCCCAGCCAGACTGCGTCCGGATTGGCGGCGGCGACCTTGGTGGCCAGCGCGCCAAAATCCGAATCCGAGATCAGGATGGTCTCCTCGACGATGGGCTTGATGCCCTTGGCAGCCAGCGGCGCCATGAAGGCCTTCATGTTGTTGACGTGACCGTCGTTGTCACGGCCCCAGATCGCGGCCAGGCGCTTGGGCTTGATCTTGTCGAGGGCGTACTGCGACAGTGGCGCCACCTGCACCTCGGACGAGGAAGTAACCTTCAGATACCATTTCGTCACCGCCAGCGGCGCCGAGGTCTGGCCGGTCGAGAACATAGGGATCTTCAGGTCATTGAGCAGCGGCGCCACGGCGATCATCAGCACGCTGTTGGCACCACCGAGCACGATCAGCGCGTCGTCGACCTTGGCCGCCCGGGTCAGCAGGGTCGTGATCTGGGCGCGGTCGTTCTGATCGTCATTGGCGATCAGTTTGAGCGAGTTGCCAGCGCCAAGGTAATTGGCCGCGTTGAGCTCGTCGATGGCCATCTTGGCCGCATTGGACTCCGGCACACCGACGAAGGCAAGCGGACCGGTCAGGGCCTTGATCGATGCGATCGTGTATTCGGCGGCGCTGGCGGGCAACGGCGCCATGACGGCGCCTGCAGCGAGCACCGCCAGCAGGGTGGATGCGAGTTTCATGTCTGTCTCCTAATCGATGTTCTGGGTTCGGACCGCCGGCCATGTCAGGCAACGGCTTCGGCGCCGAGCGACGGTGTTAGGTTGGACCCCGGGGCTTCAGGCCTTCGGGGTCGGCTATGTCTGCAGCAATAGTGGTGTGCCCTCCTTCGGATTCAGGGTTTCGATTTGCCCGGGCGCATCTCGACGTAGGTCGGGAGTTGCTCGGGGTAATCTGCGGCCACCGGCGTGTTGCCGGCCATGTTGCGTTCCAGCCGGCCCATGGCGGTCGGATAGTCGGCCACGTCGAGGTAATAGAAAAAGGACAGCAGGCGCTCGGAGAAACGCCACAGGCCATCATCGGATTTCTCGTAAACGTCGTCGTAACGCAAGGCCGTCAGCATGGGCCTTTCCTTGCGCCAGACCTCGGCATGTACCGACAGCTGGCCACGCGCCCGACGCGCGCTCTCGAACCAGATCACATGGTCGTGTGCAAAGTGGTTGGTCGCGCCCAATACGCTGAAGCGCGACTCGAACTGCTTGAGGATGGCCGGCACGCCGGTGGCGCGCATCGCGCCATCCTTGGAGCCGAACGAGGCATTCTCCGAGAACAGCAAGCCGACCGACGCCAGGTCGCGGTTGTCGATGGCGAAGTTGTAGCGCGCGGTCAGGTCGCGGATCGCGAGCTGGTCTTCGACCGCGGTCAGGCGCGCTTCGACACTGCGGTCTGCGGCTGGCGCGGGACGGTTGGGTATGGCCATGGGGGGTATCTCAGTTGGTGAAATGCTGGCGCGCTCAGGACAGGTCGGGGCGGCTTTCAACCGGCAACTCACCGGCCATGCCGCGCCCGCCCTGGGCCAGCAGCCGCTGCAACGCCGTGGCGATGTCGCTGACGATGAAGGTCAGGTACATGGCTTTGGGAAGCGCCAGCATCAAATGGTCTTTCCCGCCGTGGCGTCGCGGTAGGCCTGCACATAGTGGGCAACCGAACGGTGAAAGTTCTGCGCACCACCCTCGTTGCGGCCAAACAGCACCTCGGTGTTGGCGCCCGCAGCCAGGCCATCCTGGATGCTGAAGCTGCTGGAATAGTCTTCGTCGCGCACGATCTTGGCGTACAGCACGATGCGCTCGCGCATGGCCGCCTTCTGCTCCTCGCTGTCCTGGTCCGGGTCGCGCGGATTGACGTGGATCTGAATCGTTTCGCAGCGGTCCGGCGCCACCGGCAACATCATCGACACCAGGCCACCATGCTTGTCGGCCGAGATCGAGATGTGCGGAAACAGTGTGCGCACCGCGTGGAAATACTTGTCGCCCCATTCGGACTCGGGCACATCCTTCATCTTGAGCATCAGCTTGGGATCGTTGCCCCAGGCGTTGCCGCCCATGCGCTGGTGCGGGCCGAAGGGCAAGGGGCCGTAGTGGTCGTACAGCGACACCGAGGTCGAACTCTCGCGCTTCCAGAACTCGAACAGGGTGTGGCGGTGCAGGAACGGTATGTGGTAGGACTCCAGATATCCGTCGTGCGTGATCTTCCAGTTGGCACTCTCAAGCTTCGATGTGCCGTGTACGAACCACTTGTCGGCCTCGAGTCCGGCCAGCTCATCCAACATGCCGCCGAGATAGGCATCGATGTCGAAATGCATGCCGCGCGTAATGCAGACCCAGATGAAGCCGACCCGCTCCTCGCAGGGCAACTCCTTGAGGCCACAGGTACTCTTGTCGACATGGCCGAACTTGCGCTCGTCGGACACTGCAAGCAGCGAACCATCGGTGCTGAAACGCCAGGCATGGTAAGGACAGTTGAAGGACTTGACCTTGCCGGACTCTTCACCGGTCTGCGTCAGGGCCCGGCCACGGTGCGAACAGGTGTTGATGAAGGCGCGAAGGCGCATGTCGTCGCCCCGCACCATCAGGACCGGCACGTCCAGAACCCGGATCGCCTTGTAGCAGCCGGGATTGCGCATTTCAGTGCTCAGCCCCAGCATAAGCGGCAAGCGGCGAAAGATCGCGTTCATCTCCTCGTCCCAGCTGCGCGGGCTATAAGAATCGACCGGTAGCCGGTAGATCTCGTCCATCGAATCCGTCGTTCCCGCACTGGCGTGGTCGACGGCCCGATGAACCATAAACACGACCTGTTCTTGCACGTACTCGCGGTTCGCCATAGTCTCATCTCCTGGTTACGCCACCACGAACTCTGCGTGGCGGCCAATGGCCTTTTGTCTATCCGCGCTCTGTGTCAGTGAATGAGTCCCCAAGCGGGAAAACCCCATGGAGCTTTGAACGCATTGTGCAATAGAATTGCAACGAAGGAAACCTAGTTTCCAAAATTAAGCAATTTAATCCTATTAAGAAACTACGTTTCCACATAGGAACCAATTTGGGAGCTTAGACATTTATGGATTCCGCTCAACTGCTTATTCAGAACGCCAATGTGATCGATGGGACCGGGGCGCCCGCGCGTAAGGCCTCGGTGCTGGTCGTGGGGGACAGCATCCAGGCCGTCGGCGCTGCGGCGGACTCCGGCGCGGCAGCCTCGGCACCACGCTTCGACGCCACTGGCCTGTCGCTGATGCCCGGGCTGATCGACGGCCATGTACACAGCACGTTCGACAACGCGGCCGGCCACGACGAGCTCTTCTACCACCGCCGCCCCGGCATGGCCGCCATCACGGCCGTGCGCAACATCCGCCAGATCCTGACGTCGGGATGCACCGGCTTCTTCGACGCCGACTCGCTATTCGACCTTGGTGTGGACCTGAAGGAAGCCATCAAGCATGGCGTGATCGAAGGCCCGCGCATGGCCGTGGGCGGTTATGCGCTGATGACGTCTGTGGGGGGCGCGGCAGGCCGGCTGATGCCGGACACCGGCACCATGGCGTACGCCGTGATGCTGCAGGGCAAGGACCAGATCATGGCCGAGGTGCGACGCCAGATCAAGATCGGCTGCGACTGGATCAAGGTGCATGTCACCGGCTCGCTCGCGCACCGGCGCAATGAAGGCGAGATGGTCACCTTCACGATGGATGAATTACGCACCATCTGCGACCTGGCACACAGTTTCGGCGTGCAGGTGGCTGGCCACTGCCGCGGCGCGCACTCGATCAAGGTCGCATGCGAAGCCGGGTTCGACCAGATCATCCATGGCACGCTGATGGACGACGAGGCGCTCGACGCCGTCGTCAAGCGCGGGGCCTTCCTGGTGCCGGCGCTGACCTTCCAGGCCAATCTGATGGAGTTCGGCGACGCCATCAATGCCAGTCCGCCATTGCAGGCCATCTTCCGCCGCGAGATTGAAGGCAGCGCCGACATGCTGGCCAAGGCGGTGAAAGCCGGTGTACCCGTGTTGTGCGGCACCGAGTCCGGTTTTTCCGTCACACCGTATGGTGACTGGCACTATCGCGAACTCGAAGTGTTCGTCAAATACCTGGGCTTGACGCCGCTGCAGGCGATCCAGTGTGCGACGCAAAGTGGCGCGTTGGCCCTGCGCATGAAAGGCCAGGTCGGCACCATAGAGTCCGGCCGACTGGCCGACCTGCTGCTGCTGGATGGCGACCCATCGCAGGACGTCACCGTGATCGGCCGGCGCGACAAGCTGCGCATGGTGATGCTCGGTGGCAAGTCCATCGAACTGGGTCGCACCGAACCCGAACGCACGCCCTTGCCGGAGTGGCGCGTACACGAGTTCGGCAGCATCTTGTCCCAGGACGTCGTGTCCCGCGCGCGCGGCGGCAAGCCGGTCGGTGGCCAGGGCGCGCACTGATGGCCGATCGCATCGCGCTGATCACCGGCGGTGGCAGCGGTATTGGCGCTGCCATTGGCCGCGCCGCCAGCAAAGCCGGCTACCGCGTGGCCGTCATGGACGCCCAGGTCGACGCCGCCCGGGCAATGGCGGCCGAACTGGGCAATGCCGTCGCCCTGCCCTGTGACGTCACCGACGAGGTGGCGGTTGACGCTGCACTCGCAACCTTGGGCGCCACACCAGAGCTGTTGGTCAACAACGCCGGCATCGTCAAGTTCGGCCACCTGGTCGACATCAGCGTGCAGGACTTCCGCCGTGTGCTGGAAGTCGATCTGGTCGGCGCCTACATCCTGTCGCGTGCCGTGGGACGCCAGATGCGCGATCGCGGCCAGGGCAACATCGTCAATATCTCGTCCATCAACGCCATCACGCCCAGCCTAGGCACGAACGCGTATGCCGCGGCCAAGGGCGGGCTGGTCACGATGACCCAACTGCTGGCGCTCGAACTCGGCCCTTTCGGCGTACGCGTCAACTCGGTGTCTCCGGGTTTCGTCGACGGCGGCATGAGTACGGCGGTATTTGCAAACCCGCGCACACGTGACATCCGCACCAAGGCGGTTCCATTGCGCCGCCTGGGCTCGCCGCAAGACATCGCGCATGCCGTGATGTTCCTGGCCTCGGACGCCGCCGCCTATATCCACGGCCAGGACCTGGGCGTTGACGGCGGGCTGGTGCACAGCCTGTTGGCGCAGATTCCGCGCGACTGATCCCAGCGCGCGCACCACCACCCGGGATGGACCCACCTCATGAACACCCTGCAAGACAAATCCATCCTGATCACCGGCGGTGGCACCGGCATAGGCGCCGGCTGCGCGGCCTATTTTGCAGCGCGTGGTGCGCGCGTGACCATCAGCGGCCGGCGGGAGAGCCGCCTGCACGAGGTGGCCGACGCCATCGGCCCCGCCTGCCATTGCGTGGTCGGCGACGTGACCGTGGCGCGCGATCGCCAGGCCATGCTGGACGCCGCCCTGTCGCACGGTGGCGGGCGGCTCGATACCCTGATCAACAACGCTGGCATCACCCACCACGGTGGCTTGCCGGAGCTGGACGAGGAAGCCGTGCTCAAGGTCTTGCACAGCAACGTCGCCGCGCCACTCATGCTCACCCAAATTGCCCTGCCCGCGCTCGAGGCCAGCCAGGGCAGCGTGATCTTCATCGGCTCGGTGCACACGCGCCTGGCGCTGGCCGGCCGACTGGCATACGCGGCGTCCAAGGGGGCGGTGCAGAACATGGCCCGCGTGCTGGCGGCCGAACTCGGACCGCGCAAGGTGCGTGTCAACTGCGTCATACCGGGTGCGGTGGCCACCGAAATCAACGCAGCGGTAACCGGCCAGGATCCGGCAGAAGCAAAAGCCTTTTTCTACAAGCTGGCCCACATGCATCCGATCGGGCGCATCGGCGAGGCCGACGACATCGCCCAGGCCATGGAATACCTGATACACGCCAGCTGGACCACCGGCGCCGTCATCGACGTCGACGGCGGCATGGGACTGGGCGCCGCAAAGCTCTGACTTCCCACGCCACGGACCCTCTTTTCACTACCGCGAAGCACACCACGCACAATGAATACCGCTACCACCAAAGACCTGCTGGCTCCTGCCATCTCCGAAGACGCCCTGAATGAGGCCCGCGCGCTCATCGGCATGCCGATCCGCATCGAACAATGGAACCATGAGGCATCGCGCGACGCAATCCGCCACTACGCCTGGGGCATCGGCGACGACAACCCGGTGTTCTCCGATCCGGATTACGCCAAGAGCACAAAATGGGGCGGCATCATCGCGCCGCCGACCTTCTTCTTCGGCATCTGGGACGCGGTGGTTGCGCCCGGCCTGCCCGATGTGCAGTGGTACTACTCGGGCATCGATGCAGAGTTCTACCACCCGATCCGGCGCAACGACACCATCACCGCTTCGGCGGAATATGTCGACGCCCAGCCCCTCAAAGGCAAGACGGTATCCAACATGCTGGTGCAGACCGGCGATGTGCGTTATCACAACCAGGACGGCGAACTGGTGACCAAGGTGATGTCCCATTGCTTTCGCGTGGCGCGATCGTCCGCCAAGGGTGGGCTGAGCTACGCGCCGCGTGACAAACATGTGTTCAGCGCCGAGGAACTGGTGAAGATTGCCGACGCGCAGGTGAACGAATACGTGCGGGGCCCAGACGCGCTGTACTGGGACGACGTCGAGGTCGGAAGCGCGTTGCCGGGCACCGTGCGAGGGCCAATCAACCAGCTCGACATGACCACCTACTACTGCGGCGCGGTGGGTACGTCGGGCTACAAGTCGACCAAGCTGCGCTGGAAATACCGCCAGTGGGCCAATCACAACCCCGAAAGGTTGCCCAACAACTACGACAAGAGCTACTACGGCGCCGCCGTGCTGCCCAGCATCGGCCACCAGGACGCCAAGGTTGCCACGGTGGATCTGGGCATGCCCGGCCCCTACGACAACGGTCCGCAGCGCTGCGGCATGCTGACCTCGGTCGCCACGAACTGGATGGGAGACAGCGGCTTTGTGCGCAAGGTCAGCGCACGGCTGAAGATGCCGGTCATCTTTGGCGATTGCAACTACTTCAAGGGCAGGGTTGCCGACAAGCGCAAGGTCGACGGTATCTGCCTGGTCGATTTGGAATTGTGGGGCGAGAACCAGTTCGGCCAGTTGACCATCAAGGGCTCGGCCGTGGTCGAACTGCCTTGCCGCTGACCCACCGCCACAGTACCGACGCCGGATGAACAACACGCTCTCGCGCCTTCTTCGGCCTGCCAGCATTGCACTGGTCGGTGCTTCGCCGGATGCAGGCAAACTCGCAGGCCGGCCGCTGGCGTATCTGAAACGCTACGGTTACCAGGGCCGGGTGTTTCCGGTGAACCCGAAACACGCGCAGATCGATGCCGTTGCCTGTTGTGCATCGATCCGGGATCTGCCGCGCGACATCGATCTGGCGCTAATCCTGCTGCCTGCCAGTGGTGTCGCACAGGCACTGGAAGCCTGTGCGCTGCAAGGCGTCGCCACTGCGATCTCGATCGCCGGAGGGTTCGCTGAAGCCGGCCAGGCCGCAGAGCAGGACAGGCTCACGGCCATCTGCCAGCGCCATGGCATCCGGCTGGTCGGCCCCAATTGCGTCGGCATGCTCAATCCGGCGCACGGGGTCACGGCCACCTTTTCCAGCGAACTCAAGAACGATATGCCGCGGCCCGGCAAGCTTGCCTTGCTGACCCAGTCCGGCGCCTTGGGCAACTCGCTTCTGCAAAGCTTCAACGATATCGGCCTGGGACTGGCCTACTGGGTCTCCACCGGCAACGAAGCCGACATCGGCCTGCTGGAACTGGTCGAACACGCCATCAGCGACGACGGCGTCGAACTGATTGCGCTGTACGTCGAAGGTTTCAAGCACGGTGATCGCCTGCTTGAACTGGCACGCCGCGCGCGTGCCGCAAACAAGGCCATCGTGGTGCTGCGCGCCGGGCGCTCCCAGCTCGGCCGGGCGGCCGCGGTGTCGCACACCGGCAAGCTGGCCGGTGCCTGGAAAGTCTGGAGCGACGTGGCCGCGCAAGCAGGCCTGATAGTCGTCGACAAGCTCGATGAACTACTCGACGTGGCAGCCGCCTTCGACCGCTTCGGTCATCCTAAGGCGGACAACACCAGCGGCCTCGGAGTTCTGACCATTTCCGGCGGCCTCGGCGTGCTGATATCGGACGCCGCGGCCCAGTGTGACCTGGCGCTGCCGCCGTTCGCCGCCAATACGCAAGCGGACTTGCGCACCGTGTTGCCGGCCCAGATGGCGGTGGCCAACCCGGTCGACACTGCGCTGTTCACCGACGAGAAAGGGTATGCGCATTGTGCGGAAACCGTGCTGCGAGACGCGTCCATCGGCACGCTGCTGCTGGTGCTGACCAGCCTGGCACACGACTACGCCGCGCTGCTGCCCTGGTTGCAAAGGCTCGCTGGCGACGCGCGCGACATGGGCAAACGCCTGACGGTGTCCTACCTCTCATCGTCCGATACGCTGGGCCCTGACGAGCGCCGTGCCCTCATGCGCTGCGGGGCCCTGGTCTTGCCAACCGCCGAACGTGTCGTGGCAGCCATGGGACGCCGCGCCATCGCCGTGTCTGGCTTGCCGCAAGCCGCGCCCGAACCATCACTGCCCGCTAGCAGTTCCTCGGTGGCCGCCTTCCTGGCGCAAGCCGCGGTGCCGCTGGTGCCCGAAGCTGTATTCACCAACTGCGCCGCGGCCCAGGCCTTTGCGGCCGAACAGGGATACCCGGTCGTGCTCAAGGTGGTGTCGCCCGACATCGCGCACAAGAGCGAAGCTGGCGGTGTGGCGCTGGGCATCACCGATGCGCAGGCGCTGGCGCAAGCCTGGGAGCGAATGCGGCAATCCGTTGCTGCGTATGCGCCAAAGGCTGGCATCACCGGTTATGCCGTGCAGCCGATGCTCAGCGATGGATTCGAGCTGATCGTCGGTTGCTCGATCGACCCGGAGCTGGGCCGCGTGCTGATGGTGGGCGCCGGTGGCATCTGGGCCGAGGTACTCGACGATGTGCGCTTTCTCGCGCTGCCGGCCAGTGCAGCCGAGATCAGCCATGCGCTGAACCACTTGCGCATCGCGCCGATTCTGCGCGGTGCACGCGGCCAGGGCCCCCTGGATATCGATGCCGCAGTACAAGTCATCCACAGACTGGCCCGGCAGTTTCATGCCGACCGCTTGATCGCTGAAGTCGACCTGAACCCGCTGTTGGTACGATCCCGGGGAAAGGGAGTCATGGCGCTGGATGTTCTGGTCGTTCCGCTCACAGAATCAGGCCAGGAGCAACCATGATCGACGCCGACACACCTGCATCGACCGGGATCGGTGCAGCCGGTTCGGCCGTAGAGCCGATGAAGTCACTACGCGCCGGGCTGCGCGTGCTGCTGGAGTTTGAGCGCAACCAGCGAGACTTTGGCGTGACCGAACTGGCCGCGCGCTGCGGGCTGTC
>JANLPN010000247.1:0-11913 GCA_031367285.1 Betaproteobacteria bacterium | reverse complement strand
GCCGACAGCGGGCTGGAGCGCGATGTGGCCTGCTACATCGACGGCCAGGCGGCCGTGCGCTGGTGGCATCGCAACGTGGCGCGCACGCAGTATGGCTTGCAGGGCTGGAAGCGGCACAAGGTTTACCCGGATTTTGTGTTTGCCCAAGTCAGCACTCTGGGGGCGGCCAAGCTGGTGGTTCTGGAGACCAAAGGCATGCACCTGGCCGGCTCGCAGGACACCAGCTACAAACAGCAGTTGCTGAATCGCCTGAGCCAGGTGTTCGAAGACCAATCCCACGAGCGTGTGGGTGAACTTGAACTGGTGGGTGAACAGCAGTCGCTGGTATGCGATCTGGTGTTTGACCAGGCCTGGCGCTCCAGGCTGGACTCGCGTCACTTTTGCGCTTTGGCAGCTACCTGATCGCCCTCAGCCCGGCTTTTTCAGCACCGTGCGCAACACCATGTCCACCAGCAAGGCCTCGGCCGCGTCAAAGTCCTGCTCCTCCAGCTCGGGTTTGCCCAGCACCAGGCAGATCTGGCTGGCAAAGTCCGCGTAGGCCTGGGTCGAGGCCCACAACACCACCATCAGGTGCGCTGCGTCCACCGGGCGGCACACGCCCTGCTCGGCCCAGCGGTTGAACACCGCGATATCGGCCTGCAAGGCGGGCAGTACCCGGTCCCTGATTTCCTGGGCAAAAAGCGGTGCACCGGCAATGACTTCGTTGGCGTAAACCCGTGAGTCGTAGGGGTGCTCGCGCGAGAAGCGCAGTTTGCCGGCAATGTATTTGCGCAGCGCCATCTCGGGGTCGTCCGCATGGTGCGTGATGGCCTCCATGTACGACAGCCACACGTCCAGCACCCCGTGCAAAACCCTGCGGTACAGGGCCTCCTTGCTGGAAAAGTAGTACAGCAGGTTCTGTTTTGCCGTGCCCACCTCTTTGGCGATATGGTCCAGCGACACGCCGCCATAACCACGTATTGCGAACAGGCGTTTCGCCGCCTCCAGAATCTCCTGCTCCAGCCGCTCGCGGGTGTCGCTGCGCCGTTCCCGGACCGGAAGTACCTTTGTGCTGTTGGCCATAGAGGCGCATCGTAGCCGCTAAAACCAGGCTCCATTGGCGCGACTCTTGCATCCCATGATGCGGGTAAACCCTATTGAACCAGTCGCCCTATGCCGCTCCAATAGGATCAATATTTACCAAATGGTAAGATTTATTGTTGCTATGCAGCAGGCACCACAACCCAGGCATTGACAAGCGTATCCGCCAACGCATTTCAGAAAGCCAGCCAATGAACCAGCCAGCCTCTGTCACCGATGCCGCACCCGATAGCCGGGCCGCTCGTTTGAGCCCCGAGCAATACGCGCACAACTTCTGTGATGCCCACGCGCCACTCACGCTGGCGCAGGCCCGGATAGAGGCGGACCGGTGTTACTACTGCTTTGAGGCACCCTGCCAGACCGCGTGCCCCACGGGCATCGACATACCGAGTTTTATCCAGCGTATTGCCGACAACAATATCCGCGGTTCGGCCCAAACCATCCTGGCCTCCAACCCGCTGGGAGGCATGTGCGCAAGGGTTTGCCCTACCGAGGTGTTGTGCGAGCAGGCCTGCGTGCGCAACACCAACGAGGACAAGCCGGTAGAAATCGGCATGTTGCAGCGCTACGCGACCGACAAATATTTTGAAAATCCTGGCGCACCGATGTTCACGCGGGCCGCATCCACCGGACGCAAGGTGGCGGTGGTCGGCGCCGGCCCGGCCGGGCTGGCCTGTGCACACGGCCTGGCAAGGCTCGGGCATGCCGTGGTGCTGCTGGATGCCAACCCTAAACTCGGCGGCCTGAACGAATACGGCCTGGCCACTTACAAAACGGTGGACGGTTTCGCCCAGAAGGAAATCGACTGGTTGTTGTCCATTGGCGGTATCGAGGTGCGCAGCCAGACCCGTCTGGGCAAAGACGTGTTTCTGGAAGCGCTGGTCCAGGAGTTCGATGCCGTATTCCTGGGTCTGGGACTGGCTGGCGTGAACGCAATCGGTATTGCAGAACCCGATGTGGGCGGGCTGCGCAATGCGGTCGATTTCATTGCCGAGCTGCGCCAGGCCGAGGACTACGCGGCCATTCCCGTGGGGCGCAAAGTGGTGGTGATCGGCGGCGGCATGACGGCCGTGGACGCGTCCGTGCAGTCACGCAAGCTGGGTGCCGAAGAGGTCACCATGGTCTACCGGCGTGGCCCGGATGGCATGTCCGCATCCGGTTATGAGGTGGACTGGGCCCGGAAAAACGGCGTGACCATCCGGCACTGGGCCGCGCCCAAGGAAGTCTTGACGAGCGCCGGTCACGTGAGCGGGCTGCGTTTTGCCGCTACCCGGGTCGAGGGCGGAAAACTCGTGGAAACCGGGGAGTCGTTCACCTTGGCAGCAGATGCGGTTTTCAAGGCCATCGGGCAAACCTTTGTGGCGCAACCGCTGGGGGCGCTGGTTGAGCTTCAAGGCGGCCGCATTGTCACCGACCAGGATGGGCATACGTCCCATCCCAAGGTTTGGGCCGGAGGTGATTGCCGCGTTGGTGGACGCGACCTGACCGTGGAAGCCGTGGAACACGGCAAGGTGGCAGCGCTGTCCATCCATTCAGCACTTGCGGCATGAAGCCTGCTGCAAACCCATTTCCCGCCTCCGCCACATTCCCCGTATCTGGAGCAGCAGCATGGCCGATCTAAGCACCGAATTTTTGGGCATCAAGAGCCCCAACCCGTTCTGGCTCGCCTCGGCTCCGCCCACCGACAAGGAGTACAACGTGGTGCGGGCACTGGAAGCCGGCTGGGGTGGCGTGGTATGGAAAACCGTGGGCGAAGACCCGCATATCGTCAACGTCTACGGCCCGCGTTACGCGGCGTTGCTCGGCCCGGACCGGCGGGTCATAGGTTTTAACAATATCGAGCTGATTTCCGACCGGCCGCTCAAGACCAATCTGGACGAAATGCGGCGCGTCAAACGCGACTGGCCGGACCGCGCCATCATCGCGTCCATCATGGTGCCGTGTGACGAGGCGTCCTGGAAAAACATATTGCCCAAGGTCGAAGACACGGGCTGCGACGGCATCGAGCTCAACTTCGGCTGCCCGCATGGCATGAGCGAACGCGGCATGGGATCGTCGGTGGGCCAGGTGCCGGAATACATCGAAATGGTGGCGCGCTGGTGCAAGGCTTTCACCAAGCTGCCCGTCATCGTGAAACTCACGCCCAATATCACCGACATCCGTTACCCCGCACGCGCGGCGAAAAAGGGCGGTGCCGACGCGGTGTCGCTGATCAACACGCTCAACTCCATCATGGGGGTCAACCTGGAGACCATGACCATGTTGCCCAGCGTGGGCAAGACCGGGTCGCACGGTGGTTATTGCGGCACGGCCGTGAAACCGATCGCGCTCAATATGGTGGCCGAGATTGCGCGCGATGCGCAAACCGCCGGGTTGCCGATTTCGGGCATTGGCGGCATCAACAACTGGCGCGACGCGGCCGAGTTCATCACCCTGGGCTGCGGCAATGTGCAGGTGTGTACCGCCGCCATGGTGTACGGCTTCAAAATCGTGCAGGACATGTGCGACGGCCTGTCCAACTTCATGGACCAGCAGGGTTACACCAGCGTGGGCCAGATGGTCGGCAAGGCCCTGCCCAGCATCACGGGCTGGAGCAACCTCAACATGAACCATGTCGAGAAGGCCGTCATCAACCAGGAGTCGTGTATCCAGTGCGGGCGCTGTTACGCGGTCTGCGAAGACACCTCGCACCAGGCCATCTCGGCCGTCAAGGACGGCAAACGCCACTTCGAGATCAAGGAAGACGAATGTGTGGGCTGCAACCTGTGCGTCTCGATCTGCCCGGTTCCCGACACCATTTCCATGCGGACCTTGCAGCCGGGTGAGATCGACCTGCGCACGGGCAAGCCGGTCTCCGGCGAATACGCCAACTGGACCACGCACCCCAACAACCCGATGAGCGACGCATCGGGCCACTCCCTGCATGTTGCAGGCACGGCGCACTGAATACGCGCCCAAATGCAGGCTGCGGGCATATGATGTTTGCTGTTTCGTAATCCAATTTTCGACGGAGGTTTCCATGGGTTCAATCCTGATTCGCGGCGGCACGGTGGTCAACGCCGACCGGCAATTTCGCGCCGATGTTTTGTGTGTGGACGGCAAGATCCAGAGCGTCGGCGACGACCTGCAAGCCCCGGCCGGCGCGCCGGTGGTGGATGCCGGTGGCCAGTACGTCATGCCCGGCGGCATAGACCCGCACACCCATATGCAGCTGCCGTTCATGGGCACGGTGGCGGTAGACGACTTCTTCAGCGGCACGGCAGCCGCGCTGGCCGGCGGCACCACGTCCATCATCGACTTCGTCATCCCCAGCCCGCAAGAGCCCTTGATGGACGCGTACCAGAAGTGGCGCGGCTGGGCCGAAAAGTCCGCCATGGACTATGGCTTCCATGTGGCCGTAACCTGGTGGAGCGACTCGGTGCGCGAGGACATGGGCCGTCTGGTGCGCGACGAAGGCGTCAACAGCTTCAAGCACTTCATGGCCTACAAAAACGCCATCATGTGCGACGACGAGACGCTGGTGAACAGCTTCCGGCGCGCAATGGAGCTCGGTGCCATGCCCACCGTACACGCCGAAAACGGCGAACTGGTCTACCTGTTGCAGCAGGAAGTGGCGCGCATGGGCATCACCGGCCCCGAGGGCCACCCGCTGTCGCGCCCGCCCATGGTGGAAGGCGAAGCGGCCAACCGCGCCATCGCCATTGCCGACGTTTTGGGCGTGCCGATCTACATCGTGCACGTGTCGTGCATCGAGTCGGCCGAGGCCATTGCCCGCGCGCGCGCGCGCGGCCAGCGCGTCTACGGCGAGGTGCTGGCCGGCCATCTGGTGGTGGACGATTCGGTCTACCGCAACCCGGACTTCACGGCAGCAGCCGCCCACGTCATGAGCCCGCCGTTCCGGCCCAAAGTGCACCAGGAGTTTCTCTGGCGCGGCCTGCAGTCGGGCCAGTTGCACACCACGGCCACCGACCACTGCGTGTTCTGTGCCGAGCAGAAGGCGGCCGGCAAGGATGACTTCAGCAAAATCCCGAACGGTACCGGCGGCGTCGAGGAGCGGCTGGCTGTATTGTGGGAGCATGGTGTCAACACCGGCCGCCTGACACCCAGCGAGTTCGTGGCCATCACGTCGGCCAATACCGCCAAGCTGTTCAATATCTACCCGCAAAAAGGCAGCGTATCGGCCGGCGCGGACGCTGACCTCGTGGTCTGGGACCCGGAAGGCACGAAGACACTTTCGGTCAAGACGCAGCACAGCAAGGTGGACTTCAATATCTTCGAGGGTATGCAGGTGCGCGGCGTTCCCAGCCACACGCTAAGCCAGGGCAAGCTGGTGTATGCCAAGGGCGACCTGCGCGTCGAAAAAGGCGTGGGCCGCTACATCAAGCGGCCGGCGTTCGGCAACAACTTCGACGCCGCCAGGAAGCGCGCGGAAACTGTTATGCCGACAGCCGTGCAACGCTGATCGGTACCGGCCCCCACCGTCAGGAGAACCACCATGAACTCAGCCGTACTCGACAAACCCGCCAGCAAAAGCATCGAGACTCTCCGCATCAATGGCGAGCGCCTCTGGGCCTCGCTGATGGAACTCGCAAAAATCGGCGCCACCCCCAAGGGCGGCGTGTGCCGCCTGACCCTGACCGACCTGGACAAGCAGGGCCGCGACTTGGTGACGAAATGGGCGCGCGAAGCCGGCATGGAAGTCACGATCGACAAGATCGGCAACGGCTTCATGCGCCGGCCCGGCCGCAACAACGCCCTGCCCCCGAACATGACCGGTAGCCATATCGACACCCAGCCAACCGGCGGCAAGTTCGACGGCAACTACGGCGTACTGGCCGGTATCGAGGTGGTGCGTACCCTGAACGACCATGGCATCGAGACCGAGGCGCCGATCGAAGTGGCTTTCTGGACCAACGAGGAAGGCTCGCGTTTTGTGCCGGTCATGATGGGTTCGGGCGTATTTGCAAAGGCCTTCACGCTGGAGCATGCCTACGCGGCACGCGACACCGCTGGCAAGTCGGTCAAGGAAGAGCTGGAGCGCATCGGCTACATCGGCCCCCAGGAGCCCGGCGACCACCCGATCGGCGCCTACTTCGAAACCCATATCGAACAGGGCCCGGTGCTGGAAGACAACGACATCACCATCGGCGTGGTGCAAGGTGTGCTCGGCATCCGCTGGTTCGATTGCACCGTGACCGGCATGGAAGCCCACGCCGGCCCCACACCGATGGCGCTGCGCAAGGACGCGCTGCAGGTGGCCACGTATCTGATGCAGGAAGTGGTGGCGGCGGCGCTGCGCTACAAGCCGCACGGCCGCGGCACGGTCGGCATGGTGCAGGTGTTTCCGAACAGCCGCAACGTGATTCCGGGCAACGTCAAGTTCTCCATCGACCTGCGCAACGCCACCGACGCCATCGTGGACACCATGGCGGCTGAGGTCAAGGCCTTTGCCGAGAAACTGAGCCAGGAGAGCGGCCTGAAGATCGAGATCGTGCAGGTCTCCGGCTACCCGGCACAGGCGTTCCACGCCAACTGCGTGGATGCGGTGGCGCGCGCCGCCGCCAAGCTCGGCTACTCCAATATGCCAACGGTGTCCGGCGCCGGCCATGACGCGGTGTATATGGCCCAGTTGGCACCGGCCGGCATGATCTTCATCCCCTGCAAGGACGGCATCAGCCACAACGAAATCGAAGACGCCAAACCCGAACACATCACGGCCGGCTGCAATGTGTTGCTGCACGCCATGCTGGAGCGCGCGGGCACGTAATTTGCATTTTTGCTTCGCTTTATAACAACTCCTGGAGAAACCATCACTATGAAATCTTTGAACCGCCGCCACGTTGTAGCCCTGGCCGCAGCCCTTGCAACTTTGGCCCCCGGCCTGGCGCTGGCGCAAGCCAAACTCAAGGTTGCCGCCGTATATACCGTACCTTTCGAGCAGCAGTGGGTCAGCCGTTTGCACAAGGCGCTGAAGGCGGCCGAGGCACGCGGCGAGATCGAATACAAGGCCAGCGAAAACGTCTCCAACGCCGACTACGAACGTGTCATGCGCGAATACGCCACCGGCGGCAACACGCTGATCGTGGGCGAGGCGTTCGCGGTCGAGGCCGCCGCACGCAAGGTGGCCAAGGACTTTCCCAAGGTGTCCTTCCTGCTGGGCTCGTCCGGCAAACCGCAGGCCCCCAACCTGAGCGTGTTCGACAACTTTATCCAGGAGCCGGCTTACCTGTCGGGCATGGTTGCCGGCGGCATGACCAAAACCAACAAAATCGGCATGGTCGGCGGCTTTCCGATTCCCGAGGTCAACCGCCTAATGAACGCCTTCATGGCGGGCGCCAAGGAGGTCAACCCCAAGGTGGAGTTCAGCGTGAGTTTCATCAACAGCTGGTTCGACCCGCCCAAGGCCAAGGAAGCCGCTTTTGCGATGATAGACAAGGGCGCCGACGTGATGTACGCGGAGCGTTTTGGCGTGAGTGATGCCGCCAAGGAAAAAGGCAAACTGGCGATCGGCAACGTGATCAACACCCAGGACAAATACCCCGACACGGTGGTCGCGTCCGCCCTTTGGAACTTCGAGCCTTCGGCCGACCGCGCCATCAAGCTGGTGAAAGAAGGCAAGTTCACGGCCGAGGACTACGGCCAGTATTCAATGATGAAACACAAGGGCTCCGAACTCGCGCCGATAGGCACCTTCGAGAAAAAGGTACCCGCTGACGTGTTGGCCAAGGTGCGTACTGCCGAAAAGGCCATCATGGATGGCAAACTGGTCGTCAAGGTAAACGACGAGCAGCCAAAATCGACGGCCAAATAGCCGCTGTTGAAAGCCCAGGAGACACCCCAGCAACGGGGTGTTTTTTTTTGACCCCTGCCCCGAAAAAGCACTGTGTCCGACCCCGTCCTCACGCTCTCGCATATCACCAAGCGCTTCGGCGCGCTGGTCGCGAACGACGACATCTCGCTGCAGCTTGGCGCTGGTGAGGTGCTGGCGCTGCTGGGCGAAAACGGCGCGGGCAAGTCCACGCTGGTGTCCATCCTGTTCGGGCACTACGTTGCGGATGCCGGGCGGATCGAGGTATTCGGCAAACCGCTTCGCCCCGGGGACCCCAGGGAGGCACTGGCGGCGGGCATAGGCATGGTGCACCAGCACTTCACGCTGGCGGACAACCTTAGCGTGCTGGACAACGTGATGATGGGCTCTGAGCCCCTGTGGCAACCGTTTATGCGCGACGCGGCGGCGCGCGGCAAACTCATGGATGTGGCGCAACGTTTTGGCCTGGTGGTGGACCCGCGGGCCAAAGTGGGCAACCTGTCGGTGGGTGAACGCCAGCGCGTGGAAATTCTGAAGGCCCTGTACCGCGGTGCACGCATCCTGATACTGGACGAACCGACTGCCGTGTTGACACCGCAGGAAAGCGAAGCCCTGTTCACCGTGCTGGCGCAAATGGTGGCGCAGGGCCTGTCCATCATCTTTATCAGCCACAAACTGGGCGAGGTACTGCGCGTGTCGCAGCGTGTTGCCGTGCTGCGCGGCGGCAAGCTGGTGGCCGAAGCGGCTGCGCGGGAAACCACGCAGGCGCAACTGGCGCAGTGGATGGTGGGCCATGCTGTTTCCGCGCCGCAGCGGCGGCCGGCGCAGTCCGTCGGTAACGCCGTATGCGTGTTGCACCAGGTCGGCACCGCGCCGGGACGCGAACGTTTGCGCAATACATCGCTGACGCTGCACGGTGGGGAAATCGTGGCCATTGCCGGTGTCTCGGGCAACGGCCAGGTGGCGCTGGCCGAGCTGCTTTGCGGTACCCGCGCCGCCACCAGCGGCCGGGTTGAATTCATGGGCCAGGTGTTGCCCGCGCACCCGGCCCGCCTGGTTGCAATGGGTGTGGCGCGTATCCCCGAAGACCGCCATGCCGTGGGTGTGGTCGGCGACCTGCCGGTATGGGAGAACGCGGTGTCGGAGCGTTTGCGCAGCACGGCTTTTTCACGCTTTTCCTGGGTGCGGCGCAGGCTTGCGCGCGCCTATGCGGAACGGGTGATAAAGGCCTTTGACGTGCGCGGTGCCGGCGCCTCGGCCCCGGCGCGTGCGCTGTCTGGCGGCAACATGCAAAAGCTGATTCTGGGGCGCGCACTGCTGCACCCCGCAAATGCAGCCGGAACCACCATTACCCCCAAACTCATCGTGGCCCACCAACCAACCTGGGGCCTGGATATCGGTGCGGTGGCCTATGTGCAGCAGCAGCTGATTGCCGCGCGCGACGCGGGCGCCGCCGTGCTGCTGATATCCGACGACCTGGATGAAGTGCTCACGCTGGGCGACCGCGTGGCGGTGATGCATGCCGGCAGCCTGAGCCCGGCACGCCCGGCACTGGAGTGGACGCGCGAAGCAATTGGCCTGGCCATGGCAGGGATTGACGGCGCAGGCCACGACGTTGCGCACGCGGCGCTTGGGGCAACGGCGTGAGGCTGGAAAAACGCAGCGGCAGTTCCGCCCTGGCCCTGGTGCTGGCTCCGGTAGGTGCCATCCTGTTCACCTTGCTGGTCAGCTCGCTGCTGGTGTTGTGGGCCGGGGCGCCGGTGGCACAAACCTATGGGCTGCTGCTGCAAGGCGCATTTGGATCGGTCTTCGCCCTGAGCGAAACCTTGACAAGGGCCATACCGCTCACGCTGACCGGCCTGGCGGCCACGGTGGCGTTCAAGGCGCGGCTGTTCAATATCGGCGCCGAGGGGCAGCTTTATGTCGGTGCGCTGGCCGCCGTTGCCGTGGGCGGGGCCTATGGCGGCACCGGCCTGAACCTGTCGCCCTATGTGTTGTTCCCGCTCATGATGCTGGCCGCCGCGCTGGCGGGTGCCCTGCTGCTGCTGGGGCCGGCACTGATGAAGACCCGGCTCGGGGTGGACGAAGTGGTCACCACGCTGCTGCTGAACTTTATCGTGCTGCTGCTGGTGTCGCTGATGCTGGACGGCCCCATGAAAGACCCGACCGCCATGGGTTGGCCGCAAAGCGTGGCCCTGGTGGGGGATCTTGAGTTGTCGAAACTGATTCCCCAGACACGTGTACACAGCGGCCTGTTGTGGGCCTGCGCCCTGGCAGTGGGCCTATGGGCATTGATGAAGTACACCGTGCTGGGCTTCGACATACGCGCGGTAGGCGCCAACGCGCGTGCGGCGGCATTTGCCGGTGTACCGGTCACCCGCACCGTGGTGCTGGTGGCCATGTTGTCGGGTGCGCTGGCCGGGCTGGCCGGGGCCATCGAAGTGGCCGGGCGCACCAGTTACCTCACGCTGGACATGTCGCCCGGTTACGGCTACTCCGGCATCGTGATCGCCATGTTGGCCGCACTGCATCCGCTGGGTGTGGTCGCGGCCAGCGTGTTTGTTGCGGGTGTGCTGGTAGGTGCCGACAGCATGAGCCGCGCGGTGGGTGTGCCGACTTATATTGCCGACGTGATCGTCGCCGCGTCGTTGCTCTCGGTGCTGGTGGCGACATTGCTCACGCAATACCGGGTGAAAAGATGAGCCCCCACGCTTGTCACCATGTGTACTGCGCTGTACGAGCCACCGCCAGAGGCAGTGGCTCTTCACCCCGTCCCAGTCTGCGAAGGCAGCTTGGGAGCCGCGGGGTTCAGCCCCGAGGGGGCGCATTTTGCCTTGGGGCGGCCCGGCGGCAAAACAAATGACAGAACTCATGGACATGCTTGCGAGCCAGGCTTACTGGGTGGCCGTGTTGCGTATCGCCACGCCGCTGATCCTGGGCACGCTGGGTGTGTTGCTGTGTGAACGCGCGGGTGTGCTGAATCTTGGCATCGAAGGCATCATGGTCGCCGGGGCCTTCACGGGCTGGCTGGCGGTTTTCTCGGGCGCGCCCCTGTGGCTGGGCGTGCTGGTTGCGGCGTGTACCGGGGCCGTATTTGGCCTGTTGCACGCCTGGCTCACCGTGGGCCTGGCCTTGTCGCAGCACGTGTCGGGGCTGGGCATCACGCTGCTTGCCACGGCACTGAGCTACTACGGCTACCGCGTGAGTTTCCCCAAGGTCAGTACACCGCCGACCATTGCGCCGTTTGCGCCCATGGACTGGCTGGGCGTGCCGATTCTGGCGCAACAAACACCGCTTACGCTGCTGGCCTTGCTGCTGGTTCCGCTGATCGCCTACGTGTTGTACCGTACGCCACTCGGTCTGGCCGTACGTATGGTGGGCGAAAACCCGCAGGCGGCCGAAGGCCAGGGGGTGTCCGTAGTGGCGGTACGCACCGGCGCGATCGTGGCGGGCTCGGCGCTGATGGGTGTGGCGGGCTCGTTTCTCACGCTGTCGGCTTTCAACGCCTTCTTTTTCAACATGGTCAACGGGCGCGGCTGGATTTGCGTGGCGCTGGTGGTGTTTGCGTCCTGGCGGCCCGGCAAGGCGCTGTTGGGTGCGCTGCTGTTTGCATTTTTCGACGCCCTGCAACTGCGTCTGCAGCAGTCCGGCTCGGCCGTATTGCCCTACCAGATGTACCTGATGCTGCCTTATGTGTTGTCCATCGTGGCGCTGATTCTGGTGGCCCGCAAGGCCAGTTACCCACAAGCGCTCATGAAGCCGTATCGCAAGGGCGAACGTTAAGATCGACACGATGGCAAACGGCTACCTCGCAATAGAAAAATGACCAAGAGCAACCCATGACGGCGGAAAACCAGAGCCCCGGCGGCACGACGCTTGCAGTAGATGTCCGCAACGCTTCGCTGATTTACAACCCCACGGAAGCGCCGGTCCACGCGTTGTCGAACATCGACCTGGCCATACGGCCGGGCGAGTTCGTCTCGCTGATCGGCCCGTCGGGCTGCGGCAAAACCACGCTGCTGCGC
>JANLPN010000204.1:0-1618 GCA_031367285.1 Betaproteobacteria bacterium | reverse complement strand
CCTGTCGCACCGCTGCGCTTGGCGGTCATGTCGAAGCCTGTGACGACTGCGGGCACTGGCGGATCGGCTATAACAGCTGTCGGAACCGGCACTGCCCCCGGTGCCAGGGCGCGGCGGCGCGCGCTTGGCTGGCGGAACGCGAGGCCGACCTGCTGCCGGTGGGTTACTTCCACGTGGTCTTCACACTGCCCGCCGAGGTCGCCGACATCGCCTTCCACAACAAGGCGGTGGTTTACGACCTGTTGTTCCGCGCGGCCTCAGAGACGATGCTGACCATCGCCGCTGATCCGAAGCATCTCGGCGCCCGGATCGGCATCACCGCCGTGCTTCATTCCTGGGGCTCGGCGATGACTTACCACCCGCACGTGCACATGATCGTGCCGGGCGGCGGCATCGCGCTGGATCGCACGCGCTGGATATCCTCGCGCCCCGCTTTCCTCCTGCCGGTGCGGGTGCTGGGCAAACTGTTCCGCCGCCTGTTCCTCACCCGGCTGCTGGCGCTCTACGACGCGGGCAATCTGCGCTTCTATGGCAGCATGGCGCATCTATCCGACCGCAGCGCCTTCTTGCGGCACATTGCGCCGGTCAGGAAGAAGGCATGGGTGGTCTACGCCAAGCCACCCTTCGCTGGCCCCGAGGCGGTGCTGGCTTACCTTGCGCGCTACACCCACCGGGTTGCCATCTCGAACCGTCGCCTTATCGCGTTCGACGAGGCCGGCGTCACCTTCCGCTACAAGGATTACCGCCGCGACGGCCCCGAGCGTCAGAGCGTGATGACGCTCAGCGCCGACGAGTTCATTCGCCGGTTCCTGTTGCATGTCCTGCCACGCGGCTTCCACCGCATCCGACACTATGGGCTATTATCGAGTTCCGCGCGCAAGGACAGCCTCGCGCTGGCGCGCAGGCTGCTGGCCGTCCCACTGCCAACCGAAGATCTCGAACCCGAAGAACCTGCCGACGCCCGGCCACCATGCCCATGCTGCGGCGGGCACATGACCATCATCGAGACCTTCGCCCGCTGGTGTCAACCGCGCGCACCGCCCGAACCGACCGCACAGATCCGGGAGTTGGCGCCATGACCCGGCATGGACTGCACTGCACGATGGCCACGATCCCCACGCCGTGGTCACCAAGATCGCTCGTGCCCGGTCCCGGAGAAATTGCGCCAGTCAACCAATGTTCTATCGCAATGGTCTGTGTCGGCACATTGTTCGTGTCCAAGACTACCGATTACGCCAGCGCCCGCTCCCTCAGCAGCGCCGCGCAAACCGCCACCAAGACCGTCCGAAATCCTCTTTCCCCATAGCACTGCGCATGCGGCCCGCGGGTTCCTGCACTGGAGGCTTTCGTACGCAAGCGCCCGAAACCCTTCACAACATACGCCGTTTCGATGCGGTACTGGGAATGTCTGTTCACGCCGACACTTGCCGTTCTCCGCCCTTTGAAAGAACAGTCAAAGGCCTCTGGCAGATCCGACCTTCAACTTTATATTTGGAATTCCTTGTTAGGAGCGGTGATAATTATGTGACGCGAGGGCGCTACGGTCGAGACGACCTGCTTCGTAATGCGGACCCGAGATGCTATGTGACGGCATGATCGAACGCCCTCTCGACGACGT
>JANLPN010000197.1:0-34891 GCA_031367285.1 Betaproteobacteria bacterium | reverse complement strand
CGATCTGTCCACCATCGGAAAGTTGGCAGTGGACCCGCGCCTGCTGGGCCTGCCGATCTCGGCGCATTCCAAGGTGGACGAACGCACCGGCGAATTCCTGTTCTTCGCCTACGGCAAGGAAGCGCCGTATATGCATTACGGTGTGATGGACCGCTTTGGCGCGCTCAAGACCTTCATGCCGGTGCAGTTGCCCGGGCCGCGCCTGCCGCACGACATGGCCATTACGCCCCACTACACCATCCTGCACGACCTGCCGCTGTTCTACGACATGGACGCCTTCGCGGCCGGGCGCCACAAGCTCAAGTTCCACCACACGCTGCCCTCGCGCTTCGCCGTTGTTCCGCGCCACGGTACACCAGAGCAAATCCGCTGGTTCGAAGCCGACCCCACCTACATGTACCACGTGTCGAATGCCTGGGAAGAGGACGATGGGCAGGGTGGCGTGGAGATCGTCATGACCGGCACACCGTTTCGCCTGCCACGCGACTACAAAGGTACGGTAGACGTAGCCGGCTTCCCCAAGATGCTGGCGAATCTGGAACACGACTTCCAGTTCCAGGAATGGCGTTTCAACCTGCGCACCGGCCAGACCAGGGAACGCGTGATCGACGACATCATCAACCAGGAGTTCCCGGTCATCAACTCCTGGATGCAGGGCTACAAGACGCGTTATTCGTGGAACGTGCTGATGGGCCGCCTGAACCGGGCCGAAGACCCGCGTTTCTGCGGCTTTGCGCGATACGACCTGCAGCAGGACAGCTGCACCACCTACCACGCCGGTGTGCACAAGTGGTTCAGCGAAGCGCCGTTTGCGCCCAAGGACCACTGGAAGAATGAGGACGACGGTTACCTGGTGGGCTTTATGTGGGACGACGAAAAGAAGCTGTCCTACCTGACCATCTTCGACGCGCATGACATTTCCAGAGGCCCGGTCTGCAAGATCCGTATGCCGCAACGTGTGCCCAACGGCTTCCACGCCACCTGGGTCAGTGGAGAGCGCTTGGTAAAAGGTTATTGATTTCATGATCCTTGTCCCCCAAGAGAAGATCGCCGAATACACCGCACGCGGCTGGTGGGGCACACAGACGCTCTGGGATCTGTTTGCCAAACAGGCGGGCGAGCGCGGCGATGCGGAAGCGGTGGTCGATGCCAGCAACCGCGAAGACTTTGCCCAGGGCGCGCCGCGCCGGCTGAGCTGGAACCAACTGGCGGCGGAGGTGGACCGGTTCTGCCTGCTGCTGATTGAAAACGGGGTCCGGCGCGACGATATCGTGGTGGTGCAGTTGCCCAACTGCGTTGAGCAGTTCGTCGCTTACCTGTCCTGTGCGCGGCTCGGTGTGGTGGTGACACCGGTGCCGGTGCAATACCGCGAGCATGAACTCGAACACATCCTGTCGCTCACGCAAGCCGCCGCCGCCGTCACCTTTGCGCGTATCGGCAAGGCCGGCCAGGGGCACCAGGCGGCCGGCATGTATTGCGGAATGCGTGACAAACACGCCACGCTGCGCACGGTATTCACATGGGGCGAGCCGATGCCGCCCGGCGTCATCACTATTTCGTCCCCCAGCTCGGCCGAGCCCCCTGCGCTCAGCGACGCCGGGCGCGAGCGCCTGGCCCAGGCTGAAGCGGACGCAGCCGTCACCGCCAACGACGTGTTCAGCATTTGCTGGACTTCCGGCACCGAGGCCGCGCCCAAGGGTGTGCCGCGCAGCCACAACGAATGGCTGATCGTGGCGCCCAGCATCATCGAGGCGGCGCGGATACAGCCGCATGCGCGGTTGTTGAACCCATTCCCGTTCGTCAACATGGCCGGCCTGTCCACCGCGTTCGCAGGCTGGCTGGTACTGGGTGGCACGGTCGTGCAGCACCACCCGTTCAGCTTGCCGGTGTTCCTGCAGCAGCTACGCGATGAACGCATCGATTACACCGTCTCACCGCCCGCGGTGCTGAACATGCTGCTGCAGAACGAGTCACTGCTGCAGGGCATAGATTTCAGGCGCCTGTCGCGTATCGGTTCCGGTGCCGCGCCGCTGTCCGAATGGATGGTGCGCGGATTCGCCGAGAAACATGGCGTGCAGATCGTCAATTACTTCGGGTCCAACGAAGGTGCGGCGCTGGCGGGGAGCGACATCGATATCCCCGACCCGGCCCTGCGCGCCCAGTTCTTCCCGCGCGCGGGTGTGGACGGGTTTGAGTGGAGCATCTCGACCACACGCAAGATAAAAACACGCTTGGTCGATCTTGAAACCGGTGCCGACATCAGCGCCGCCGGGCATCCGGGCGAACTGCGTTTCAGCGGCCCGACCGTGTTCAGCGCCTATTACCGCTCGCCCGAGATGAGCCGGCGTGCGTTCGACGAACACGGCTACTACAAGACCGGTGACCTGTTCGAGATCGCCGGTGACGGCCTGCAGTACTACCGCTATGTGGGTCGTTCCAAGGACTTGGTGATACGCGGCGGCATGAACATTTCGAGCGAAGAAATCGAGGGGCTTCTGGCAGCCTGCCCGGGCATACGTGAAGTGGCCGTCGTGGGCGTGCCGGACCCCATGCTGGGTGAAAAACTCTGTGCCTGTGTGGTGTCCGCGGAAGGCAGACAGCTCGGTTTGAAGGACATCACCGACTACCTGCGCAACGAGGCGCGCATCGCGGTCTACAAACTGCCGGAATACATCTTGCCGCTGGCGGCGCTGCCACGCAACCCGGTCGGCAAGATACTGAAGCGCGAGCTGCGTGAACAGGCCAAGGCGCTGGCGCCGGAGGTGGCATGAAGCCGGTGCTGCTATTGGTCCCCGGCATGTTCAACACGGCCGAAGTCTGGCAGCCCATCGCGGAGATTCTTCAGCCCGAGCTGGACATCCGTATCGCCGATGTGTCGATCCAGGCCTCCATGTTTGACATGGCGCGCGATGCCTGGAACCTGGTAGCCGATCTGCCGGCCGGAACGCCGCTCACGGTCTGTGGTTTTTCGATGGGCGGTTACGTGGCGATCGAGTTGCTGGCCGCCCACCAAACGCAGGTGCGCGCCGCTGCGTTCGTGGACACATCGGCACAAGTCGAGACCGCCGAATCGACGCTGGTCCGTGAAAAAACCATCGCCGCGCTGGAGCGCAACTTCGACAAGGCCGTCGAGGGCACCATTTCCTTCAGTCTGCACCCGGACAACCTTCAGAACGCCGCGCTGGTGGACGGCATGCGCCGCATGCTGCACGCGGTAGGTGCCCAGACGGCGATACGGCAAGTACGCGCCATCATTGCGCGCTCCGACCACCGCGCCATGCTTGCCAGGCTCGCCATTCCGACGCTGGTGGCTTGCGGGCGCCAAGACAAGGTGACGCCGCCGGAGTTTTCCGAAGACCTGGCGCGACTGATCCCGGGCGCACGCCTGGTTTGGATAGAACAGGCCGGCCACCAGACGCCGCGCGAGCAACCGGCCGCACTGGCGCGGCTATTGCTGTCGCTGGTGCAGGACGCAGCAACTAGAAACCGAGAGACAAAGCACAAGGAGACACCATGAAGAGACGCAGCTTGCTACAGGCGGCGCTTGCCGCGCCCGCCGCGCTGGCATTGCCGTTGGCCTACGCGCAGAGTTTTCCCGACAAACCGGTGCGGGTCGTGGTGCCTTTTGCCGCCGGCAATACGCTGGACACGGCCTTGCGCCAGGTGGCCGAGGTGTTCAAGACCAACACCGGGCAGCCCTTGCTGGTGGACGCCAAACCGGGCGGCTCGGGCATCATCGCGGCGCAAAACGTGATGCAGGCGGCACCCGACGGCTACACCCTGCTGCTGGCCAATACCAGCATGTTCACCATCAACCCGCACACCTTTGCCAAGCTGCCCTACGACCCCGACAAGAACTTCAAACCGGTCACCAACTTTCTGGGCTCGGCCATGGTGATGGCGGTACATTCCAGCGTGCCGGCCAGCAATGTGGCCGAGTTCGTGGCCTGGGCCAAGGCGAATCCGGGCAAGGTCTCGTTCGCTTCGTTTACGGCCGGCAATTCGTCCCATTTCGCGGGCGTGATACTGAACCAGCGCGCCGGCCTGGACATGACCCATGTGCCGTTCAACGGCACCCCACCAGCGGTGCAAAACCTGGTCGGTGGCCAGGTCAACGCAGCCTTTCTGCCGCTGCTGGCCGTCAAGCCGCACGTGGAATCGGGCAAGGTCAAGCTGATCGCCATCACCAGCCCGCAACGCTCGTCCCTGGCGCCCAACCTGGCCACGTTCCGCGAGCAGGGTTACCCGGACTTGGACATCTATATCTGGGCCGCCATCGTGGCACCGGCCGGCACACCCGACCCTGTCATCGCGCGGCTCAACACCGAATTCATCAAAGCGCTGCGCAGCGCCGAGATTCGCGACAAGTGGCTCGCCATGGGATTCGAGCCCCTGCCCTCGACACCGGAAGAGTTCACACGGTACGCACAGGCCGAGTCCAGACGCTGGGCCGAAGCGGTCAAGATCTCCGGCTTCAAGGCTACCGAATGAGAAGGTATGCCTGAACCTGAAGCTACCGCTCTTTCGCATTTTCTTCGATCGCAGGTTCCAAAATTCACGACGCCATGGCCCAAGCTGCTTGCACTCGGTTTCACATGAAAAGCGACGACGTTCGTAGATGTGTACGAGCCAACGAGGCAGTGGTGGGCAGCTCCGCGGCTGTCCCTCCGCCGTGGCCTATGGCCACATGCTCCTTCCTTTATGCCGCTGCGCCACCCACCCCAGCCTCATCGGCGGCGAACGTGGTCGGCGCGCGTGGGTCGCACGTCCACCATCCTCGCAGGATCGGGCCGGTGGGGTGCTCGGCGCAGCGGCATAAAGGAGGAGAGCCGCGAGGCTCGGGGGACAGCCGCGGAGCTGAGTACCCCGCCGGCCTGGTCCCGTACAAACGAACCTTGCTTTGTTGTCATTTCCAGAACGATCAATAGTTCTTTACTCTGAGCCATTCATTCGATGATTCGTCCTCCTCCGTTCCCGCTGCGGCTACCGGTCTTTGCGGCGCCCATGTTCCTGATCTCCGGCCCGGAGCTGGTGCTGGAGGCCTGCAAAGCCGGCATCATCGGTGCCTTTCCGACTCCGAACGCACGGCCGATTGCGATGCTGGAAACATGGATGCGGCAAATCACCGAAGGCCTGGCGCGCGCGCGCGCAGAACAACCGGGCAGCGTCCTGGGGCCCTGGTGCGCCAACCTGGTCACCCATTCGTCCAATACACGGCTGGTGGAAGACCTGGCCCTGGTGGCCAAGTACCAACCGCCCATCGTGGTGACCGCGCTGGGCAGCCCCAGGCCGGCCATCGAGGTGGTGCATGCCTACGGCGGCCTGGTGTTTGCCGATGTGATCGGTATTGGCCTGGCAAAGAAAGCGGTAGCAGCCGGGGCCGACGGCCTGGCCTGTGTATCGGCCGGTGCCGGCGGCCATACCGGTTTTATTTCACCGTTTGCGTTTGTCAGCGCGGTACGCGAGTTTTTCGACGGCTACGTGATTGTGGGTGGCGGCATCAGTGATGGCTGGGGTGTGGCAGGCGCACTGGCCGGTGGCGCCGACTTCGTCTATATGGGTACGCGTTTTATCCCGACCACGGAGAGCCTGGCGCCGCATGCCTACAAACAGATGGTGGTGGACAGCAGCGTGGACGACCTGATAGTGAGCGCAGGCATCAGCGGCACAGCGGCGAGCTGGCTAAAACCCTCGCTGCGCGCCAATGGCCTGGACCCGGACAACATGCCCGACGCGCCGGGCCGTCAATACGACAGCAACCAGTCGTTTGCGGGCAAGAAGTGGACCGAGGTCTGGGCCGCCGGCCAGGGCCTGGGGTCCATCAAGGCGGTGGAGCCGGTAGCGACCGTGGTGGACCGCCTGGCGCAGGAGTATGCGCAGGCCATCACACGCATGCAAGGCTTGACCTACCCCGCTTTTGAAAAACGCTAAAGGAGACACTCATGGCTGAACCCGTATTTATCCTCGGTGGTTACCAGACCGACTTTGCCAAGGTCTGGGCGCGCAACGGACAAGACATTTCGGACATGACACGCGAGGCCACGCTGGGCGCATTGGCTGCCTGTGCGCTCGATGCGTCGGCTATCCAAAGCATCCATGTCGGCAATGCCTTTGGTGAACTGCAGCGCCAGCAGGCCCACCTGGGCGCCATGGTGGCGCAGGTAGTGCCGGAGTTGTGGGGCGTGCCGGCCATGCGGCATGAGGGCGCCTGTGCATCGTCCTCGCTGGCCGTGCTGACGGCGATGGCGGAAATCGAGGCCGGGCGTTACGACTGCGTGCTGGTGCTGGGCGTGGAAGAGTTCAAGAACCTGCCCGGCGACATCGCCTCGCAAAACCAGAATGCGGCCGCCTGGCAAGGCCATGAGGATATTGACTGCAAGTTCATGTGGCCGGCCGCGTTTGGTCTGGTGGCGCAGGAATACGAGCGCCGTTATGGCCTGGACCGCAAATACCTGAACCGTATCGCCGAGCTAAATTACGGCAATGCCAAACGCAATCCGCTCGCGCAAACCCGCAAGTGGAATTTTGACGCCTTGAGCTTCACCGACGATGACGAAGCGAATCCGGTCATAGAGCCCGGCACGCGGCGCCAGGACTGCGGGCAAATTACCGACGGCGCCTGCGCCGTGGTGCTGTCCTCGGCCAGGTTTGCCAAGGAGTACATACAGGGCCGTGGCGTCTCGCCAGGCGCGCTGCCACGCATCGCCGGCTGGGGCCACCGCAATGCGGGACTCAGGCTCAAGGACAAGCTGGAGCGCAGCCGCGACGCGCAGTATGTGTTTCCGCATGTGCGCCAGACCATTGAAGACGCCTGGCGCCGCGCCGGTGTATCCGGCATTGCGGCCATGGACGGCGTGGAAACCCACGACTGTTTCACCACCACGCAGTACATGGCCATCGACCATCTCGGCCTGACCGCACCGGGCCAGAGCTGGCAGGCGGTGGAAGACGGCCGCATGGAACGCGGCGGGACGTGCCCGGTCAATATGAGCGGCGGCCTGATCGGTTGTGGCCACCCCGTGGGTGCGACCGGCACCCGCATGTTGTTCGCCGCTGCGAAACAGGTCACCGGCCAGTCCGGCGATTGCCCGATCGAAGGTGCGCGGCGTATCCAGACGCTCAACATCGGCGGCTCCTGCGCCACGGTGGTGAGTTTTGTGGTGGCCTGCGACGACTGAGATGCCATGCCCCCCACAGTGACTCTGAGCTTCACCCCCGATCTGGACCTCACACGCGACGCTCTGGCCAGCAGCACGCTGAACCACGGGCTGATGGTGCTGGGCGACCGCTGGACCGTGGCCGTGCTGATGGGTGCATTTACCGGCGTGCAGCGTTTTGACGACTGGCAAACGCGCCTGGCTATTCCACGCCCTACGCTGGCCAATCGCCTCAAGGCGCTGGTAGCCATGGGCCTGATGCGCCAGCGCGCCTACCAGCAGCGCCCGCAGCGGTTTGCCTACCACCTCACCAGCGCCGGCCTCAAGCTCTATGACCACGTGTTGATGATCTGGATGTGGGAAAAACGCTGGGGCACGCGCCGGGCATCGCTGCCCGAGAAACTGGTACATCGCGCCTGCGGCCGCAACTTTGTGCCGGTGCTGGCCTGTTCGGCCTGCGGCGGCAAAACCGGCATGAGCGACCTGACGTTCAGCCTCAAGGTCAATCCGGTTTTGCTGGCCACTGCCGCCCAGGCCGGCCGCACCTCGCGGCTGTCGGCCACCGATGCCACCGGCATGGGCCTGGGGCAAAGGGTGGACCGCTGGTCGCTGCTGATCGTGACGGCGGTGGTGATTGGCTGCCATTACTTCGACCAGTTGTGCCATGTGCTGGGCATCGCCAGCAGCGTGTTGTCCAGGCGCCTGGCCGGTATGGTCGAGTCGGGTTTGCTGCTGAGCCAGCCCGACCTGGGCGATGCGCGGCGCAACGTGTACCGCCTGACGCCCGCCAGCCGTGACCTGTTTGCTTACCTGGTGTGTTTTTCCACCTGGGCCAGCCGCGAATACCTGCACCAGCCCAGCTCGATCAGGCCCACCCACAAAGCCTGCGGGCACGCGTTTTTTCCGCAGGTGGTGTGCAGCGCCTGCAGCCAGCCCTTGAAGCCGTGGGACGTATCTTTTGCCCCCCTACCCACCTAAGCCAGCGTTGGAGAAACATCCATGACCATTGAACTGGTACGCCGCATCACAAGCGACATCACACCCGGCGACCACCCGTATCTGCAGGGCGCCTGGACGCCATTGCTGGAAGAGGTCAACGCCACGCAGATGCGCGTGCTGCAAGGAGCGGTACCTGCCGACATCGACGGTGTCTACCTGCGTAATACGCAAAACCCGGTCTACCAGTCGATTGGCCGTTACCACCCGTTCGACGGCGACGGCATGGTCCACATGATGGCCTTCAAGGATGGTGCGGCCAGTTACCGCAACCGCTTTATCCAGACCAAAGGCCTGAGCGCCGAACAGGAAGCCGGGCAACGCCTGTGGGCCGGGCTGATGGAGAACCCCAAGCTCTCCAGGCGCCCCGGCTGGGGTGCCCATGGCGCCATCAAGGACGCGTCCAGCACCGACGTGGTGGTGCATGCCGGACGGGCCCTGACCGCGTATTACCAGTGCGGCGAGGGTTACCGGCTGGACCCCTTTACGCTGGAGCAACTGGGCATCCCGCCCTGGTCGCCGCTGGACGGCATCTCGGCCCACATGAAGGTGGACGAAGCCACCGGCGAAATGCTGTTTTTCAACTACTCCAAACATGCGCCTTATATGCATTACGGTGTGGTCGACAAACACGACAAGCTGGTGCACTACGTACCCATCCCCCTGCCCGGCCCGCGCCTGCCGCACGACATGGCATTCAGCGAGCACTACGCCATCCTGAACGACTTTCCGCTCTACTGGGACCCGGAGCTTCTGAAAGAAGGCAAACACGTGGTCAAGTTCCACCCGCAGCAGCCCTCGCGTTTTGCCATCATCCCGCGCCGGGGCCAGCCCGCTGACATCCGCTGGTTCGAGGCCGCGCCGACCTTTGTGCTGCATTGGCTCAACGCCTACGAGGAAGGCGATGAGATCGTGCTGGACGGCTATTTCGAGGAAGAGCCGGAGCCAAAAAACTTCGACGGCGCACCCAAGGGGTATGAGCGCATGATGTCCTACCTGGACCAGTACAAGATGAAGACGCGCCTGCACCGCTGGCGCTTCAACCTGGCCACTGGCACAACGGCTGAGCAGCGGCTCGATGAACGCACGCTGGAGTTCGGCATGATCAACCAGCGTTACGCCGGGCGCAAGTACCGTTATGCCTATAGCGCGGTGCAGGTGCCGGGCTGGTTCCTGTTCCACGGCTATGTCAAACATGACCTGGTGACGGGCGAGTCCTGGGAAGTGCGCCTGCCCGAAGGCCAGTTCGCCAGCGAAGCGCCGTTTGTGCCGCGTATCGGCGCCGTGGACGAAGACGACGGTTACCTGGTGAGTTTCATCACCAACGAAAACACCCAGTTGTCCGAGTGCCTGCTGATCGACTGCAAGCGATTCTCCGAGGGTCCGGTGTGCCGCATCGAGCTGCCGCACAAACTGTGCAGCGGCACCCATTCCTGCTGGGCCAATGGCGCCGATGTGCGTGATGGTTTGTTGAGCGGCACATGAACAATCCGCGCCTTCAGCTTGCCGCTCTGGCAGCCGTGTTGTGGCTGGTCTGGGTCATCGCGCTGCTGGTGTTCCGTCGTCGGCCCGAACTGCGTGTCGGCACCCCGCGGGAGTTCATCTATCCGGTGGCGGCGCTGGTGATAGCAGTGTGCTGGTTCTTCAGCAGCCGCACCACCCCCGGAACCTGGTTCCTGTCGCTGTACCTGCGCGCCGGTGTCATCGTGGGCGTTCTGCTGACCATGGTCTGGCTGGTCAGCCTGGCCAAACGCGATGCGGGCATCATGGATGTGGCCTATCCCATGGCGGCGGCGCTGCCGTCTGTGGTGCTGATTGCCGCACGCGGCAACTGGTCAGCGCATGAAATCACCACGGTTGCGATGGTCGGCCTGTGGAGCCTGCGCATGTCGCTGCATATCGGCCTGCGTAATGCGGGCCATGGCGAGGACGGGCGTTACGCGGCCTGGCGCCGCCGTTTTGGCGGGCACTGGTGGTGGTGGAGCTTTTTCCAGGTGTTCGCGATGCAGGGCGTGATGATCTGGCTCTGGTCGCTCGGGCTGATTGCCGCGGTGGCGGCGGGTGCGCAGCCCCTGGCCTGGCAACATGGCCTGGCCTTGGCCCTGTTTGCGTTCGGCTTCTATTTCCAGACCGTCGGCGACCTACAGCTGGAACGTTTCAAGAAACAGCGCAGCGAGCGCAGCCAGGTGCTCGACACCGGGCTGTGGCGGCTGACGCGCCACCCCAACTACTTTGGTGAAACCATGGTCTGGTGGAGTTTCGGTGCTTTGGGCCTGGTACACCCCTGGGGCTGGGTGGCGCTGGTCTGCCCGCTCTACGTCACCTGGTTCATGAGCCAGGGTTCGGCCACACCGATGCAGGAGCGTTACCTGGCCAAGTCCAAACCCGCCTACGCCGACTACATGGCCCGCGTGCCACGATTTTTCCCGTGGAGCAAGCTGCGATGAAACCGCCCCAGGACTTGAAGGACCGCAGCGCCATCGTGACCGGCGCCGGCAAGGGGCTGGGCCGGGCCTATGCCCTGCACCTGGCGGCGCGCGGTGCCTGTGTACTGGTCAATAACCGGCGCCATGCCGGGGAGTCCGACGCGCAGACCTCGGCGCAACAGACCGTGGAGGCCATCCGGGCAGGTGGCGGGAAAGCCGAGCCGGATTGGAGCGACGTCGGCGAGCCCGACAGTGGGCGCACGCTGGTGGAGCACGCGCAGGCCTCGTTCGGCAGGCTGGACATTGTTGTGGCCAATGCGGGCATCGACAAGGCGAACAGCTTTGCCAAGCAGAGCCTGGCGGATTTTCGCGCCGTGTTCGACATTGGCTTCTTCGGCAATCTGCACCTGGCCCATGCGGCCTGGCCCTATCTGACGCAGCAGGGCTATGGCCGCGTGATCCTGACTGCGTCCAGCGCCGGGCTCTACGCCAACCATGGCGAATCTGCCTACTCCGCTGCCAAAGCGGCGGTGATCGGCCTGATGCGTTCACTGGCGATCGAAGGACGCCGCTACAAGGTGCTGGTCAATGCCATTTCGCCATACGCCTATTCCCAGATGACGGCTGCTTACATGCCCGACAGCATGCAGACCGGTTTCGACCCGGCGCTGGTCGCGCCGCTGGTGGGCTGGCTGGCCAGCGAGGCCTGCGATGTGAGCGGCGAAGTGCTGGTCAGCGGTGGCGGGCTGGTGCGCCGCGCGACGACCGGCGAAAGCTCCGGGCTGGCCTTGCAGGCCGAGAGTATCGGCGCGGTCCTACACGCCCTGGCCCGGCAGCCATCGCGCAGTTACGCGAACGCGGTCGAGTCCTTTGCCGATTTCCAGCGCAGTCTTGCGGCGCTGGCAAGCGTGCCGGAGCAGGAGCAGCCATGACACACGCCTATATCGTGGACGCGGTACGTACACCGCGCGGCAAGGGCAACCACAAAGGCAGCTTGAAGAGCATCAAGCCGGCCATGCTGCTGGCGCAGGCGCTGCGAACGCTGGCGGAACGCACTGGCGTGGATACTGCGCAGATCAGTGACGCGATATTTGGCTGCGTTACGCAAACCGGCGAACAGGGCAGCAGCGTAGGCACGCTGGCCCTGCCACTGGCCGGCTGGAGCGATCACGTAGCGGCCGTCACGCTCAACCGCTACTGCGCCAGCGGCCTCTCAGCCACCAACTTTGCCGCCTTGCAGGCGTTGCATGGCGACACGCTGGCCGCAGGTGGTGGGCTGGAGATGATGTCGCGTGTACCGATGGCCAGCGACCAGGGCCCGCTGACCCACGACGCCGAGTTGCAGCAGCTTGCCCACCTGGTGCCTATTGGCATAGCAGCGGACGCCATTGCCACGCAACGCGGCTACACGCGCGAGATGCTCGACGGTTATGCGGCGGCATCCCAGCAACGCGCCGCTGCTTCGGCGGCACGCGGACCATCGCGCTCGATGTTTGCGGCCAGGGACGCGGATGGCACGGTGCTGCTGGAGCGTGACGAAAACATCCGGCCCGCAACCACGGCGCAGACCCTGGCAACGATGCAACCCGCATTCGCCCAATGGGGCGCCAAAGGCGGCGACACCGGCTGGGATGCGCGGTTATGCCGGCGTTACGGGCTCGCGGGGATCAGCCATGGTCACCATGCCGGCAACTCACCCGCCATGGCCGACGGCGCGGCGGCCGTGCTGGTGGGCACGGCCGCCGCGCTGCAACGCAATGGCCTCAAGGCGCGCGCGCGTATCCTCGGTTTTGCAGATACGGGTTCGGACCGCATGCTGGCGCTCACCGGCACGGTGGACGCGGCCAGGCTGGCGCTGGCACGCGCAAAGTTGCAGGCACAGGACATGGCTCTGTTTGAAATCAATGAAGGTTTCGCGGCCATGGCGCTGCATTTCATGGACGAGATGCAGGTCGGCCATGACCGCGTCAACGTCAACGGCGGCGCCATCGCCATCGGCCATGCCATGGGCTGCACCGGGGCGGCGCTGGTCAGTGTGCTGCTCGACGAGCTGGAGGCACGCAAGGGGCGTTATGGCTGCATTTCCATCTGTGGCGCGGCGGGTGTTGCCAGTGCGATGGTGGTGGAAAGCTTGGCATGACACAAATTTTTCAGCTCGCGATCAATGGCATGGCGATTGGCGCAATTTACGCGTTGGTGGCGCTGGGCCTGGTATTGACCTACAAGGCGACCGAGGTGCTCAACTTCGCGCATGGCGACGTGCTCATGGCCTCGTCGTTTGTAGGCTGGGGCCTGATCGTGGCCTTAAGCTGGCCATTCTGGCTGGCCGCCCTGTGTACGGTATTGTTCGCCGCGGCTTTTGCGTGGTTTATCGACGCGCGCGTGATGCGGCTGATCGTCGGCCAGCCGCAGTTTGCGGGCGTGATGCTCACCATTGCCATTGCTTTCATGGTGCGTGGCCTGGTGAGCATGGCGTTCGGTCCCGAGTCGCGCAGCTTCCCCACGCCCTGGACCAACCAGAAGACACAACTGGGCAGCATCGTGGTGAGTGACCTCAGCCTGGTGATCGTGGCGGCCGCGCTGCTGATTACTTTGGTGCTGTTCTGGTTTCTCAAGAAAACCGCCCTGGGGGTTGCCATCCAGGCCGCATCGCAGAACCAGCTCGCCGCCTACCTGAGCGGTATCCGCGTCAAACGTATCACGTCCCTGGTCTGGGCTATTTCCGGCGCTATCGCGGCGGTGTGCGGGCTGTTGCTGGCACCAACGGCGCTGGTGGACATCGGCTTGTGGATCGTGGTGCTCAAGGCCCTGGCCGCCGTGGTGCTGGGTGGTTTTGGCAGTGTGCCGGGCGCCATTGTGGGCGGCCTGCTGCTGGGCCTGATCGAACAGTTTGCCGGCGTGTACCTGCCCGACGGCTTCAAGGACGCCATGGCCTACCTGGTGCTGATCGGTGTGCTGATCCTGTGGCCGCGTGGGCTGCTCGGCGAGGCCCACGGCCGGCGCGTTTAATATGAACCACCCCCGTTACGGCTCTCAAGAAAACGCCGGGCCGCTCCCAAGTTTTCTTGCACCCCCTCGGGGGGCCTGGCGAAGCCAGGGCTGGGGGCGCTCACTTCGTGTAGCCGTCTCCCACCCTCAAGGGGGCGCCGCTGGCGGCCTGGCAAAGCCAGTTCCGCGGCGGCCTCGGCTTGTGTGCCGGCAAGTGCGCCATTCGTCGCTGAGCGCGCAACGCGCCATCGCGCACTAGGGCATCCCATGCGTTTCCCCTACGACACCAGCTACCGCGATGGCCATGCGCTGCTGCGTTACCCGCTGGGCCGGATCGCCTACGCCGTGCTGGCGGTGGCCCTGCTCGCCGCGCCCTGGCTGCTGCCCAAATATTATGTGGGCGAGTTTTCGTACCTGTTCATCATGTGTGTGGCCAGTCTCGGGTTGATGGTGCTGGTAGGTTTTACGGGGCAGGTGTCGCTGGGGCATTCCGCCTTTATCGCCATCGGAGCCTATGCCCACGGCTGGATGCTGGGCCAGGGCGTGCCGTTTGTGCCATCCATCGTGCTGGCAAGCGGCATCGCCGGGGCCATCGGGCTGGTGATCGGGCTGCCGGCGATCCGGGTATCGGGCCTGTACCTGGCCATGGTGACACTGGCGTTTGCGATCCTGACCGAACATGTGATCGGACACTGGAAAAGCGTGACCGGCGGTTTCAGCGGCCTGACCGTCAACAACCCGCTGGTGCTGGGTTTTGATTTGTCCGGGCTGCGCGCGTTTTATTACCTGTGCCTGGGCGTGCTGGCCGTGGTGCTGCTGGGCCTGGTCAACCTGGTACGCGCCAAAACCGGCCGCGCCTTCATGGGTGTGCGCGACTCCGAAGCGGCGGCCTACAGCCTGGGCATCTGGGTCGCCGGCTACAAGGTGCTGGCCTTTGTGGTATCTGCCATGGTGACCGGCCTGGCCGGCGCCTTGCTGGCCCACCACGTGCGGTTTCTGACACCCGAAGGATTTGGCCTGATCATGTCGCTGGAGCTGGTATTGATGGTCACCATAGGCGGCCTAGGTTCGCTGCGCGGTGCGATCCTGGGCGCCATACTGATCAGCATGTTGCCGACCTTCATTTCGCGCATCAAGCCCCTGCTGCCGACACAGGTTTCGAAACAGTTCGGCCTGGAGATTTTTGTGTTCGGCCTGGTGCTGGCCCTGTTCGTATTGTTCGAACCCAAGGGGCTGAACGGCCGCTGGCTCAAGTTCAAGACGTTTCTGGAGACCTTTCCGCTCTACCGGCAGGACATGTTCAAACGCGGCAAGACCTATATGAAGTCGGAGCGCTACAAATGAGCGCAGCGCAGAACCGCTTCAAGCAAGCGAAGCCTTGCAGGCCGCAGCCTTGCGAGACGCAAGCCTTCCTCGTGCCGTCCATCCCGGCGCGGGCCGGCATGGAGCCGCGGCCCGCGGCCCCCTTGGGGCTGAGGCCCGCGGCTCCAATCCTGCTTGAGCAGGATTGGACGGGCCGAAGAGCCGCTGCCTCTGGCAGTGGCACGTCCAGTGCAGTACGCGAAGCGACAAACGTGGGGGCATCAGTCCCATGAGCGTGTTTGCGGTCTAGGACGTGTCGCTGCGTTTTGGCGGCGTGCAGGCTATTGGCAACGTGAGCTTCAGTGTGGAGAAAGGCGAGGTGTTTGCCATCATCGGGCCCAATGGCGCGGGCAAGACCTCGATGCTCAACGTGATCACGCGGGTGTTCGACCCGACGTCCGGCAGCGTGGTGTTCGAAGGCCGGGACATCACCGGCCTGCCGCGCCACAGGATCGTGCACAGCGGCATCGGGCGCACGTTCCAGAACATCGAGTTGTTCGAGGGTGGCACCGTGCTCGACAACCTGCTGCTGGGCCGGCACCGTTTTGCGCATGGCAGCTTTGCGGCGCAGTGGCTGTGGACACCTGCCGTGCGCGCCGCCGAGGCGCAGTCGCGTGCGCATGTGGAAGACCTGATCGAGCTGCTCGACCTGATGCCGCACCGCAACAGCCCGGTGGCCGGCCTGCCCTACGGTGTGCGCAAAGTGGTGGAGCTGGCACGCGCGCTGGCCACGCAGCCCCGGCTGCTGCTGCTTGACGAGCCCGCCTCGGGCCTGAACCCCGAAGAAACACGCGACCTCGCCTTCTGGATCGACGATATCCAGAAAGACCTGGGCATCACCGTGATCATGGTGGAACACGATATGTCCCTGGTGTCCGAAGCCGCCGACCGCGTGTTGTGCATGAACATGGGCCAGGTGCTGGCACTCGGCACACCGGAAGAAGTGCAAGGCGATCCGGCCGTGATTGCAGCGTACCTGGGGGGAGCGTCATGAGCGAGGCCGACGTGACAACCCTACCAATTCTTGCGGTGAAGAACCTGGAAACCTGGTACGGCCCGGTGAACGCCATCAAGGGCATCAACCTCGACGTCCGGGCGGGCAGTATCGTGGCCGTGCTGGGCGCCAACGGGGCCGGCAAGACGACCCTGCTCAACACCATTGCCGGTGTCATCGACCCGTTCAAGGGCAGCGTGGAATTCAAGGGCCGGTCCATTCACGGCAAGGACCCGGACCAGGTGGCGCGCGGCGGCGTGGTGCTGGTGCCCGAGGGACGCCAGGTGTTCCCGTTTTTGAGCGTGCGCGAGAACCTGCTGATGGGCACCTTTGCGCGCGCCAGCCGCAACGACGTCGACGCCGATCTGCAGCGTGTGTTCGGCTGGTTTCCGCGCCTGTTGGAGCGCCAGGACCAGCACGGTGGACTGCTGTCAGGTGGCGAACAGCAAATGCTGGCGATTGGCCGCGCCTTGATGGCGCGGCCTACCGTGTTGCTGCTGGACGAACCTTCGCTGGGCCTGTCGCCGCTGCTCACGCGCGAGATATTCGGCATCGTCAAGCGTATCAACTCCGAACTGGGTACGGCCATTCTGGTGGTGGAACAAAACGCCGCCATTGCGCTGGCCACCGCACACGAAGGCTACATCATGGAACTGGGCCGTGTGGTCGCCGCCGGCAGCTGCGCGGACCTCATGGCCAAGGACGATGTCAAGGAGTTCTACCTCGGCGGCGCCGGCCATGCCGTCGGCGAGGACGGGCGCAAGCAACGCTGGAAGAGGCGCAAGACATGGCGATGAACGTTTCGGCCTATCCCACCCCACAAAAGCTGTTCCGTGCACGTTGCGGGGAGTGGGCCGATGAGCCCGCCTTGCGCCACAAGACAAAAGGCATCTGGTCTTCCAGCACCTGGGCGCAGTATTACGAGACGGCGCGTGCGGTCGGGCTGGCGCTGGCAGACCTGGGACTTGAGCGCGGCGCCACCATTGCGGTGTTGTCCGAGAACCGCCCCGAGTGGCTGTATGCCGACATCGGAGCGCAATGCATGGGATTTCTGAGCACCGGCATCTACCCTACTTCGTCGCCGGAGCAGGTGCGGTACATCCTGAACGATGCCGATGTGCGGGTACTGTTTGTGGAGAACCAGGAGCAGTACGACAAGGTGACGGCGGTCCGGGCCTACTGCCCGGCCCTGAGTCACATAGTCATCACCAATCTCAAAGGCTTGCGCGGCCTGCAGGATGCCGGGGCGACCGACTTCGAGCAGTTCGTCGCACGTGGCCTCGAACTGGCCCGGCACCAGGCGGCCGCGTTCGAGCAGTCCATCGATGCCAGCCAACCGGACGACATTGCGTTTCTGGTCTATACCTCGGGCACCACGGGGGCGCCCAAGGGCGCGATGATTGCCAACCGCAACCTGGTGTTCCAGATTGCGAGCGTGCGGCAGTATCTGAGGCTGGAGCCGGGTGACCGCACCCTGTCCTTCCTGCCGCTGTGCCATATCGCCGAACGCATGAGTTCGGTCTACAACCCGCTGGCGCAGGGGCAGATCGTGCATTTCCCGGAGAACGCGGGCACCGTGTTCAACGACGTGCGCGAGGTGGCGCCGCATACGGTGTTCGGGCCACCCCGTTTCTGGGAGAAGCTTTATTCGCAGGTCATGCTGTACATGCAGGACGCCATTCCGCTGGCGCGGCGCGTGTACGCCGAGGTGTTGGCCGAAGGCGCGGCGCTGGCACAGGCCAGGCTGGACGGCACACCGGTCACCGGATGGCGCGCTGCGCGTTACCGCATGCTGCAAGCCGTGGCCCTGTCCAACCTGCGCAGTTTCCTGGGCCTGCAAAACATCAAAACCGCCATGACGGGCGCGGCACCGGTGCCGCCCGATCTGCTGCGCTGGTACATGGCCATCGGCATCGATTTGCTGGAGGCCTTTGGCATGACCGAGACTTGCGGCTTTTGCACCTCGATGCCGCCAGGGCGCATAAAAATCGGCTTTGCCGGTGTTTGTGCCGAAGGCACCGAGATCCGGCTCGGCAGCGACGACGAGGTGCTGGTGCGCGGCCCGAATATTTTTGCCGGCTACTGGAAGCTTGCGGAAAAGACGCGCGAGACCGTGGACAACGCGGGATGGCTGCACACTGGTGACTGTGGCGAGATCGATGCCGATGGTTACCTGCGCATCAAGGACCGGCTGAAAGACATCATCATCACGTCGGGCGGCAAGAACATCACGCCCAGCAATATCGAGAACCACATCAAGTTCAGCCCGTATATCTCGGATGCGGTGGTGATTGGTGAAGGGCGCAACTACCTCACCTGCCTGATCATGCTGGACCAGGACAACGTGGCCAAGTTCGCGCAGGACAAACAGGTGCCCTACACCGACTTCGCCAGCATGACCCGCACGCCCGAAGTGCGGGCCCTGATCCATACCGAGCTGGAGCAGGTAAATGCGAAACTGGCGCGGGCGGAGCAGTTGAAGGACTTCCGCATCATCGCGCAGTTGCTGACCGCCGAAGACGACGAACTGACCCCCACCATGAAACTAAAACGCAAGGTGGTGGCCAGCAAATACGCCGAGCTGATCAGTACCATGTACGGTGCGGGCCGGGCTTGAGATTGATGGCTGGAATTCAAGGTTTTACGTTCCGGGCCGCAGGCCCATTCTTAAAGAAGGAGACATTCATGTTCAGATCACTCAAACACACGCTTCTGGCCGCACTGGTGGCCGCGGGGGCGGCGGGCAGCCCCATGGCGGCCGGCATCAGCGACAAGGAGATCGTGCTCGGTACCCACCTCGACCTGTCCGGCCCGGTGGCGGCGGGTATGCCGATGCTGCGCAACGGCATGCAGATGCGGCTCGATGAGGCCAACGAAGGCGCTGGTGTCAACGGCCGCAAGTTCCGCCTGGTGGTGGAGGACAACGGCAGCCAGCCGCAGATGGCGGTGCGCGCAATCGACAAGCTGATCCGCCAGGACGAAGTGTTTGCCGTCATCAACCCGTTCGGCTCCGGCACCAATGCCGCCGTGGTGAAGCGCGCCGTCGACGACGGCACGATCTACTTTGCGCCCTGGGGCGCCTCGTCCATCATCCGCAAGAGCGCCGCCGACAGTCCGTTGCTGTTCACGCTGACGCCCAACTACGACACCATCATGAACACCGGCGTGAAGTGGATGCTGGACAACTTTGCTATCAGACGTGTGGGCTACATCTACCAGGAAGGCCCCCTGGGTGCGCTGGTGGGTGAAGGCGTCAAGAAGGCGCTTGCGTCCAAGAACATGGGCTACGCCGCCGAGGCCGGCTACAAGCCGGGTGATATTGACTTTTCGTCCCAGGTGGCACGCATGAAAGCTGCTGATGTGGACCTGATCGTGATCGCCACCATTACACGCGAGACGGTGGGCATCATGGCCGAAGTCAAGAAGCTGGGCTGGAACAACGTCAAGGTGCTGACCGCCAATCCGGGGCGTACCGGTATCGTGCTCACGCTGGGCAAGGACACGGTGGAAGGCCTCTACGGTGTCGGGACCTGGAAGCTCTACACCGCCGACAGCGGCCCGGCACCGGTGAAGGCATGGTTCGCCGCTTACAAGAAAAAGTTCAACAGCGAGCCGGATGAAAACGCCTTGCTGGCCTATTCGTACACCGACATCTTTGTCAAAGCCGTGCAGGGCGCAGGCCGCGACGTGACCTCCGACAAGGTGGTCAAGTACCTGCAGACCAACAGCTTCGAGGGCCCACTGTTCTACGCCAAACAGTCATTCAGCGGCAACCACTTCGGTCCCGAGTACGTGGAGATCGACCAGATCAAGGGCGGCGCCTGGACGTCGCTCACCAAACCGTTGCAGTAGGCGGCGGCGCGCCGGTAGCAATCGGCGCGCCTATTTCCCGGCGGAAGCGCCCGCTTTGGCGGGTTTCTTTTTCTGCGCCGTGGTTTTTTTCTTTGTCGACTTTGAAGCGGCCGGCTTGGGCTTTTTGGCAGCCCGGGTTTTGGTCGCGTGCGTCGCCGTCTTTGGCTTGGACTTGGGTTTGGCCTTGACCGGCGGCTTGGCTTTGGGCGCCGTCGAGGCCACAGCCGGCATCGCGCCGGGTGACACGGCCGGCCTGCCTGCCACAGGTGCTTGGGCCAGCGACGCCAGCGAGGCGGTTGCCAAAAGGGCGGTGAGAGCGAGGATCTTGACAGTATTCATGGGCAGCGTTGGTCAGGGTGCCGGGTAAGGGCTTGGGTGGATTCCGGACTCCCCGAATGGTATTCGAGAAGTGCTGGCTGAAGCCTTGGCCGCGCCGACCGGTTTCTTACCCCGTGTGGTGGCTACTCTTCGTCTTCCGACGACTCCGCCGTGCCTTCTTCCGGCCGGTCCTTGAGCCGCGCCGCCAGCCGCTTTTCAATGCCGAGCGCCTCCTGCATAAAAGTTGCCACCGGCACCGGAGCGGCCACGCGCCAGCTAGGCGGGAACAGCTTGGCCATATAGAGCTGGTTCGACAGGCGCTTGTTCTTGAGCCACTGCGTGCCCAGCATCGCGGGCAGGCCCAGCACCACCACCAGCGCCACACCGATGGCCAGGCCGCGGCGCGGCTGCGGCGCCACCACCAGCAGGTGCCGGTAAATGCCGAGCGCGGCTACCAGCACCAGCAGCACATAACCGAAGCGCCCCAGGTTTTCCCATGAAAATGCAAACGCCACGGTCTGTGAAAAAAATACCAGCACTTCGGATGCCACGTAGGCCAGGCTTGCAATGCGCACATGGCGCCAAAACTGCGGATGGCCGCTGAACAGCTTGGTGGCCAGTGCCCACAGTCCGGCCCAGCCGGCCAGCCCGGCCAGTGCGCCCACCATGACCATCGGCAGTGCCTGCAGCAGCTTTTGGGTTTCGGTGCTTCTGAGCCACACTTCGCCCAGCATCAACAGCATGGCCGCGGCCAGGCTCGCCAGCGACCACATCACGGTACGCCCGGGCCGCCGCGGCAACCGCAATTCGGCCGCGACCGGGGTATCGGCCAGGCGCAGGCGCAAAAACAGGCGGCCCAGCCCAAGCTGCTGGCCGGGCAACCAGTCGAACTGCCTGCCCCGGCCAAAGTGCCTGCGTCCCAGGCTGACCCCGTTGTCGGTCTCCAGCACCTGCACACTGACCTGACCCGGCGCGTGTTGCTCCAGACTCAAGTGCTGGCCCGCCAAGTGAACGTCATCGAGTACCAGATCGGTACGCAGATCGCGCCCCACGGTTACCGGCCATTCGGTCACCGGAAGGCGCGCCTGCACGCTGCCGTGCCGGTCGACGGCCTCGATCATGGCGCGCACGGCCGGCGCGCCCGGCCGTACCTGCTCAACGTCATACCACGGCACCGACACCGCGGCCAGCGCTTCCTGCTCCGTGTTCATAGGGCCCCCACGCTTGTCACTTTGTGTACTGCGCTGGACGGGCCGCTGCCGGAGGCTGCGGCTCTTTGCCCCGTCCCAGTCTGCGCAGGCAGACTGGGAGCCTCGGGGCTCAGCCCCACGGGGGCTAATTTCCCTTGGGGCGGCCCGGCGAAAAATTTCATTTCGGAGCCTCCCATTTAAAGCCGTCCAGGTATTGCGCCACCAGTTTCAGGCCGTTGCCAAAACTCACGCCACGCGCGTCCAGCCGCCCCTGCACACCCTGGGTCGGGCGGTTCAAAGACGCCACCAGAACCGACACGTCATACAGCCCGGCCAGTTTGCGATAGGCACTCATGCACACTACGGCACGCATGGCCATGCCGGCACGGTCGATGTAGCGCTCCGAGCATTCGGCCGCCGTCATGCGGCGCGTGCCTTGCACGCCGAAACCCTCGTTGGCAAAACTCTGACCGTACATATTGGCGAACCGCAAGGCGCCGAATTTGGGTGCGTCGTAGGCCTCGTAGCGCAGGTGGATGAAGCCGGTCGTGGTCTCCCCCGCAAAAAGCTGGCTGTCCACCTGGCAATCGGTGCGTTCCAGGTCAAAGGCCTTGAAGTCGGAGTCGCGCCCCTGCCCCCAGCAGCGCGCCAGTGCGTCGTCGGGCACCGGCACGCTGTAGCCACCGTGTTTCTGCGCCCGCAGGGGTGTGGATGCAAAACGCTGCGTCAGGCGCTCCTGGTGCTGCATGAGCTGGCGTGCCACCTCGGCATGGGCCGGCTGGGTCAGGGGTTTGGCATTCGCCGCACGCGCCAGCAGGGCTTGCGCAAACTCGGCCGGCACCAGGAAACTGAGTTGTTCCCCGTCGGTGCGCTTGGACACGTTGATGCCCACCACCCTGCCATCCTCGTCCAGCACCGGGCCTCCACTCATGCCCGGGTTGATGGCGCCGCCAAAAAATATGCGCGGGTAAAAACTGCGCAACACCAGGCCGTTGTAGGTGCCTTCGGTGACAGCGAACCCGATGTCCTTCGGGTTACCGAGCGAGAAAATGCGTTCCCCGCGCGAGAGCGGCAAATCGGTGCCGCGAAAACCCAGTGCCTGCCGGGCCGGGCCGGGGTTCTGCACCCGCAACAGGGCCAGGTCGTGCAACACGTCGAACGCCAGCAGTTCTACCGGCGCCTCTTTGCCATCGACAGGAACGTACACCCCCCGGTAGCGCTCAGGCTCCAGGGCAAGCTGGCTGGCGACATGGAAATTGGTGATGATCAGCCCGTCGCTCGACACGAAAAACCCCGATCCGACGCTGGCCTGGGTATCACTGTTGCGCAACAAGGTGCGGATTTGCACCAGCTTGTCGCGTGCGCCCTCGTAGGCTTTCTGGGCGTTGTGGGAGATCGGTGCGGCAGGCACCAACGTGGCAGAGGGGGGCGGTGCGGCCGGAACCTGCACCTGGGCCGTCGCGTTGGCCGCACACAGCAAACCGCAAACACCGCACCATGCGGCGAGCCAGCGAAATGGATAGTTCATCGACCCATTCTACGGACAGTGCTGGCCGCGCGATCGCGGCAATACCCATCACCTGGTGCGCGACGCAGCGGTCTGCCTGCGGTAGCATACTGGGCGCAAGACGGCTGATCCCCTGCCCGTTTTCAATCAGCAAGGCCGCACGCCGTGAAACCACCCAGCTTCGAAGCCCCGACCATCGCCGCCATACGGGCCAACCGTGCGCGCCTGGGCGATCTGGTCAGCACCACCCCGATCCGCTTGCTGGAAGACGACGCGCTGGCGGCGGTGGTCGGTGCTTCGACCCGTGTATGGCTCAAGGAAGAGTTGTTCCAGCGCACCGGCAGCTTCAAGCCGCGCGGCGCGCTGTCAGTGATGCTGGACCTGGATGCGGCGGCTCTTGCGCGCGGCGTCACTGGTGTATCGGCTGGCAACCACGCCATATCGCTGGCCTATTGCGCGCGCCGCCTGGGGAGCAGTGCCAAGGTGGTGATGCCCAGGAATGCCAACCCGTTCCGCGTGCAGGTATGCCGCGAGCTGGGCGCCGAGATCGAGCTGGCCGACAACGTACACGCGGCCTTTGCGCGCGTACGGGAGATTGAATCCGAGGAGGGCCGCACTTTTGTGCACCCTTATGAAGGCCCGAAGACGGCGCTGGGCACCGCCTCCGTAGGCATGGAATTTATCGACCAGCTGGCTGCGGCCGGGGTCGTGCTCGATGCGGTCATTGTGGCTGCCGGTGGAGGCGGCCTGACCGCGGGGGTTGCCTGCGCCGTGAAACAGATGAGCCCGCAAACCGCCGTCTACGTGGTCGAACCCGAGGGTGCCGACTCGCTCAGCCGCAGCTTCAAGGCTGGCTCGCCGCAAGCTATCGAGGCCGTACGCACCATCGCCGACTCGCTCGGTGCGCCACGATGCGAACCTTATTCCTTTGCGCTCAACCGGCAGTTCGTGGACGAGGTGGTGTTGGTGGACGACGGGCAAATACGCCAGGCAATGCGCCTGCTTTTCCGCTGCGCCAAACTCGCGGTCGAACCGGCCGGAGCCGCCGCACTCGCCGCCCTGATGTTCCCGCTGCGCGCGCGGCTGGAGGGCAAAACCGTGGGGCTGGTGGTCTGCGGCGCCAACATCGACCCGGAAACTTTTACGCAGCAGCTATTGCCCTGACAACGGCCTGTGGAAAGTCACGCCGCTGCATTGGATGCCGCTCGCACTTTCATTCCCGCATCGACAGCATATGGCCGTGCCGAGGGTCGCCGCGACCGGCCAGCACCTGCGTATAAGCGGCCGAGGCCGCCGTTGGGCCGCGATGCTGCTGCACCATCAGCCAGGGTGCGGCAGGGTCGGACACCTTGCGCACCAGGTCGTTCCACGCCTGTAACAGACGCTGGCCAAAAACCTCGACGCCCCATTCGGCCTGCCGCTTTTTTATCTGCGCCGGCGCAAAAAACAGCGTGGGCCGTGGGCCCGGCAGGTTCTTGCCGCCGCCCAACTTCTCAACGTGGGTGCCGCCGATGGAGCAGCTGTAGTCCAGCCGTGAAAAGCGGCGGTGCACCGCCAGCCGCAGCCCGGCATTGCCGGCGAAATCCACGTACACGCATGGCGCGTCGGCGGCTATCTGGTCCAGCTGCTCATAGGCAAGTACACGGCCGTAACAACCCAGGCTTTGGCAGAACGCCACATTGGGCGCCGAGGTCAGCCCGACCACTTCAATACCGGATCGCCGGGCCAGCGCAAACGCCGTGCCATAGGCGGTTTTGCTGGATGCACTGGACAGCAGCAGCACGGGCGGAGCCGCCGCGTCGGCGGCGGCGCCCAAGTAGCCGTTGTCGGCCAGAAAATCATCGATCAGCCAGGACGTGGTGAACAGCGGGCGCAGCAGCGCCTGCACGTCTTCGGTGTCGCGGGTGTACAGCGGATCGCTGGCGCAGCGCAGATACTGGTTGTAGACCTGGGGCAGCGCAGCACGATGCGCCGCACCCTCGGCGAAACGCGCGGGCGACAGGTGCCTGGGCTCCAGCACGGCGCCGCTGGACATCGGGAAATAGCCGTACAAACGTTCTCCCACGGCCACGCCGGGATGGCAGGACTGCGTTACGTCGGCGAAGCCCCACACCGGAATGTTGCCCCAACCCTCTTCTCCCGTGGGGTAAAAGGCCCAGTAGTTCATCGCGTCGCCAAAAGCGGCATAGGTGATGTTATTGGACGTCAGCGCAAACCTGTCAACCGCCACGCGGATCTGGCCATCGGCCAAAGGCTGGTCTGGCCGCCTGCGCAGCTCGGTTGTTTGAAGCTTGTCTTTGCGAACCAGCAAATGGGTAGTGGTCATGATTTGGAACTTGCTCTGAACCTTTGCGCCAGGCGCTGCGGTGTTTCCCCCCGGGGCGGCCCGGCGCTTGCCCATCTCGCCACCTTACGGCAAATGGCCAGCCCCGATAACCGGGGCTGGCCACCAAGCGCAACGATGCGCGTCCCGCAAGACTTCAGGCCAGCGTAATGCTCACGTCGATGTTGCCGCGCGTGGCATTGGAATAGGGGCACACCTGGTGCGCCTTGTCCACCAGCGCCTGGGCCACCGCGCGGTCCATGCCGGGCAGGCTCACCACCATTTGCACCTCGATGCCGAAGCCGGCCGGAATCTGGCCGATGCCGACCGTGGCGTTGATCGACGTGTCAGCCGGTACGGCCAGCTTTTGCGTGCCCGCCACAAACTTCATGGCGCCCAGAAAACACGCGCTGTACCCGGCCGCGAACAGCTGCTCGGGGTTGACACCGCCGCCCGCGCCGCCCATTTCCTTGGGCACTGCCAGTTTGACGTCCAGCAAGCCGTCTGATGACTTGGTGCTGCCGTCGCGCCCACCGGTGGAGCTGGCGTGGGCTTTGTAGACAACTTTTTCGACTTTGGTAACCATGGTGCTTCCTTGGGAAAAATGCCTCGCAGGTGCGAAGCGGGTTGAAAAAAGGGGGGAGGGACTTCAGTCGGCTGTTCAGGCGACCAGCCGCATTCGCAGGGACTGGATTTGCCGCGTCAGGCCCACCAGTTCCGGCACCGGGCAGGCGGCGGCCTGAATCACGCAGGCGGGAACTTTCGCGGCACGCAGTTTGAGCTTGCGACCGGCCGCCGTGAGCGTGACGTGTACCCGGCGCTCGTCGTGCAGTGAACGCGCGCGCCGCAACAAACCCGCGGCCTCCATGCGTTTTAGCAGCGGCGTCAAAGTGCCTGAATCCAGGGTCAGGCGCTCGCCCAGCTCGGACACGGTCAATGTTTCATGCTCCCACAACACCAGCAACACCAGGTACTGCGGGTAGGTCAGGCCGAGCGACTCCAGCAAGGGTTTGTAGAACCTGGTCATGGCCAGAGAGGCGGAATAGAGGGCAAAACACAGCTGGTTGTCCAGCCTCAGGGCGGGGTCGTTGGCGGAGACGGCGGTTGCGGCTGGCATGGGCGTAGTTTACTACACAATTAAATTGTGTGCAATTTAATTGTTCGATTCAATCCACCCCCCCCCGGCACTCAGCGCGCGAGGTAATCCAATGCGCCAGTGCATTCGATTGCCTCTCGCGCTCTCAGGGTTTACCGGGGGGTGCATTAAAGTGTGCTCCTTAGAAAATAGCCGGTCCGGTGGTCTATCTTCAACGGGCTTTTGACGGGCACCGGCCAAACTGATCGGAGCGCACGTGCGACGCCGGCAGGCGGCCCGAAGCACCACTTGCAACCAACAGGAAATCTTCCGGACATGTTCGACTACATCATCATCGGCGGCGGCTCGGCCGGTTGCGTACTGGCGGCCCGGCTGAGCGAGGACCTGGATGCCAGCGTAGCGCTGCTCGAAGCCGGCCCGCCCGATAGCAGCGTGTTGATCCACTGCCCTGCCGGACTGGCACTGCTGGCCCAGAACGGCCAGGCCAACTGGAAGTTCCAGACCGTGCCGCAACCCGGACTCAATGGCCGGCGCGGCTACCAGCCGCGTGGCAAGGTGCTGGGTGGCTCCAGCTCGGTCAACGCCATGATTTATGCACGCGGCCAGCGCGCCGACTACGACCACTGGGCGGCCGAGGGCAATGCCGGCTGGGGTTTTGACGACGTGTTGCCGTATTTCAAGCGCGCCGAACACAACGAGCGCGGCGCCGACGCGCTGCACGGCACTGGCGGCCCGCTCAACGTAAAGGACCTGACCAGCCCGAACCGCTTCGGCCCGGTATTTGTCAAGGCCGGCACGCAGGCCGGGTTTCGCGAAAACCGGGACTTCAATGGCGCGGACCAGGAAGGCGTGGGCATGTACCAGGTGACCCACAAGGCGGGGGAACGCTTCAGCGCCGCCAAGGGCTACCTCACGCCTAATCTGTCTCGCACCAACCTGCAGGTAATCACCGGGGCCACCACCACCCGCATCCTGCTCGACAAAAAGCGCGCCGTGGGCGTGGAATACCAGCATGAGGGCCTGGTCAAGCAGATCAAGGCGAACCGGGAGGTGCTGCTGTGCGCCGGCGCCCTGCAGTCGCCCCAGATACTGATGTTGTCGGGCATCGGCCCGCACGGCCACCTGCTCGAGAACGGCATTGCCACGCAACACGACCTGCCCGGTGTGGGCCTGCACCTGCACGACCATCCCGACGTGGTGCTGGTCGTCAATGCGCCCAAGGCGACCGATCTGTTCGGCATCTCACTCACCGGCATAACACGCGCCATTGGCGGCATCTTCGAGTGGCGCAAGCACCGTACTGGCATCCTCACCAGCAACTTCGCCGAAGCCGGTGGCTTTATCAAGAGCGCACCCGACGAGGCCCTGCCCGACCTGCAACTGCATTTCGTCGTCGGCAAGCTGGTGGACCATGGCCGCAAGACCGTGTTCGGCCACGGCTACTCCTGCCACGTATGTGTGCTGCGCCCCGTCAGCCGCGGCAGCGTCAGGCTGGCCGGCAAGGACCCCCTGGCCGCACCGCTGATCGACCCCAACTTCCTGGGCGAACGCGACGACATGGAGCGTCTCACGCGGGGCTTCAGGATCATGCGCCGCATCCTGTCGCAGCCCGCACTGGCCGGCTACGGCGGCATGGAGTCCGCCACCTCGGCCGCCGCACAAACCGACTTGCAGATCGAACAATTTATCCGCGACCACGCCGACACCGTCTACCACCCGGTCGGCAGCTGCCGCATGGGCAGCGGCCCGCTGGACGTGGTGGACGCCGAACTGCGCGTACACGGCCTGTCGGGCCTGCGCGTCGTCGATGCCTCCATCATGCCGCGGGTGGTCAGCGGCAACACCAACGCGCCGGTGATCATGATCGCCGAGAAGGCGGCCGACATGGTCAAGGCGGCATGGCCGTGATGCCTCGCGCCGCTTCCGGGTGGGCCGCCAGATGCCGCGCCAGGTCGGGATCCAGCGTCGCCCACGAGACCGAGCGCGCGACCAGCCGGTAGACCGGATGCAACACCGGATTGCGATGCACGCACCAATTGGTGAGCGGTTGCAGGCGGTGTTCAAGCTCCAATTTGGCCGAGTAGCCGGTCTGCCCGCTCTGCAATGACCGCGCGCCCTCTCCGGTCGCCCAGGCCACCGCCGCGTCCCACAAGCGGAAGTAGAGGAAGCTTTCGGCGGGCTGCCTGTAGTCGATGCCGATGAACTTGTTGATGGCCTTGCCGCCAAGCAGGAAACACAGCATGAACGCGACCATCCTGCCGCCGGTACGCTCGCGAAGGACAACGAAGCGCGACGGCGGGCACTCCGATATCTGGTCGAAGAAACGCCGGTTCAAGCGCTCGAAGCGGGTCGTGGCCTTTTCATAGGTCTGCCAGAACAGCGCGAATATTTCGTCCAGCGCGGCAACATCGGGGCGCTCCAACACAGCCACGTCAACCGGCAGGGCCGCTTCGCCGCGCTTGAGCTTGCGCTTGAGCTTGTTGCGGTGGCTTGCCCGCAGCGCGGCATAGTAGCCTTCGCGACCCGAATCCGGCAGATCGACGACGGTGCCCGGGAAGCTGTCGATCCCGAACATGCCGCTTGCACGGGCCAGGGCGGCAAGCTCATCGTCGTAACTGGCCGGGAAATCCTTCCACACCAGCATCGGTGCGCGCACTTCGCGCGCCCGCAGGACCAGTGCCGCCTGCAGGCATGCCAGCGCAGCGGCGCGGTCGATACCCGGCAACAGGCCGACCGTGCCTTCGTCGGCGCACGGGGAGCCGACAAACAGGGTGCGCTGCCGGCGTAAGGCCGGCCAGACGCGCCCGAGCAGGTTCAGCAGCGGTATCCAGACCGGCGGCACGACCAACGCCAGCGTCACGTCCATCACAAACAAAGGCGCAAAGCCGACCGCGCGCTCGCCGTCATGCAGCACGGCGTAGGCAAACTCAAACTGGTCCAGGCTGCTGCGCTCCAGGGCGTCGTACCACCAGCGTCCTTCCAGAGAGGGTCCAAAGCAGGCGGCCCACAGGAAGTCAGGAACATCAGCGGCACTGTGCACTAGGCTGACCGAGTACCTGCTCACGCTGATGCACCGAGCAGGCCGGCACCGGCCAGGATGCATGCCACGCCAATCCAGCGTGTTGGCGTCACGGACTCGCGCAGCAGCCAGCTTGAGAGCAGCGCGGTAGTGATGAAGGTGAGCCCGCTCAACGGGTAGGCCACGTTCAGGTCAAGCACGGCAAGCACGGCCGTATAGAACACCGCTTCGGCCAGGTGCGCTACGCTGCCAAGGCCGATCCACAGCGCCTGGCGTTGCGGCTGCCGCACCGCCTGCTTGAAGCAAACCTGGGACGCGCCCTCGACACCAGCGCAGACCACCAGCAGCAGCAGCCCCGCAGTGACGGGAGTCATAAGCAAACCTCCGCCCGACGGGCTGCGGCGCGAGCTAGTCTGGGGCGGCCCGGCGCGGCGCTCATTGTTGTGCCTCCGTGCTGCGCCCTGCGGCGCTAGCTTGCTTGGGGCGGCCCGGCGCGGCGCTCATTGTTGTGCCTCCGCGCCGGGCGCCGCGCTGTGTGCCGGCCCGCGGCTGACAAACCACACGCCAACCAGCACCAGGGCGATGCCGGCGAGCTTGCGCGCATCCAGTGTCTCGCCGAACCACAGCGTGGACAGGCCGCACACGGCCACGTAGCTCAAGGCGGTCACGGGCTGGGCGAAACTCAGATCGGCGTGTTCCAGTACCTTGAGCCAGACCAGCAATTGCAGCAGAAAAATCAGGCCGAGCACGGCAAACAGTGGCTGCTGCACCACCGCCCGCAGCAGATCGGCAGATACCGCCAGCGGGGGCAGATGCAGGGCTGCCGCCTTCCAGACCAGCTGTGCCACCGTATCCAGAACGATGGTGATGGCGAGACCGATGGCGAGACGTGTTCTGCCTGGGGGCGACGAAGGCATGCTGGCCCCGCGGTGGAGTGTCAAACCGCCTCGGCCTCAGCTGCGGCCGCTGCCCCAGCCGGGGCAGCGCGGCCTTCGGCAATGCCGGAAAAGAAACGCGCCGAACGCTCGATCAGCAGGTCGCGCTGCTTGTCCACCGTGACCATGTGGTAGCTGTCGTCCAGAAGCAGGCGCTCGAAGTGCCCACGCACACCCTTTTGCGCAATCTCCACGTTGCGCAGGCTGGCGATATCGTCCTGCGTGGCATGCACCGCCAGGCAGGGCGCCTGCACCAGGCGCAACTCCCTGCGTACACGGCTTGCCAGCCGCACGAACTCGGCCAGGGAAGGCCAGGGGTTGCCCGGCAATCCGGCTGCCGCGCTGTCGCCACTGAGCATGGCGCCGGTTATCCGCTGGCGGATACGCTCGTCCTTGATGCCATAGGGAAAACTTTCCATGAAGGTGCGCTTGCGCCCTATGCCCAGCGCACAGCCCCAGGGCAGCATGAACGACAGGCGCGCGATGGCCGGGATGGCCCAGCCGTCGTAGCGGAAAGTCGTGCCATACAGCGCCAGGCCCTGCACATCGCGCGGCCGGCGCGCCGCCAGATGCAGCGCCAGCAGGGCGCCCATGGACAAACCGCCCACGAACAGCCGGTCCACTGACTGCAACATACGCGTGGCGGCACGGTCGGCACTGTCGGCCCAGTCCTTCCATCCGGTGCCCAGCAGGTCGCTCTCGTCGCCGCAATGGCCGTCCAGCTGCATGCCGTAAACCGTAAAGCCGCTCGCGTTCAGGCCCTTGGCGACAAAACGCATTTCCGCCGGCGTGCCGGTCAGGCCGTGTATCAGCAATACGCCGGAACGCCCGCCGGGCATCCAGTAGTCAGACTTCTTTATCATTCGTCGGCTCTTGAAAATTTGCCCGTATTGTCGCCCCGTCCGGCCGTGAACCGATAATGCGCACTCGACCATGGAAGTCGGGTTTCGACGCGCTTCCTACCCCTGAACAATTCACCGAGAACGGAAAACGCGTTGCAATCCTGGACTGTGTTGTGCGACTTCGACGGCACCATCGCACTCGAAGACGTCACCGATTCGCTGTTGCTGCGTTTTGGGCGCCCCGGCTGGGACACACTGGAAACCGACTGGCGCGAAGGCCGCATTGGCTCGCGGCTGTGCATGCAGGGGCAGGTGGCGTTGCTGGACTGCAGCCGCGATGAATTGCTGGACCACGTGGCGGCGGTCCGCATCGACGACCTTTTCCCGGCTTTTGTGGCGGCGGTCGAGCAGCGCGGATGGCCGCTGGTGGTGGTGAGCGACGGACTGGACCTCGTCATCTCGGCCATCCTGCAACGCAACGGTCTGGGCCGGCTGCCGGTAGTTTCCAACCAGCTACAGGCGACCGGGACGCGCAGCTGGCAACTCGACTTTCCGCATGCCCGCGCCGGTTGCACGACGGCCAGCGGAACCTGCAAATGCGCCTGGTCGCAAGCGCCGCTGCTCGCGGCCGGCTCCCGTGTGCTAATGGTTGGCGACGGTGCCTCGGACTTCTGCGTGGCGGCGCGCGCCGATCTGAATTTTGCGCGCAAGCGCCTGCTGGACCACTGCCTGGACCACGACTTGCCACACCGTCCGGTGGCCGATTTCGGGCAGGCACTGGCGCTGCTGCCCGAACTTTCGGCCAGTGCACCGGTGGTGCGTAAGCTTCACTTAATCTGACTATCCGACCATCAACCGTTTGACTGAAACCATACCCATGCCCGATTCCGACCTGCTTGCTGACGAAGCCCGCTACTGCTCTTTTGGCGACACGGTCCACTACGCCAACCCGCCCAAGGTATTCGAACGCTGCGAAGGCAGTTGGTTGTACGACTCGCGCGGCGTGCCCTACCTCGATCTGCAGATGTGGTATTCCGCCGTCAACTTCGGGTATGCGAACCCACGCCTGAACGCCGTGCTGCGCGCGCAACTCGACACCCTGCCGCAGGTCGCCAGCCAGTACCTGCACCGGACCAAGATCGAGCTGGCCAAAATGGTGGCGCAGGATGCCGAGCATAAATGGGGCTCGCCCGGACGCGTGCACTTCAACGTGGGCGGCTCCCAGTCGATCGAGGATTCGCTCAAGCTGGTGCGCAACGCCAGAGGCGGCAAAAGCCTGATGTTTGCCTTCGAAGGTGGCTATCACGGACGCACGCTGGGCGCCTCGGCGATCACATCGAGCTACCGCTACCGGCGCCGTTTCGGGCATTTCGGGGACCGGGCGCAATTCGTCCAGTTTCCCTACCATTTCCGCGGGCCCAAGGGCATGGGCAAGGAAGAGTATGGCTCGCTGTGCGTGCAGCAGTTTGCGCGCCTGTTCGAGACCGAATACAACGGCGTCTGGGATCCCAAGGCCGGGCAGTCCGAATACGCCGCGTTTTACGTCGAGGCGGTGCAAGGCACCGGGGGTTACGTCATACCACCGAAGAACTTCTTCATCGAACTCAAGAAGGTGCTGGACCGCTACGGCATCCTGCTGGTAGTGGACGAGATCCAGATGGGCTTTTTCCGCACCGGCAAGCTGTGGGGCATAGAACATTTTGGCGTCAAGCCCGACATTCTGGTGTTTGGCAAGGCGCTGACCAACGGCCTCAACCCGCTGGCCGGCATCTGGGCACGCGAAGAACTCATCAACCCCACGCTGTTCCCGCCCGGCTCAACCCATTCAACCTTCGCCTCCAACCCGCTGGGCACCGCCGTGGGCCTGGAGACCATGAAGATGCTGGCCGAGACCGATTACGAGACCATGGTCATGGCCAAGGGCGCGCACTTCCTGAGCGGGCTGCAGGACCTGCAGAAGCGCCATCCGGAAATCGGCGATGTGGATGGCCTGGGCCTTGCGTTGCGAGCGGAAATCTGCGCGGCGGATGGCTACACGCCCAACAAGGCACTGGTGGACAAAATGGTCGAGATCGGCCTGGCAGGCGAACTGGTTTACGCCGGCCGGCCCATCGGCCTGGTGCTGGACATTGGCGGCTACTACAAAAACGTCATCACCTTTGCACCTTCGCTGCACATCAGTTCCGAAGAGATCGACCAGGGGCTTTTGCTGCTTGACCAGCTGCTGACCAAGGCCAAGCGCGGCTGAGAGCGCCCCCAGCCCAGCCGATGCGCGTCTGGCCCCTCGAGGGGATGCAAGAGAACTTGGGAGCGGCCCGACGTTTTCTTGAGGCGGTTCAGCTGGCGCGTCGCAGCGCCAGCACCGCGTTCAGGCCGCCAAACGCGAAGGAGTTGGACAATGCCGCACGCACCGGCTGCTCGCGCGCCGTATTGGGAACCACATCGAGCTCACAGGCCGGATCGGGTTCCAGGAAGTTGATGGTGGGTGCAAGCACGCCTTCACCAAGCGCACCGAGCACCGCTACCAGTTCAAGGGCGCCGGCGGCACCCAGGGCATGGCCATGCATGGACTTGGTGGACGATACGGCGACGCGGCGCGCATCGTTACCAAAGACGGCTTGAATTGCCCTGGTTTCCGTCGCATCGTTGGCCTGGGTGCCGGTGCCATGTGCGTTGATGTAGTCCACGTCGCTGCGGAGCAACCCGGCCTGGCTCATGGCTAGCCGCATGGCACGCGCCGCTCCCGCGGCATCCGGCAACACGATATCGGTCGCGTCGGACGTCATGCCCACGCCGGCAAACTCCGCCAGCACCGTGGCGCCACGGCGCCGCGCATTTTCCAGCGTCTCCAGCACGAAGATACCCGCGCCTTCACCCAGCACCAGCCCGCGCCGCTGTTTCGAGAACGGCCGGCAGGTGTCATCCGCCAGCACACGCATCGCCTCCCAGGCCTTGACGACGCCGCGCGTGATGCAGGCCTCGCTGCCGCCGGCCAGCACCACGTCGGCCATACCGGAGCGCAGCAGCAAAAATGCCTGGGCCAGTGCATGGTTGGCCGAAGCACAGGCGCTAGACACCGCAAACGCCGGACCACGCAAGCCGAACTCCAGGCAGATCTGCGAGCTTGCGGCACTGAACATGGAACGCACGATGGTGAACGGGTGCACCCGCGCCTGCGCTTCCCCGTACATGCGCCGTGCCGATTCGTCATGGGTGGCCTCGCCACCGGCGCCGGTACCAACAATTACGGCGGTGCGCTCGGCGAGGGCCTGGTCGCTGAAATCCAGGCCCGCCTGTGCCACCGCCTCACGCGCTGCCACCAGCGCATGCTGCGCCACCGGGTCAAGCAGCAAAAGCCGCTTTTCATCGAAATACGCGGTGGGAACAAAACCCTTGATTTCGGCCGCGATCGGCATGCGGACTTCGGCCGCGGGCACACGCGTCATCGGCCCGATACCGGTGCGTCCTTCACGCATGGACTCCCAGGTGGCCTTGCCCGTAAGGCCCAGCGGACTGACGCAACCCTGGCCGGTAATAACGACGGTGTGCACCGGATTGCAGAACAGCGGCTTACGCCGCAGCCGCCTTGGCTGCCACCAGTTGCGCCACCCCGTCGATCAGTTGGCGCACCGTGCCGGTTGCGTGCTGCGCCTGTTCTTCGGGCACCACAATGTTGAAACGGTCTTCAATCGCAAAGATAATCTGCACGCCATCGAGCGAATGCACATCCAGATCCTGCAAGGTCGCGTCCATCGTTATTTTTTCGCGGGCGACGGAGCCCTCCTTGACGATGATATCGATCACAGCCTGTTCGATGTCGCTTTCAGCGGGAGATGCAGTCATGGTGGTAAGGCGTCCACGCGCTCGTTGCGCGTCTGTCAAAGAA
>JANLPN010000169.1:0-5531 GCA_031367285.1 Betaproteobacteria bacterium | reverse complement strand
CCACAAGCCTTGCCGCGTGTGGAAGCGGTGCAGGCCTGGAGCGACCCCGGCTCCCTGCGCACGCTGCGCGAAATGCTGCTGGCGTCCACGCAACCTTTCGTGATTGCCGGCGGCGGCGGCTGGACCGTGCAGGCCGCGCAGGCGCTGCAGCGCTTCGCCGAAAACTGGAAACTGCCGGTGGGCAACGCGTTCCGTTTTCAGGATACGTTCGACAACCACCATGCGCTGTATGCGGGTGACGTGGGTATCGGCATCAACCCCAAACTTGCCGCTCGTGTCAAGAGCAGCGACCTGATCATTGCCATTGGCCCGCGCCTGGGCGAGATGACGACGGGCGGTTATACACTGCTCGAAGTGCCGCGCAGCAAACAAAAGCTGGTGCATATCCACTCCAGCGCCGAAGAGCTGAACCGCGTCTACCAGGCCGACCTGGCTATCAACGCCACAATGAACGCGGCGGCGCGTTCGCTGGAAGTCTTGACGGCACCCCCTGTCGTCCCCTGGGAGGCTTGGGCGCAGGCCTGTAACGCCGACTACCTGGCCAATATGGAGCCACAGGCCCTGCCGGGCGATATAGACATGCCGGCCATTGTGGGCATGTTGCAAAAGCACCTGCCGGCCGACGCCGTGCTGACCAACGGGGCCGGCAACTTCGCGAGCTGGGTACACCGCTTCTTTAAACACCACGGCCTGGCCAAGGGATTCAAGACCCAGGTCACGCCCACCGCAGGTTCCATGGGTTACGGCGTGCCGGCCGGTATTGCGGCCGCCATCACCACCGGGCGCGTGGCTTTTACGATTGCGGGAGACGGCGACTTTTTGATGAACGGCCAGGAGCTGGCCACGGCCGTGCAATACGGCGCCAAAAGCATCATCGTGTTACTCAACAACGGCATGTTTGGCACCATCCGTATGCACCAGGAGCGCGAGTACCCCAAACACCAGGCCGGCACCGAGTTGCGCAACCCCGACTTCGCCGCCCTGGCGCGCGCCTATGGTTATGCAGGCGTGAAGATCACCAGGACGGCTGAGTTCGAGGCGCAGTTGCTGGCGGCGCTGGCGCGCTCGGAGGGCACGTTGATCGAGGTGGCACTGGACCCCGAGGTCATCACCACGCGGGGCACGCTGTCGGCGATCACGCAGGCCGCGCTGAGGAAACTGTAGGCCGGGCGCCGCAGTCGCGCTCAGGGGCCAGACGCCACCGTAATTGCGGCCACGCAGTCGTCCGCGGACTTGCCCCGGCTGCTGGCTATGCAATTGCGGATTGCCATGTTGGACGCTGCACGCATACTTTCGCGCACTTGCGCCCGTTCGACCTGCCCGCGCACCACCTGCGTCAGGGCAAACAGTTGCGCGGCGATGACGATTAACAACAGCACCCGCAAAGCAGTCGCGAATGGATTTGCGGTTTGCCGGTTGAGGCGTTCGGAGAACATGGCGTGGGTAGCGGTGGTGGATGTCATGCTAGTGCGTCCACTGAACCGCAGCATGCGCCGCGGACCGCATATGGGTGAAGTTGCTCAGCATGTCGACCGCCAGTTGCTGCAGCGCGTGGTCATCCAGGGTGCAGGCCAGGCGCAGCTGCTCGCGTGCATAGGCAATGTCGCCCAGCATCATGGACGAACACACCGGCAACCCGTAGCCCGACATCAAAAAGGTGAACGACGATAGCTGCGTTGCGCTCCAGTAGCTCTGAGGCACCGGTGCGGCAAGGTAGTTGCCGGAGGTCCTTCTGTGGTCAGTGGAGGGGGTGCTTGCGTAGGCCACGGTGTGCTCCTTGGGGCAGGTTGTTTACCGATCATTTGACCGGTGGTTGAACATGGCTCCATGGTAGGAACGGCACGGGATTCGACCCATCGGAAGGCGTGTGTTCCGCGTGTAGGACAGTGGCGCATCACGCGGATTGGCCGCGTGAATATCCGGGTAGGCTGTGTTTGAAAGGCGCAGGCAAAAAAAAGACCGGCAATTGCCGGTCTTCTTGCTGGGCCGACTGGCCGCCCGGCTTATTCCTTGATGTCCACCCCGTAGAAGGTGTGGCGGCCAAACGGGCTCAGCTTGAAGTCGATCACGTTCTTGCTGATCGGCTTGAGCTGGACCGCGTGGGCGATCGTGAACCAGGGAGCCTGTTCCTTGAAGATCACCTGGGCCTGCTCGTACAGCTTGGTGCGTTCGCCGACGTTGCTGGTGATCTTGGCCTTCTGGACCAGTTCCTCGAATTTCGGATTGCAGAACTTGGCCACGTTCGAGCCATTGGTCTTGGCCGCTTCACAACCGAGCAAGGTTGCCAGGAAGTTGTCCGGATCGCCGTTGTCGCCGGTCCAGCCCAGCATGCCCATCTGGTGCTCGCCGTTTTGCATGCGCTTGCGGTATTCACCCCACTCGAAGCTCTTGATCTCGGCCTTGACGCCGATCTTGGCCAGGTCGGCCTGCATCAGTTCGGCGATACGCTTGGCGTTCGGGTTGTAAGGCCGTTGCACCGGCATGGCCCACAGATCGGTTTCAAACCCGTTCGGAAAACCGGCCGCAGCCAGCATTTTCTTGGCCGCTTCAGGATCAAAGGCATCGTCCTTGATGCTCTTGTTGTAGGACCAGATCGTGGGTGGCACCGGGTTGATGGCCGGAATGCCGCTGCCGAGGTACACCGCGTCAACGATGGCCTTCTTGTTGATGGCCATGTTGATGGCCTTGCGCACGCGCACGTCGTCAAACGGCTTCTTGGTCGTGTTGTAGGCCAGGTACCCGACGTTCAGGCCGGGCTGCTCCAGCACCGTGAACTTGGGGTTGGCCTTCATGGCCGCCACGTCGGCCGGGTTGGGGTAGGGCATGACATGGCATTCGCCCTTTTGCAGCTTGGCCCAGCGCACCGAGGCATCCGGCGTGATAGCGAACACCAGGTTGTCGATCTTGGCCTTGCCGCCGTAGTATTCCGGGAAGGCCTTGTAGCGGATGACGGCGTCCTTCTGGTACTGCACCAGCTGGAAGGGGCCGGTACCGATAGGGTCCTGGTCGATCTTCTCGGGTGTGCCGGCCTTGAGCATGGCAACCGCGTATTCCTGCGACTGGATACCGGCGTATTCCATGGCCAGGTCGGACAGGAAAGGCGCCTCGGGTTTGTTGAGCGTGAACTTGACGGTCAGCTGGTCTACCTTGTCGACCGACTTGATCAGCTTGGGCATGCCCATGTCGTTGAAGTACGAATGGTTGGGGCTGGTGACCTTGAAGTAAGGGGAGTCTTCCTTCCACTGGCGGTCGATCGCGAAAACGATGTCGTCCGCGTTCATGTCGCGCGAGGGTTTGAAGTTGGCATTGCTGTGCCACTTGACGCCCTTGCGCAGGTAGAAGGTGTAGACCAGGCCATCAGGCGAGATGGTCCAGCGCTCGGCCAGGCCCGGGACGATCTTCGTGCCGCCGCGCTCGAATTCGACGATGCGGCTGTAGATCTGGCTGTTGGCGTCAAACGATGTGCCGGTGGTATTGATGCCGGGATAGAAATTCTCCGGGCTGCCCTCGGAGCAATAGACCAGGGTTTTGGCCGAGGCTGGAGCCAGCGCCATCAAAGCCGGCAAGGCCAGCGCGCACAGCAGCACACGTTTGGCGGGCAGCTTTCGGCCGGTCTTGGGTTTGTGTTGGATCATCTTGTGGACTCCTCTTGCGGTTAATGCTGCATCGCAGCGGGTTGGATAACAAATTGTTCGGCCAGGTGGCAGGCAACCTGCCGTGTATCGAGTTGGCGCAACACCGGACGCTCGGAACGGCAGCGGTCCGTGGCATGTGGACAGCGGGTCGAGAACACACAGCCGCTTGGAGGGTTCAAAGGGGAAGGAAGTTCACCTTTGAGCGGGGTGCGCGGCAAACCGGCGCCGCTGCCGACTATACCCGGTGTGGACGCCAGCAGGGCCTGGGTGTAGGGATGCAGCGGCCGCGAGAAGATCGCGGTTTTTTCGCCTTGCTCCACCGTATGGCCCAGGTACATCACGAGCACGTCGTGGGCAATGTGCCGTACCACGCCCAGGTCATGCGAGATAAACAGGTAGGCCAGCCCCAGCTCGTGCTGCAGGTCGGCCAGCAGGTTCAGCACCTGGGCCTGGATCGATACGTCGAGCGCCGACACCGGCTCGTCGGCCACCAGCAGGGCCGGGTTGAGCATGAGCGCCCGCGCAATGGCGATGCGCTGGCGTTGCCCGCCCGAAAACATATGCGGGTAGCGGTCGTAGTGCTCCGGGCGCAGGCCCACCAGGGCCAGCATGCTGCGCGCTTTTTGCATGCGCGCAGCAGCATCCAGCGTGGTGTTAATCTCCAGCGGTGCTTCGAGAATGGCGCCGATTTTCTTGCGTGGATTGAGCGATCCGTAGGGGTTCTGGAACACCAGTTGCACCGAGCGGCGCAAGGTTTTTCGTTCCGGCTGGGACGCGGTGACCACGTCGGCACCGCCCAGGCGCAGCGCACCGGCGGTGGGCGTCTCGATCAGCGACACCATGCGTGCCAGCGTCGATTTGCCGCAACCCGACTCGCCGACCACCGCAAGTGTCTTGCCCGGCATGACCTCGAACGACACACCACCCACCGCTTGCAGCTGCCCCGGCTCGCGAAAAAAACCGTTGCTGATCCGGTAGACCTGGCGCAAGTCCGTGGCCGATACCACGGGCCCGGTGGAGGGAGCGGTCATGCGGGCTCCATGGCAAGCGGCGCCGGAACCAGCGGGTAGTGGCAGCGCACCATGCCTTGCGGGCCGGTGTCCAGCGCCGGCCGGTCGGTGCGGCAGTTGTCCCGCACGTAACCGCAGCGCGGCGCAAACAGGCAGCCCCTCGGGCGGTCATACAGGCCGGGCACCATGCCGGGAATCGTGGCCAGGCGCGCGCTCCCGTCGCTGCGTTCGGGCATGGCCGCCATGAGCGCCTCGGTATAGGGATGCAGCGGCGCCGCAAACAGGGATTGCGCCGGCCGCTCTTCCATGATCTGGCCGGCATACATCACCGCGATCCGTTGCGCCATCTGCGACACCACGCCCATGTTGTGGGTGATCAGCACCAGTGCCATGCCGCGGTCTTTCTGCAGGCCGCGCAGCAGGTCCAGGATCTGGGCCTGGATGGTTACGTCGAGCGCCGTGGTGGGTTCATCGGCGATCAGCAGCTTGGGGTTGCAGGCGATCGCCATGGCGATCATCACGCGCTGGTTCATGCCGCCCGACATCTGGTGCGGGTAGGCCTTCAGGCGGCTCTCGGCCGCCGGTATGCCGACCTGCTCCAGCAATTCGATCGAGCGTTTGCGTGCTGCCTTGCCGTCCATGCCCATATGCAGCTTGAGTGTCTCGGCCAACTGGAAGCCGACCGTGAAACACGGGTTCAGGCTGGTGGTCGGGTCCTGGAAAATCATCGCCAGGTCCTTGCCGGTCAGGCGGCTGCGTTCGCGCGCGGACAAGGCCAGCAGGTCGTGGCCGTCGAAACGCAGTTTATCGGCCTTGACGCTGCCGGGGTAGGCCACCAGGCCCATCAGCGCCATCATGGTGACGCTTTTGCCCGAGCCCGATTCGC
>JANLPN010000166.1:0-2311 GCA_031367285.1 Betaproteobacteria bacterium | reverse complement strand
CTTACAAGGCGTAGGTCGGCGGTTCGAGCCCGTCAGCCCCCACCACCCCGACAAAGGCGAACAGCACGTTCGCCTTTTTTTGTTGTTTCAGCTGCGGCCCACACGTTTTACACCGTTGGACCCATTCTGGGATTTCGTTTTCAGCGAGAGTTAAAGCATGTTCGATCTAGTCCGCAAGCACACCAAAATTTTGATGTTCATGATGTTCTTGCTGATCATTCCGGCCTTTGTACTGGTAGGCATTGATGGATACAAGCGCTTCAATGACGGCGGGTCTTCCGTGGCCAGGGTCGGGGGACACGACATTACGCAGGCTGAATGGGACTATGCCCACAAGTCCGATACTGACCGCATTCGGGCGTCGGCACGAGTGGTGGATCCAAAGCTGCTGGACTCCGCGCAGGCGCGTTATGCGACGCTGGAGCGCCTTGTGCGCGAGCGGGTGCTCGACGCCGCGGCCGAGCAGTCCGGCTTGGTGACGACTGATGCCCGCCTCGCGCGCGACTTGCAGCGAAACCCGGCAATCACTTCGCTCAAACGTCCCGACGGGAGCCTAGACATGGAACGTTACCGGCAACTGGTGGCCAGTCAGGGATTGACGCCGGAAGGTTTTGAAGCCCGGGTGCGGCGGGATCTCTCCGTGCGGCAGGTCGAGGCCGGCGTGCTGGCAACGGCTTTTGTGCCGGCAACGGTCGCCGACGTGTCCCTGGGTGCATTTTTCGAGAAGCGCGAGGCTCAGATTGCAAATTTTCCGGCGTCGGATTTCAGCACCAAAGTGGCGCCAACGGACGCCGATATCGATGCCTATTACAAGGGCCATGCGACGCGGTTCCAGGCGCCGGAGTCGGTCAATATCGAGTACCTCGTGCTGGACCTTGAGGCCGTCAAGAAGGCCATCAATGTCAGTGAGCAGGACCTGAAAACCTACTACGAGCAGAACGCCGCACGCTTGGGCGGCAGTGAGGAGCGTCGCGCCAGCCACATCCTGATCAACGCGGCCAAGGATGCCCCCGCGGCCGAGCGCGACAAGGCCAAGGCACGTGCGCAGGAACTGCTGGCGCAAGTGCGCAAGGATCCCGCGCAATTTGCGGAGCTGGCCCGAAAAAATTCCCAGGACAAAGTTTCGGCCGCGGTGGGTGGCGACCTGGATTTCTTTTCCAGAGGCGCTATGGTCAAGCAGTTTGAGGATGCTGCTTTCGGCATGAAGAAGGGTGACATCAGCGACGTTGTGGAGTCTGATTTTGGCTACCACATCATCCAACTCACCGAGATCAAGGCGCCCAAGCAACGCAGCTTCGAGGAGATGCGTGCCGGTATCGAGGCAGACGTGAAGACCCAACAAGCCCAGCGCAAATTCGCCGAATCCGCCGAGGCCTTTACCAACGGTGTTTACGAACAAGCCGACAGTCTCAAACCGGTGGCGGAGCGGCTCAAACTGGAAGTCAAGACGGCCAGCAACGTGTTGCGCACGCCAGCCGAGGGAGTGAAAGGCCCGTTGGCCAGCGCGAAATTCCTGAACGCCTTGTTCGGGGACGATGCCATCCAGAAGAAGCGTAACACCGAGGCCGTGGAAACGGGGCCGAACCAACTGGTGGCGGGACGGATCGTGCAATACGCTCCAGCCCGTACCCGTCCTTTGGAGGAGGTTCGTGCAGCGGTGAGGGACCGTCTGGTTGCCGAACGCTCGGCCGAGTTGGCGCGCCAGGCTGGCCAAGCCAGGCTGGCTGGCTGGAAGGCCAAGCCGGAAGAAGCGGCGGCAAGCCCGGCGCAGGTGTTGTCCCGTGACCAGGCGCAGGGCGTGGCGCCGAAAGTGCTGGATGCCGTTCTACGTGCCGATCCTTCCGCGTTGCCATCCGTGGCCGGCGTCGATCTGGGAGATCAGGGGTACGCCGTGATCAAAGTTAATCGCGTTGTCAGTCGAGTAGCGCCGGATGAGGCAGTGGCCAAACAAGGTCGTGCGCAGTATTCCCAGGCCTGGGCAGCAGCGGAGAACCAAGCCTATTACGGTGTGCTTAAGGAACGCTTCAAGGTGCGTATCAGCGTTCCAAAGGCGCCCGCAGCCCTGATTGACGGTTCCGCCAGCACAGTGCAGTAGGGGAGGGCGATATAATGTTTTCTCAGCGGTGGCTGTAGCTCAGTTGGTAGAGTCCAGGATTGTGATTCCTGTTGTCGTGGGTTCGAGCCCCATCAGCCACCCCAGTTTACATACTAAAGCCCACCATCGACGCGATGGTGGGCTTTTTCACTTGTGCGGTGACGGCCAGGTGGCGCGATGCCTGAATTGGGGCGCAACGCGGCTTTCGTGTATTTG
>JANLPN010000141.1:0-7379 GCA_031367285.1 Betaproteobacteria bacterium | reverse complement strand
TGCTGGAGACCACCAGCGTGGTGTTGAACTGCCCCATCATCCACCATGCCACGCAAGGTGGCCTGGCCGGCGTGACGATGGACCGCGCCACGCCCTGAGCGGGCCAGGGGCTTGGTGCCGTTGGCCGTGCTGGCATTTTTTGTTTCGGACACGGCGGTGCGAAGCGTCGGGGCAACAACCCATCCATGAACCTCAAACACTGACTGGTTTTACGCCGCTGCGAAAACTGGTGGGAGAGATGCCTTCCCAGCGTTTGAAGGCACGCGTGAAGTTGCTGGTGTCGCTGAAACCCAGCAGGAAGGTAATTTCGGTAATGGACAAGGAGGACTGCTGCACGTAACTGGACGCCAGTTCCTTGCGTGTCGAGTCCAGCAGATCCTGGAAACTCGTGCCCCGGTTGGACAGCTTGAACTGCAGCGTGGTCGGGCTGATACACATGGCGCCGGCGACTTTTTCCCGGGTGCAGTCGCCATTGGGAAGGTATTCGATGATCTTCTGGCGCACCGTGGTTACGACGTCGTTCTTGTCCAGCCGGGCCAGATAGCTGGTGGCGAGGTTGTCATTGAGTTGTGCCAGCTCGGCGCAGGCGCCCACCAGAGGGAGCTCCATGGCCGCCTTGGGAAATACCAGTACCGGCATCGCCCCGGTAAAAGACACCGGCGCCCTGAACAAGGCTTCGTAAGGCCCCGGCCCGTCCGGTGGCATCGCGTGGCGCAGTTCCACGCGCAGCGGGCTGAACTCGGGTTTGTAGAGCCGGCGCATGGCCAGCACCACAAAACCCAGAAACGCGTCCTCGGTCTCCGCGCTCACGTCCACCAGCAGCCGCATGTGCAGCGCGACCTCGTCGCCCGATTCAACAACCTCGATTTCCGACGTTTGCGACGCGAGCCGGAAGTAGCGCTGCAAGCGGCGGCAAAACTCCATCAGGTTGGTGCTGGCAGCCAGCGCGTAACCCAATGCGTGCAGGTTCGATACCTGGATGAACCTCGCAACCGTCAAGCCGAAGTAGGGGTTGTGCGTGACCTCCACACAGGCGCGGTAGAGCCGTGTGAGCGTAGCGACCGGCAGGCGGCTCATGGGGTCGTTGGTCATGGCCGGCGGAATCCCCGCGCTTTGCAATATGCGCGCACTGTCCACACCGCTGTAGTCCAGCGCCTTGGCAATCGCCAGCGCGTAGCCCCCAATCGTGGTCGGCTCGTGGGGTGTCCTGGCGGTCAGCGAACCGATGTCACTTGGCGGTGTGATCGGGTGTGATTTTGGCATCGACGCACTTTACCGCTAAACCGCACAGACCAGCGAATTGACTTCAAAGACAGGCGTGATGACCTCGCAATTTTTACCATGCTGCAAGCAATCACAGGAGACCGCAATGGCCAGCAAACCGAAACCCGCGACCGGCAGTTTGCCGTTCCCGAAAACACCCACGGCCAGCGCTGCCGGGCAAACCCTGGCAGCCTCGACCCACCAATGGCGCAAGCCGGCAACACACCTGCGCGCCGATGCCCCGAACGTGCTCATCATCATGCTGGACGATGTGGGTTTTGCCCACGCCGATACGGTGGGTGGCGCCATCCATACGCCCACCCTGAGCCGCATCGCCGACACCGGCTTGCGCTACAACGCCTTCCATACGACCGCCATCAGTTCGGCCACACGTGCCTCGCTGCTGACCGGGCGCAACCACCACCGGGTCGAGTCCGGCACCATTACCGAATTCGCCAGCGACTTCGACGGCTACACCGGTGTCATCCCCAAAACTTCGGCGACCATTCCGGAAGTGCTCAAGCACTATGGCTACAACACGGCCGCCTTCGGCAAGTGGCACAACACGCCGGCCTTGCACACCTCGGCGGCCGGCCCGTTTGACCGCTGGCCGACCGGCTGCGGCTTCGACCATTTCTACGGCTTCATCGCCGCCGAGACCTCGCAGTACCAGCCCAGCCTGTACCGCAACACCACGCCGATCGAAGCGCCCGCCGACCCGACATACCACCTGAGTGAAGACCTGGCCGCGCAGGCCACCAGCTGGTTGCGCGAACAACATGCACTGGAACCCGAGAAGCCCTTCTTCATGTACTGGGCCCCGGGCGCGGTACATGGGCCGCACCAGGTGTTTGCCCAGTGGTCCAACAAATACAAGGGCAAGTTCGACGCCGGCTGGGACGTCTACCGCGAGGAAGCCTTCAAGCGCCAGAAGGCCATGGGCTGGATTCCGGCCGACAGCAAACTCACGCCACGGCCCGACACGCTGGCAGCCTGGGACGACCTGCCCGCCGCCGAGAAGAAATTCCAGGCGCGCCTGATGGAGGTCTACGCCGGCTTCCTGGAACACGCCGACGTACAGGCCGGCAAGGTGGTCGACGAGCTGGAGCGGCTGGGGCTGCGCGACAACACGCTGATCTTTTACGTGCTGTCCGACAACGGAGCCTCGGCCGAAGGCGCGGGCGGCACCATCAACGAGATCCTGTCCATCAGCGGTGTGCCGATACCGGTGGCGCAGCAGATCAAGATTCTCGAAGAAGAATATGGCGGCCTGGAAGCCCTGGGCGGCCCCAAGATCGCCAACATGTACCACGCCGGCTGGGCCTGGGCCGGTGAAAGCCCGTTCCAGGGCACCAAGCTGGTGGCGGGCTACTTCGGCGGCACCCGGGTGCCGATGATGGTCTCCTGGCCCAAGGGCATCCAGGCCGATGAAAAAGTGCGCGGTCAGTTCCACCACGTCAACGACATCGCGCCCACCATCTATGACGTGATCGGCATCACCCCGCCCGAGACCGTGCATGGTTTCCAGCAGGATCCGCTGGACGGCGCCAGCCTGGCCTATACCTTCGCCAACCCCAAGGCGGCGACACGCAAGGCGGAGCAGTACTTCGAGGTGTTCGGCAGCCGCGGCATTTATGCGGACGGCTGGATGGCCTCGGTGTTCGGCCCACGCCTGCCGTGGTTGTCGGCCTCCGCCGCGGCCTATGCCAACTGGAACCCGAGCGAGGACATCTGGGCCCTGTACCGGCTGGACAGCGATTATTCGCAGGCGGTGGACCTGGCCAAAAAGCACCCGAAGAAACTGGCCGAGCTGAAGCTCCGGTTCGACCAGCAGGCACGCGCCAACAATGTCTACCCGATTGGCGCAGGCCTCGGCCCGCTGCTCAACCCGGCCGCGCGTATAGGCACCAGCCGCACCGAATGGCACTTCAACAGCGCCGTCACACGCCTGCCCGAATTCTGCGCGCCCAACCTGCGTGCGCGCAACAACCGCGTAGTGGTGGACGTCAACGTCCCGGCCAAGGCCAGCGGCGTCGTGTATGCGCTGGGTGGCGTGTCCGGCGGACTAGCGCTCTACATGGACGCGGGTTACCTGCATTTCGAATACAACAGCCTGGGCATGGTACGCACCAAGTTGCGCGGGTTCCGCAGGGTCGTGTCGGGCCCGCACCGGTTCGAGCTCGAAACCACCATGAGCGGCCCCAAGCCGGGCGCTCCCGCCACCTTTGTCATGCGCGTTGATGGCATGGAAATGGCCCGGGCCGTGGCGCCCTTCACAGCCCCGCTGGCCTTTAGCGCCAGCGAAACCCTGGACATAGGCGTGGACCTGGGAACACCGGTGGCGCTGGACTACTACGACCGCGCTCCGTTCAGGTTCGACGGCCGCATCAACGACGTGCACATTGTTTACACATCATGACCGACTACATCATCATCGGCGGCGGCTCGGCCGGCTGCGTACTGGCCGCAAGGCTTAGCGAAGACCCCGGCGTCAAAGTCTGCCTGCTGGAGGCAGGATCGGCCGACAACAGTCCGCTGATTCAATGCCCGGCGGGGCTGCCGATAGTGCTCCCCTACCCCATCTTCAACTGGGCTTTCAAGACCGTCCCCAACAAGGGCCTGAATGGCCGGGTAGGCTACCAGCCGCGCGGCAAGGCATTGGGTGGGTCGAGCTCCATCAACGGCATGATGTACATACGCGGCGACCGCAGCGACTACGACGCCTGGGCGGCATTGGGCAACGCGGGCTGGAGCTACGCCGACGTATTGCCCTACTTCAAGAAAGCCGAGAACAATGAATTCTGGGGCGCCAGCCAATACCACGGTGCGGGTGGGCCGCTCAACGTGGCAGACGTCATGGAACCCAGCGTCTACACCCGGGCCTATGTGGAGGCGGCCGTGCAGGCCGGGCATCTGCCCAACCCGGATTTCAACGGCGACCACTTGCTCGGTGTGGGGCTTACCCAGCTGACCCAGAAAAACGGTGAACGCTGCAGTACGGCCAAGGGGTATCTGACCCCGAACCTCGGCCGACCCAATCTGCAAGTCATCACCAGGGCGCGAACCACGCGAATTCTGATGGAAGGCAAACACGCTGTCGGCGTCGAGTACCGCGACGGCGATGGGACGGTCAGGCAAGTCCGGGCCACGCGCGAGGTGTTGTTGTGTGCCGGCGCCTTGCAATCCCCGCAACTGCTGATGCTTTCCGGCGTAGGCCCTACCGCAACGCTGCAAAAACATGGCATTGCCGTTATCCACGAAGCGCCGGGCGTGGGCCAGAACTTGCAAGACCATATCGATGTGGTGCATAGCTACGAAGCCGGCGCGCCCAGGGGCCTGTTCGGACTGTCGCTGTCCGGGATCTGGGAAGTCGTCAAGGGCCTGGTGCACTGGAGCAGGCACCGCCGCGGCCCGTTGACAAGCAATTTCGCGGAGGGCAATGGATTCATCCGCAGCTCCCCGCGGGAAGTCGTGCCGGATATTCAAGTCGTCTTTGTGGTCGCGAAGATCATGGACCACGGGCGCAAGATTCTGCTGGGCAAAGGGTATTCCGTGCACGACTGTCTGTTGCGGCCAAAATCCGTCGGCAGGGTTTCCCTGGCCAGTGCCGACCCCTTGGCCGCACCCTTGATCGACACCAACTTCCTGTCGGAACAAGACGACGTGGACCGCCTGGTGAGTGGCTTCAAACAGATCCGCGAGATCACGCGCCAGCCGGCGCTGGCCCGTTTTGGCGGCAAGGAGTCGAGGGCATCGGCCGGCGCCCAAACCGACGCGGAAATCGAACAGTTCATTCGCAACCATGCCGACTGCGCCTACCATCCCGTGGGAACCTGCCGTATGGGCCCTGGCACCATGGACGTGGTGGACGACCAGCTGCGCGTCAAAGGCCTGACCGGTCTGCGCGTTGTGGACGCGTCTATCATGCCCAACCTGGTTTCGGGCAATACCAACGCACCGACTATCATGATCGCCGAGAAGGCCGCCGACATGATCAAGGCGGCGGTCCGCGACACCCTACGGGAGAACGGCGATGGTATTCGTACCCCAGGAAAAGTCTCGGCGCAGGCCACCGTTGACACAGCATGCTGACATTCGCTAAGGCCGGCTGCCTGGCAATTTATGCGCTGGCCCTGGCCGGCCTGGCCGGGCTTTTGCCAAGTGGCCTGTCGAACACGATGCAAACCCTTGCCCTTGTATTCATGGCCGCCCACGTGCTGGAACTCGCCTTTGCCTTCAAACACGTGCGCCTGTACCGCGGCTCGCTCGCCACGAGCATCTTGCTGACGCTACTGTTTGGTTTGTTGCATTGGCTGCCGCTGACCAAAGCGCAGGCGCGCGAACAAAGCCAGATCTGAGCAATGGGTGTTCTGGACGGAATCCGTGTCATCGAAATTGCCGGTATCGGTCCCGGCCCTTTTTGCGGCATGCTGCTGGCCGACATGGGTGCTGACGTCATCCTGGTCGAGCGCACCGGTGGCAAAGCCGGCGACCCGACCGATCTTGGCAAAAACGCCATCGTCCATCGCGGCAAGCGTTCACTGGCGCTTGACCTCAAGGACGGGCGGGCCGTCAACGCCGTGCTGCGGCTGGTCGAAGGCTCCCACGCACTGATCGAAGGCATGCGCCCCGGCGTGATGGAGCGCCTGGGCCTGGGGCCGGAGGTATGTCTGGCGCGTAATCCGCGCCTGGTCTATGGCCGCATGACCGGCTGGGGACAACAGGGGCCACTGGCGCAGAGCGCCGGCCACGACCTCAACTACATCGCGCTCTCCGGCGCCTTGTGGTTTTCCGGAGAACCCGGCCGACCTCCCATGACACCACCGACGCTGGTCGGTGACCTCGGCGGCGGCGCCCTCTATCTGGCCATGGGGCTGCTGGCCGGAATTCTGAACGTGCAACGCGGTGGTGCGGGCCAAGTGGTCGATGCCGCTATCGTTGATGGCAGCGCCAACCTGATGAATCTGCTGCTGTCGGCCCATGCAGCCGGGCAGCAGCCGTTCGAGCGCGGACGCGGCTTGCTCGACGGGCCGCACTGGTGTGGCAGTTATGCCTGCGCCGACGGTCTCTTCGTCAGCGTGCAAGCGCTGGAGCCGCGGTTCAACGCATTGTTGTTCGACAAGCTTGGGATCGGTGCCGATCCCGACTTCCAGCACCCTTACGACCCGCGCCGTTGGGGCCCTGCGCGCGAGCGGCTGCGCATGCTGTTTGCCACCCAGCCACGAGAGCACTGGGTCAAGTTGCTCGAAGGCAGCGATGCCTGTTTCGCTCCGGTGCTGACTCCGGCCGAAGCAATGGCGCATCCGCACATGGCGGCACGTGGCGTTTATGCCGAACACGACGGCGTACTCCAAGCCGCGCCCGCGCCACGCTTCTCGGCCAACCCGGCCGCCACACATGCCACCGTGCCACAACGCGGAGCACAAAGCGCCGAGATCCTTCGCGCCGCGGGCTTGAGCGAATCTGAAATCGGACAACTGCTGCCAGGCACCTGACGCAGGCATTCGGCGCGATTCAGTGAAACGCGGAGAAGTCGGGATTACGCTTTTACAGGAAGGCGGTCATTGATCTTGCCCCCCAAAAACGTACTCCATACAGGCTCGGGGCGGGCAAGCTCCTGGTACTGGGGGAAATGCCGGGTCAGCTCGGCATCGGCGGCGGCGATCTCTTTGCCCAAAGCGACGATGTCCTCACGCAGTCATTGTTCGTCGGCTGCGCTTCGCCGTCTCGAGGCTGGACATCGGGCGGCGTGACAACCTATTGGGCTCCAACCTGCGAGGCCTGGCGCCCGGCCCCTATGCGGTGGGCCTGCTGTCCGACATGAGCAACCTCAAGACGGCGTTGGCCATTGCACCTCTGGTCTCGGTGGATTCAGCACTGCTGTTTCTAGGGGCATCACGTTATTTCGAGCGCGATGCCGCTGCGATCGAAAACGGGGATAAAGGCTAGCAGCCTGGGCTATCCGGCGTCGGGCGGCCGCGGCTTGAGCCGCATTTGCAGGCCCACCGGCGCCATCGCGAACATCAGCCGTTCGGCAGGTGGGCCGCCGTCCGCCGTGCCGACGAAATCGATGTCGAAGTGTGTCAGCAAGGTCAGCAGCACCATCTTCATCTCCT
>JANLPN010000099.1:0-8438 GCA_031367285.1 Betaproteobacteria bacterium | reverse complement strand
CCAGTCCTCCAGCCCCGGCCGCTGTGCCCAGGCTTCGTAGTCCAGTGCATGGCCACGGATATAAACCATGCCGTTGATGGACGACGAGCCGCCTATCACCCGGCCACGCGGCGCGTGGATGCGGCGCTGGTCCATGAACGGTTCGGGCTCGGACTCGTACATCCACGTATAACGCGGGTTGGCCATCGGGTAGGCAAAACCCGAGGGCATGTGGATGAAGATGCTGTAGTCCAGCCCGCCAGCCTCCAGCACCAGCACCCGCACTTCCGGGTCCTCGCTCAGCCGGTTGGCCACCCCGCTGCCGGCCGACCCGGCACCGACGATGATGTAGTCGTAGGTTTCGGCGGTCATGCCAGCCACTCCCTCGCACCTGGGCATCGCCCTTGGCAAGATGGTTTGTACGGGCAGGCCTCGCGATTTTCTGTTGTCATTGCTGTACGGCCCGTTCTTGCGAGAGTGCTCGCGTCGCGGCCGGCGGTACCGGACGGGCGCTCATACTGTGGCGGTCGCACTGCGTGTCGACTCCCCTGCGATGCTCGTCGTCGGGTCGCATCGCGGAACTCACTGCGTTCGCTTCGCTCTCTCCGTTCGGACAACCGCGATGAGAATGTTTTTGATGCGCGCTGCGCGCGCCGACCCGACGCCTGCGCTTCTCGCCGCCACAGAAATCGCCCCCGCCCGGTCCCGCCTGCCGCGAGGAGGTGGCGTGTTGGTATTCGGCGCCGCAAATACCAACAACCCTTCTGCAAAGCTGCGCTCGGGTGTGCCGCGGCGCGCCTTCTTCGACGCCGAGGAGCGCAGGGAGCATGGCCGTGCGCGAAGCGCACTTCGTCAACACTTTCATCGCGGTTGTCCGAGCAGAGAGAGCGAAGCGAACGTCGCGAGTTCCGCGATGCGGCCATGCGACCGAGCACCGCAGGGGAGTCGACACGCAGTGCGACCGTCGAAGTGAAGCGCCGCAGCACACCCGGGCGCAGCTTTGCCGCGAGCGCTACCGACAGAAAGGCAACGAGCGCCACAGAACATGGAAGCAAAGGAGGGGTGTTTCATGCCACCCCTAGCGATAACCACAGGCCACCTCGCCGAGTTCGACATAGACGGTCTTCAACTGCGTGTAATGGTCCAGCGCGGCCATGCTGTTTTCATGGCCTATGCCGGATTCGCCGGCACCGCCAAACGGCATCTCTATGGGTGTCACGTTGTAGTTGTTGATCCAGCACAAGCCGGCCTTGAGTCTGGCCGCCACACGGTGCGCACGGGCCACGTCGCGCGTGAACACGCCGGCGGCCAGGCCGAAGCGGCTGGCATTGGCGCGCGTGATGGCCTCTGCTTCGTCGTCAAATACCAGCATCGCCAGCACCGGGCCAAAGATCTCTTCACGCACGATACGCATCGCATCCGTGCAATCGGCAAAGATGGTCGGCGCCACAAAATTGCCGCCCGGCAAACCGGCCACGTCCACACGCTGCCCGCCTGCTGCCAATGTGGCGCCTTCGGCCACGCCACTGGCAATGTAGTCCATCACCTTGTTGGTATGCGCACGCGAAATCAACGCACCCACTTCGGTCACCGGGTCCATCGGGTTGCCCAGGCGCAACAAGGCCGTGCGTTCTTTTAGCCGCGCCAGGAACCGGACCGCCAGTCCGCGCTGTACAAACACGCGGGTGCAGTTGGTGCACACCTCGCCCTGGGTATAAAAATTGCCCATCATGGCTGCGGCCACGGCCTGCTCCAGATCGGCGTCGTCGAAAACCAGCAGGGGCGACTTGCCGCCCAGCTCCATGGTCACGCGCTTAAGCGTGCCGGCCGCCGTCTGCATGACCTTCTTGCCGGTGGGCACCGAGCCGGTGACCGACACCTTGGCCACACCCGGATGCGCGGCCAGCAAGGCACCGGTGGCACCACGGCCCTGCAGCACGTTGAACACACCCGGCGGGACACCGGCTTCCAGATAAATCTCCGCCAGCTTGAGCGCCGTGGATGGCGTGAGTTCTGAGGGTTTGAAGATCATCGCATTACCCGCCGCCAGCGCCGGTGCCGACTTCCAGCAGGCAATCTGCAGCGGGTAATTCCAGGCGCCTATGCCCACACACACGCCCAAGGGCTCGCGCCGTGTGTAGGCAAACGCGTTTTTTAGCGGGTACTGGGCGCCGGCCAGCGTGGCTGCCGCACCGGCGAAATATTCTATGCAGTCGGCACCGCTGTGTACGTCCACCACCAGGGCTTCCTGCAAGGGCTTGCCGCAATCACGCACTTCAATGGCAGCCAGTTCTTCGTTGCGGCTTCGCAGCAAGTGCGCCGCGCGGTGCAGGATGCGGCCACGTTCAGTGGCCGTCATCGCGGACCAGACTTCGAAGCCACGCTGCGCTGCCTGCACTGCCGCGTCCACGTCAGCGCTCGATGCGTCGTGCACCACGCCCACCAGCTCGCCGGTGGCGGGGTTGAGGTTCTCGAAAGACTCGCCGCCGCCAACCAGAGGTTTGCCGTCTACAAAACCCGAAATAGTTTTTTCGCCCATCATCCTGTCCTTGGTATTTATGCCGGCGCGCTCAGCGCTTGAGCGCTGCGCTAACTTCCGGCAAGCCGTCCCGGCCGTCAAAGGTCGTTACACCGGCAAGCCAGGGCCCAAGCGGCGCGGGATTCTTCTTGAGAAAGTTGCGCGCCGCAACATTGGGCTTGCCCCGTTCCATGATCGGCCCCATGACCTGGCTTTCCATATCGGTGGTGAATTGCAGGTTTTTCAGCAACGCAGCGACATTCGGGCAACGCGCGTCAAACCCGGCCGCCACCGCCGTATACACCCTGGCCTCCCCCAGATTGGGGCCAAACAGCTCGTCGCCACCGGCCAGGTAACGCATCTTGAGCTGGACGTTCATCGGGTGCGGCTCCCAGCCCAGAAACACGATGGCTTTTTTGCCAATGACGGCGCGGTGCGCCTGCGTCAGCATGCCAAGCTCCGACGACTCGACCAGCTGGAAATTCTTCAAACCAAACTTGTTGGCCTTGATCATGCCCTGAATCACGGCATTGCCATCACTGCCCGGCTCAATCCCGTAGATCTTTCCTTGCAGTTCCTTTTCGAAACGCGCGATGTCGGCAAAATCCTTCAGCCCCTTGTCGTACAGGTACTGCGGCACCGCCAGCGCGTACCTGGCGCCGACCAGATTCGGCGGCTCCAGCACCTTGACCTGGCCGGCCTTGATAAAGGGTTCGGCCACCGTCACCATGTGCGGGTTCCAGTAGCCAAGGAAGACGTCGAACTGCCGGTTCTTGAGCCCGGAAAAGGTAATCGGTATCGAGGCCATGGTGACCTCCGGCTTGTAGCCCAGGGCCTCCAGCAGCACCGAGGCCAAACCCGTGGTGGCGGCTACGTCGCTCCAGCCTACGTCGGCAAACCGTACCGTGCGGCAGCTCGCGTCTTCCGCCGCGGCGACCGGCAACCAGAGGCTTGCCAGGGCCAGCCCCGCAGCCGCCAGTTTCCATTGCATTACCCGCTCTCCCTTGATCACTTGGCGTGTGCCAGACCCGCGATTCTACGAGGGCGCTACCGGGTTCGCGTCGCGGCGTGCGGTACGCCGGCCGCGCGTGGACGACTCGTTATGGATGGCCACGCGCACCGGCAAGCTCACCACCTCGCGCAAGCGCTCATAAGGCGCGGTCAGGTGCGGGATGGCCATGGCTTCGACAAAAAATTCCTGGAACCTCGGCTCGACCGCCGTCTCGATTTTCTCCACCCGACGCACCAGTTGCTCAATCTCGCGCCGCGAGCGCTGGTCCAGCAGCGCAATACGCGCACCGGTGCCGGCGGCATTGCCGGCCGAGCTTACGTGGTCGAGTGCACAGTCCGGGATCATGCCCAGCACCATGGCGTATTTCACGTCGATATGGCTGCCAAATGCGCCGGCCAGGCGGATACGGTCCACCTTGTCCACACCCATACGCTCCATCAGCAGGCGCACGCCGGCATACAGGGCAGCCTTGCCCAACTGGATCGCACGCACGTCGTTCTGCGTGACCTTGATCGCCCGTGCGCCGTTGTGGGCGGGGCAGATCTCGTACGAGAAGGTACGGCCGTCGGGCTGGATACGCGGCGTGCGCGCAGCCAGCTCGCCGTTGATCACCCCGTCGTGCCGGATCACGCCAGCCAGGTACAACTCGGCCAGGATTTCTATGATGCCCGAGCCGCAGATGCCGGTGACACCCGTGCCCGCCACGGCCGCGTCGAAACCGGCATCGGTGGACCACAGGTCACTGCCGATGACCTTGAAACGCGGTTCCAGCGTGAGCGGGTCGATACGCACGCGTTCTATGGCTCCGGGCGCGGCGCGCTGGCCGCAACTGATTTGCGCGCCTTCGAAGGCCGGGCCGGTCGGGCTGGAGCAGGCCAGCAGGCGCTTGTTGTTGCCCAGCACAATTTCGGCGTTGGTGCCCACGTCCACCAGCAGCGTGACCTCTTCCGAAAGGTCGGGCCGTTCGGCCAGCACCACACCGGCCGTATCGGCACCCACATGCCCGGCGATACAGGGCAGCACATAGATACGTGCATTGCGGTGGATCGCAAAATCGATTTCCACCGCCCACAAGGTGATGGCACGGTCGGTGGCCAGCGCAAACGGCGCACCGCCAAGTTCGATCGGGTTGATGCCCAGCAGCAGGTGGTGCATGATGGGGTTGCCGACAAACGTGGCTTCCAGGATATCGGTCACCGGGATACCCACTTGCCGCGCCACATCCACGGCAAGTTCGTTGATGGCGCGGCGCACGGCCTCGGTCATCTCCTTTTCGCCGCCCGGGTTCATCATCACATACGACACCCGGCTCATGAGGTCTTCGCCAAAGCGTATCTGCGGGTTCATGAGGCCCGCCGCACCCACCACCTCACCCGTGGCCAGGTTGCACAGATGGGCCGCGATGGTGGTGGAGCCGACATCGATGGCGATGCCATAGGCGTGTTCGCGAAAACCCGGCCACACCGCGATGATCTGGCTCTCGCCGTGTACCGCCACGGTCACCTTCCAGTCGCCTTTGCGCAAGGCCTGCTGCAAATGGTGCAACACGCGCACGTCGCAGGACAGATTGGTCAAGCGCCACTCAAACTCCAGAGCGTCTTCAAGCCGGCGCAGATCACCGGACGGGTCGTGCATGTCGGGCTGTTGCACCTCGACAAAATGCAGCCGGATGACGGGGTCGAGCTCGATGTCATGCGCTTCGGCCGCCTTGCGCACCACCTGGCGGTGTACCTGGCTGCCGGAGGGCACGTCGATCACCACGTCGGCCAGCACCTGGGCCGAACACGACAGGCGCCGGCCGGCTTCCATAGGCTGGCTCTTGCAATATTCCGCTTCCACCGCACCCACCGGCGACAAATGGTCGGCACGCGACTTCACGCCGTGTTTTGCGAACTCCCCTTCGGCCACCACCACCTGGCAACGCCCGCAAATGCCACGCCCGCCGCACACCGAGTCGATGTCCACACCGAGCGAACGCGCGGCCTGCAACACCGGCGTTCCCACGGGAAACCGGCCTCTGCGGCCGGAAGGGGTAAAAACTACGAGTGCTTCTTTGGAGCTCAAAACAAGATCCTTATCGACTGGCCCCGCGGCGCTTGCTGGTGTCGCGCCGGCCGCGGCCCATCTCGCCGTCGGCACCCATGACCGGATCGGCGCGGAACTTGCGGATCCAGCGCATGCAGTCGGGGTCGTGGCCCATCATCACGTCGGCCGCCATCACCGCCTTGACAACTTCGGCATGCAGGGGGTTGGTAATGGCCGAGGTCATGCCCGAGGCAATCGCCATGGTCAGGAAACCGGCGTTGATGCCGTTGCGCTCGGGCAGGCCGAAGCTCACGTTCGACGCGCCGCAGGTGGTGTTGACCTTGAGCTCGGTGCGCAGGCGGTGCACCAGCTGCATCACCTGTACGCCGGCCTGGTTGATGGCGCCAATCGGCATCACCAGCGGGTCAACCACGATGTCGCAGGCCGGAATGCCGTAGTCGGCCGCACGTTCAACAATTTTCTTGGCCACGGCGAATCGCACGTTCGGGTCCTGCGAAATACCGGTCTCGTCGTTGGAGATGGCCACCACGGCGGCACCGTATTTCTTGACCAGCGGCAGCACGGTTTCGAGACGGTCTTCTTCCCCCGTGACCGAGTTAACGAGTGGTTTGCCCTTGTACACCGCCAGCCCCGCTTCGAGCGCGGCCACGATGGACGAGTCGATCGAGATCGGCACATCGGTCACAGCCTGCACCAGCTGGATCGCCTTGGCCAGCATGCCGGGCTCGTCGGCCAGCGGAATGCCGGCGTTGATGTCGAGCATGTGGGCGCCGGCCTCCACCTGCGCCAGGGCATCGGCAATCACGCGGCTGTAGTCGCCGACCAGCATTTCGGCCGCCATGATCTTGCGCCCGGTCGGGTTGATACGTTCGCCGATGATGACGAACGGCCGGTCGAAGCCGATCACGACTTCGCGGGTGGCCGAACTGATGATGGTGTCTGTCACGCTAGTGTCCTGAGTTGGAGGTTCGTTGAAAAAGTATCGGAAGATGGAAATACGCTGCCGAATCCTGGCGAAAACGCCCGCAGCCTAGGCGCGGCGCGCAGCGAGGCTCAATGCCTCGCGAGCACCGCAACGACGGATCCGGGTGTTTCTCGACGGGATTCATCAACGAACTTCCTATTCAGGACACTAAGTCCTTATCTGCTTGGGTTTCTGTCTCTTTGTCGCGGCCCGGGTACCAGGGCACGCGGCCATTCAGTACGCCGGACTTCTGGATGATCTCGGCCACGGTTTCTTCCTGGCGGTAGGCCATCAGGTGCACCCCCGACACGCCCTTGATCTCACGGATTTCCTGGATCAGGTCGATACATACCTGGCGGCCTTCCATGGCCGGTTTGTCGGCGCCCGACAGGCGCTTTAGCACGCTGTCCGGAATGTGGATGCCGGGCACGTTGGTGCGCATCCAGTCGGCCGCCTTGGCCGAACGCAGCGGGCCAACACCAATCAGAATAAACACCTTGCCCAGCAGCCCCAGGTCTTCGATCTTGGACATAAAGGTCTTGAGGCGCGGTATGTCGTAGCAATACTGTGTCTGGACAAACTGGGCACCGGCCGCGACCTTTTTGGCGAGACGCTCGGCACGCCATTCGTACGGCAGTCCGAACGGGTTGGCCGCCGCGCCGAGGAACACACGCGGCGCGAACGTGATCTTGCGGCCGCTCTGGAACTTGTGGTCGTCGCGCAGCGTACGGCCAATCTCCAGCAAGGACATACAGTCCAGGTCGAACACCGGCTTGGCCTGCGGATGGTCGCCGGCCTGTACACCGTCACCCGTCAGGCACAGGATGTTGGCCACGCCCATGGCCGCGCCGCCCAGGATGTCGCCCTGGATCGCAATGCGGTTCTTGTCGCGGCAGGAGATCTGCATCACGGGCGCATAACCTACGCGTGTGAGCAGCGCGCATACCGCCAGGCTGGACATGTGGCAATTGGCGCCGCTGCCATCGGTGGCGTTGATGGCGTCCACGTAACCGTCGAAGACGCGCACCCGGCGGTATACGTCTTCCGGGTCGGCGGAGTCGGGCGGGTCAAGCTCGGACGTGACCGCAAAGGCGCCACTACGCAATATGCGTTCCAGCCGGCCCGGCGAAGTGTGGCCGGGCAGGATGGGCAGCGGGTAACCGGGAACCGGCTCGTCTTCGAATTTCACGCCTTGGCCTTTTGCGGCGCAGGTTCCGCAGGCGATTTGTCGCGTGCCACCTTGAGCCAGCTGGAGCGGCCCTGTAGCCGGCGGTCCACCGCGAACTGCACCACCTTGATGGCATCCTTGCCGGCGCGCATGCGCTGGCTGCCTTCGAACGCGTCCACCCAGACACAGGGCATGTCGGGTTTGACCTCGCAGTTGCCGTTGGCGCGTACGCCACCACACGGGCCATTGCGCAGGTTCTTCGGGCAGTTCATCGGGCAGGACATACCCGTCGAACTCAGTGCGCACTGGCCGCACATCTGGCAGTCGAACAGAAAACCCTTGACCACCTTTTCAACACCGGCCATGGGTTTTTCGAGCCGCTGGTAGCCTATGCTTTTCCACAGCGGATGCAAGGCCACGAATACACGCTCGAACGCCGCGTAAAAGGTCTCCAGGCCACGCGCGTGGCGCACCGACCAGCGGCGTACGGCCAGCATCAGGCGGCTCCGTCCGGAACAACCGAAGAGCCGGCCGTTCCGTCCGGCGTGGGCGGCACGGCGCGCCCGGTGGGCTCTTCCAGCCCGTGGGCACGGATCAGGCGCAACAGATCCTCATCGCTGTAGCGCGCCTCGATAGTGGCCGCCTCGGCCGCGGCTTCGGCCTGCAGGTCATCCCCGCAGCGGCGCGGCTCGCTGCGTTTCCAGTCGGCCAGGTAGGCATCCGAGCCGGACTTGCCGGCGCGCATGGCGGC
>JANLPN010000086.1:0-5003 GCA_031367285.1 Betaproteobacteria bacterium | reverse complement strand
CGATGCGTTTGGTCTGGTCGGCCCCGGAAATAAATTCGCGCAAGGTGTAGCTGGTCGGCACACTGGCTTCGACTGCCGACGCATAACCCACGATGTTGACCTCGGTCTCGTTGAAGCCGCCCACGCCCGGGTTGCCGGGTAGGCCAAAACCGTACAGCGCCGCCGCATTGAAGAAATTGATGTTGACCAGGCCGGTGTCGCCGCCGTCGCTGAAACGCGCCGGCTGCATGCCTTTTTCGCGCAGGTATTCGTCCAGCAGCGAACGCTCTACCCGCCAATAGACCCAGATCGACTGAATGCCGGCGTAGTAGAACGGAAAATAACCAGGAAGATTCATGCTCCCGGCCGGCTTGACGGTCACGTCGAACTTGGGTGCCGTGAAAGTTGGTGGAACGACGGGCAGCGGGGCCTTGGGATGGGTCATTGGATCAGTCTCTTATGGTGTGAGATTTGGAAAATGAGTATCGTGGGCATGGCTGTATCCGTCAAGCCGCACGGGTCAAGCCGACCGACTTCCCCGGACACCGGCGTCACACCGGGCCGGTCAGCGGCCCCACGCCTATCGCATGCCATGCAAGGGCCTTTGCCGCCGGGGGCCTGCTTGCGTGGGCCGGGCTGGTGGAAGGCAGGCGGATGTAGTCAATGGCCAGATGCCCCGGCAAGCGCGGCAACACCTGTTGGCGGTAAATATTTGCCGCAGCGGCGCCGTTGAAACAAACCCGCACTATATGCGGATGCCGGGTGAAGAAGGCCGCAAAGTCGTTCGGCACGATGCTGTTTTTGTCGATGCTGGAATCCAGACTGCCCGCGCGGTCACAGGCGGCCAGCACGTCCCACAGAGCCACCTTGTGCTTCACCAGCGCCGCGGTGCGCTGCGTATAGCTGCCGGCCGCATCGAAGCCAACTACCTCGGCCATGATCTTCCAGAAGGCGTTTTGCGGATGGCCGTAATACTGCTGCAGGCGCAGCGACATGACGCCGGGCATGGAGCCGAGGATCAGTACCCGGGCCTGCGGGCTGGACAAGGGTGGGAAGCTGTAAATCCGTGTCATGGCGCAAAGGGCGAACGCCCCACCGCCGGTTTGGGGACGCAAGCAATCCGCACGCCGATTTTCAAGCACCGACCGGCCGCTGCCCCGCCACGGTGGTGCGATGCAGCAGCCGGCGGCTGCCGTCGTAGTCGTTGATGGCCAGGTGCAGCAGGCAGCGGTTGTCCCAGATCGCCAGCGTGCCGGGGGCCCAGCGCAGGCGGCAGGTGAATTCGGCCCGGGTCGCATGCTGGAACAGAAACTGCAGCAGCGGGCGCGACTCTTCTTCCGTCATGCCCTCGAAACGCTGCGTGTAGACAGGGTTCACAAACAAAGCCTTGCGCCCCGTGACCGGGTGGACCCGCACCACCGGCTGGGCGATTTCGCGATCCGCCGAGGGATCGCCGCGCACCATGCCGATCGAGCGGCTCACCGCGGCACCTGCCCCTGGCCCCTTGGTGCCATGGGGCCAGGCGGTCTGTACGGCGCGCAGCGGATCGAGCAGCTTCTTCATGCCGCCAGACAGGTCGTCATAGGCGTCGTATTGGCTGGCCCACAAGGTGTCGCCCCCGAGTTCGGGCAACTCCAGCGCATACAGCAGCGTAAAGCTGGGTGGCTCTTGCAGAAACGAGAAGTCCGAATGCCAGGTGCCGCCAAAGGTGCTGATCTTGCGTTCGTCCGCCTCCTTGAGCACGGCGATGATGTCGGGGTGTTCGTCCAGGTGCCGGATGTAGGGTACGCGCAGCACATCTCCGAAGCGCCGTGTCACGTCCAGCTGCTGCACCGGCGTGAGTTGCTGGTCGCGGAAAAACAGCACCGCGTGCCGGGCCAGCGCCTGATGCACCGCCTGCATGTCGGCCGCGGAAGGGGCGGCAAGATCGACACCGAATACTTCCGCCCCACAGGCCGGGGCGACAGCACGGACCAACAATTCAGACACTATGCAACATGCTCGCAGTTCGGAATACAGGGAAGGTTTCGCCCGATTATGGCTGCGAGTCTTTGCGGCTGCGCGCGACAAACCATACCAGCGCGAGATTGCTGGCCACGATCAGCAAAGCGCCCGCAATCGTGCTCAGCGCAATCGCGTCGGCAAATACCCAGTAGCCCAGCGCCGCGGCAAAAATCAGCCGCGCGTAGATGTAGGGTGCCAGCGCCGAGGGTTCGGCACGGCGGTAGGCAGACACCATCAGCCAGGCAGCCAGCGTGCCGGTGAGGGACATCAGCAGCAACAACTGCAGCGCGCCGGCGTCAAGCGGCCTCCAGTCCAGCAGGCTTTGCGGTATGGCCGACAGGAACACCGCCAACGCCATATAGAACAGGATGGTTTCGTTGCGTTCGGTAAATGACAGCGAACGCGTAATCATGATCATGACAGCGCCGATAAGCGATGCCGCCAACCCATACACGACGTGCCAGTCCAGCGTCATCGGGTTCCAGATGCCGGCGGCGATCAGCACGCCCGCGAAGCCCAGCAGCGTGGACACCAGCTGCGGCCGCGTCACCCGCTCGCGCAGCATCGGCCACACCAGCACCAGCACGAACAGCTGGGACGAAAACGTGAGCGTGGTAGCCAGCGCCAGCGGCAATACCTTGAAACTCATGAAGTAACACCACCAGGAAACGGCGGACAGCGCGCCGCGCATCACATGGCCCCCCATACGGCTGGTGCGCACGACCGCCCGCAGTCCGCCGCTCATGGCTACACCCACCGCCGCCACCAGCACCAGTTGCATGCCGGAGCGAAACAGCAGCATCTGTCCCTGGCTGACCTGGTGGTTCAACGCGCGCAGGAACACCGCCTCGAAGGTCACCAGGAGTCCGGACGCAACCGTCATCACCACCGCAAGCCAGGGCGACGCTCCGATGCCCATTACGCCTCAGCCCTGGAAAACAGGCGAGACGTAGAGGCTGCGGCCGGCGACGCGAATATCCACCTCGACCCGATAACGCTCCATCGCCTCGGGGTTGATGGACATGCCGAGTCCGGGCGCGTCGGGGGCCGAGACTTGGCCGGCCGCATCCGGCGCGAGGTGGTTGCTTGTGATGTCCACGGCCAGTGCCTTGGGTGCCGCCGGGTATTCACAGATCGTGTGCCGTGCCAGCCCGGCAAACGGCTGCAGCGAGGCGCTGAGCGCCAGATGCGAGGTGAAGGTATGGTTCACATAGGTCACGCCACGGGCCACCGCGTAGTCGGCCACCTCTTTCGCCGGGCCGATGCCACCGATGCGGCCGCAATCGATCTGGACGAAGCCGATGCGGCCATAGTCGATCAGGTGGCGCGCCATAGGGGTGTTGTGCGCGCCTTCGCCACCGGCCAGTTTGACACTGCTACAGCGCCGCGCCAGCGCGCCATAGGCATCCAGCGCACTGGCTTGGAAGGGTTCCTCCAGCCACACCGCGCGGGCCTGCTGCAGGGCGTCGATGCGCAGCGCGGCGCGTTCCACGTCCTCGATAAAAATCTGCCCCACGTCCACCAGCAGGATGCCGCCGGCACCGAGCGCCTCGCGCGCGGCGAAAAAATGGTCGGCGTCCTGTTGCGGCGTGCCGCGTCCGATCGGCCCCCAGCCGAGCTTGACGGCCGTGAAGCCGGATGCCATCGCGGCGCGCGTGCGCTCCAGCGTCTGCTGCGCGTCGTCGCCGAACAGCAGCGATGCATACGGTGTCTTGGGAAATGACGCTGTGTAGCCCAGCAGCTTCCACACCGGCACGCCGCGCGCCTTGCCCAGGATGTCCCAGAGCGCCATCTCGATACCGGAAAACGTATGCGCCGCCTGCAACACATCCATGCTGTTGTAGGCCACGTCCGCCGCTATTGCCGCAATGTCCCGCGGACCGTTCAGCGCGCGGCCCAGCACCGAGGCCGAAACCGGCTGGCAGGCGCCGTGCGACTTCGGGCAGACAAACGCGGCAATCGACGGCAGCGGTGCGGCCTCGCATTCCCCGTAGCCGACGAAGCCACCGGCGGCGACACGCACCACCAGCGCATCCTGGCTGCCATCGGCCTCCAGCGTGACTTCGGGCATCGACAGGTAGAAGAAATCAACTGAATCGATTTTCATGGCAGCGCAGGTGTGTGGAGGGATCAGTGGCTGAATCGCGTGTTATCAGTTCCGATAAAGCGTGGCGACCGGGTGGAACTCGACGCCTTCGTCCAGCGGGTACATGGGGCGCGCGCAGATGGTGTGGCCCAGTGATTTCACATTGGCCGATGTGGCACCGGGCACATCCACATTGAAGTTGTTGTCGACCCAGGCGTCGTACATGTGGTTTTCGGTGTGCGGCGACTTGACGACGATCAGGTCGAAGTCCCGCGGGTCCAGGCCGTTGGCGAAATACATGGCCCGGTCGAACAGGCTCAGCGTGCGGCTGAACACGACCACGGTGAAGTTGTCGAACTGCAGCACGGCGGTGGGCCCGGCATCGAGCCCGGTCTTCATGGTCTCCAGCCGTGCCTGCCCGTCTGACAGCAGCCGCACCCTGGCCGTGACCTGCATCGGCGAAAAACGTGCTGGATCGAGTGCGCCGCCCAGCCCCACGGTGAGGGTGGCGCCCACACCGGCCTTGTGGGCGGCAGCGGCCGCTGCCGGGTCCACGATCTGCGCCAGCACCCGCTTCGAATAAGCGGCGTCGCGCAGTCCCTTGAGGATCAGGTTCGAGTCGCCGGTGGCGCCGGATGAGGTGGCATCTGCCGCATCGGTGAAGATCACCGGACCGGCAATCGACACCGCCTGCGCGATACAGCGTTCCAGCGGCAACAGTTTGCCCTGCATGCGGTGCCGCCTGGGCCAGAATTCCTCGGCCAACCGCAATGCTTCGCGCTGGGCTACCGCTTCGTCGCCGGCCGTCGCCACGATGGCCTGGCAACACAGTTCCGGAACGTCGGTGAACGGGTTGCCGATCATGATGCCGGCCGACATGGCCGTGCCTTCGAGTTCCAGCCGCCGCGCCTCACGGATCAGTTCGCCATAACAG
>JANLPN010000082.1:0-2425 GCA_031367285.1 Betaproteobacteria bacterium | reverse complement strand
CTGGCTGAGCGTACCTGGATTGCTCCGGCCGACTTGTCCAGCCAAAACTCGACATCGTCCGTGAACTTCAGCAATCGCGTGCTGCTTTGGGCATACAAATAGTCTGGTCGCTGTACCACCACAACGGTGCCCGGCAATCGCGTGAGCAAACTTGCCAGCCGTACCATAGCTGCTTCGCCGTCACCGGAAAACTTGAGCGGTTCAATGGCTGCATAGGCTTGCTGCGGGTGCCCAGGGTACAAGTTGGACTGGCTCGATACGCTATTAGGGGTGGAGGATGGTGGCTCGAGGCGTCCCTTGGTCACTCCCAGGTCCGGCGGTGCGGAGCCCCCGAGCAAACCGAGTTGTGCCGCGCCGACCAGCGCGACCGCAAGCGCCCCGAGAACCACAACAAGCCAACGGATGATTTTCATTCAATGCCTACTACCCATTGCGACAGACCTGCGCGATTGCACTCCGGGATAGCATACAGCAACAGAAAGTCGTGCCCGGTGCTCGCTACGCAGATCCGCTGGCAGCGGGCGCCGCGACAATCCGTTTATTTTGAGGACCAATCTGAACAATCGGGCCGGCTCGCTCAATTTTGGCCCAAGTTCGCCGCGCGGCTTTCGCGGCAAGTTCGAAAAATGGCTGGGCATGGTCAGATCAAAAGTTTTGTCTGATAGACACTGGCTGGGGTTGACGCTGGTCAGCTTGATGCTGGCCGGATGTGCATCCAGGCCGGCTTCGGTTACTCCGGTCGGCGTTGCGCTAGCGCCCACGGCAGTGGTCAAACATCTACCTCGGGTGGGGCTTGCATTGGGCGGTGGCGCGGCGCGCGGTTTTGCCCATGTGGGCGTAATCCAGGTGCTTGAGGAAGCGGGGATCCGGCCTGATCTGGTGGTTGGAACTTCGGCCGGCAGTCTGGTGGCGGCGATTTATGCAAGTGGAAAGAACGGTACCCAACTGCAGCAGATTGCCGAGGACATGGACGAGGCGACTTTGACCGATTGGACTTTGCCCATTTTTAGCCGGGGAGTATTGCGCGGAGAGGCCCTCGCGCGCTACGTCAACAGGCAGGTCGCAGGGCAGTTGATCGAAGCCATGCCTATGCCTCTGGGCATCTTGGCCACGGATCTCGGAAGTGGCGAAGGCATACTGTTTCGCCGTGGCGACACGGGATCGGCAGTGCGTGCCTCCAGTGCGGTTCCTTCGGTATTCCAGCCAGTAAGAATTGGCGCTCGGGAATATGTGGACGGGGGTCTGGTGGCGCCTGTACCAGTTCGCCATGCGCGACAGATGGGCGCGGAACTGGTGATAGCAGTGGATATTTCCAGTGGGCCCGAGGGCAATGCCTCGGACGGTGCGTTTCAGGTGGTGTTGCAGACCTTCAGCATCATGGGCAAGAGCATCAGCGCCTTTGAGTTGCGTGATGCTGACGTGGTGGTGCGACCTGCGCTTACAGGGGTGCGCAGTTCGGATTTCACTGCCAGGAGGCGTTCCATCGAGGCCGGACGCGCAGCCATGCTGGCCGCCTTACCGCTCCTCAAGGCGCGGCTCGCCAGCCTGATGCATTGAGACTGCCCCCATGCTTTACGGCGGATCCTGGCAACGCGCGGAATCCCGCGGGCCGTGCCCGCGGCATCACGCAAGCATCGCCTGCAGCCCCAGACGCACCCTCTTGGGGAACTATAATTTCTCGTCGCTTCCGGCTCGGAGATGAAATAGAAGTACAGGCGAACCGGGTTCGTACGGAGACCACCATGAAGCGAGAACGCACAGACACCCGCATCCTGATCTACAGCCACGATACGTTTGGCCTTGGTCACCTGCGCCGCTGCAGGACGATCGCGCACGCGCTGGTGGACCGTTTCAAGCATCTTTCCGTCCTGATCCTCTCCGGTTCCCCGATTATTGGCAGCTTTGACTTTCGTTCACGGGTCGATTTCGTGCGTGTCCCCGGGGTTGTCAAGCTGCGCAACGGTGAATACACGCCGCTCAATCTGCATATCGACGTCGAACAAATGCTGCTGATGCGGGCATCCATCATCCGCCACACGGCCGATATGTTCGATCCGGACATTTTTATCGTAGACAAGGAGCCACTGGGCCTGCGCGGTGAGGTACTGGAAACACTGGAAATGCTCAAACAGCGCGGCACCCGCCTGGTGCTGGGTTTGCGGGACGTGATGGACGAACCCAAGTTGCTGGCGCCTGAATGGCGGCGCAAGAAGGTATTGCCAGCGTTGCGTGACCTGTATGACGAGATCTGGATCTACGGTCTGCCACAGATTTGCGAGCCACTGGATGGCATCACCTTGCCCGCCAGCGTGCGCAAAAAGATTACCTACACCGGCTACCTCGCACGCGAGGTGTCGACGGCCGGCGCTCCACCCCGCTTACCCGAGATCACCAAAAAGCCCTACATACTTGTCACCACGGGCGG
>JANLPN010000077.1:0-5167 GCA_031367285.1 Betaproteobacteria bacterium | reverse complement strand
GACGGGTTGCTTTCGTCCTTGACCATGAATTCCATCACGTCCCGGGCCCGGATCTCGCCATGTTTCTTGGTGTAAGCCGGCAGCAACTCGCTGATGCTGATCAGGCCCTGCCACCCCACCAGCGCCACCGCGTCGGACTGCGGCAGCAGCGAGGTCTGGTAATTGACGTCCAGCAGGCGGGCCGTGTTTTCGGCGCGCTCGGTATAGCGGGACATCCAGAACAAATGGTCGGCGGTACGGCTCAGCATTCAGGCATCTCCCGAGGTGGTTTGCGATTGAGATTGCGACTGCGATTGCAGGTATTCGTCTTCGAGGATCCAGGTATCCTTGGTGCCGCCGCCCTGCGACGAGTTGACCACCAGCGAGCCTTCTTTCAGCGCTACGCGGGTCAAACCACCGGGCACCATCTGCACCGTCTTGCCGCTTAGCACATAGGGCCGCAGGTCAATGTGCCGCGGCGCAATGCCGCTCTCCACAAAGGTCGGGCAACTGGAGAGGCTCAGCGTGGGCTGGGCAATGTAGCCGCTCGGGTTGGCCGCTACGGCCTTGGCAAAATCGGCGATCTCGGCCTTGGTGGCGGCCGGACCGACCAGCATGCCGTAGCCGCCCGCGCCGTGTACCTCCTTGACCACCAGGTCTTTCAGGTTGGCCAGCGTGTAGTCCAGGTCCTCCTTGTTGCGGCACATAAAGGTTGGCACGTTGTTGAGTATTGGTTTCTCGCCCAGATAGAACTCGATCATCTTGGGCACGTAGGGGTAGATCGACTTGTCGTCGGCCACCCCGGTGCCCACGGCGTTGCAGATCGTGACGTGGCCGGAACGGTAGGCGTCCAGCAGGCCGGCGCAGCCCAGGGTGGAGTCCTTTCGGAACACGGCCGGGTCGAGGAAGTCGTCGTCCACGCGCCGGTAAATCACGTCCACGCGTTTGGGACCGCGCGTAGTGCGCATGTACACAAACTTGTCCTTGACGAACAGGTCCTGCCCCTCGACCAGCTCCACGCCCATCTGCTGCGCCAGGAAGGCGTGTTCGAAGTAGGCGCTGTTGTGCATGCCGGGCGTCAGTACCACCACGGTAGGCTCAGCCGTGGTGGCCGGGCTCGATGCGCGCAAGGTCTCAAGCAGCAAGTCGGGGTAATGCGCCACCGGCGCCACGCGGTGGGCACTGAACAGCTCGGGAAACAACCGCATCATCATCTTGCGGTCTTCCAGCATGTAACTCACGCCGCTGGGCACGCGCAAGTTGTCTTCCAGCACGTAGTACTCGCCTTCGCCCCGTGCATTGGGCGCGCGCACTATGTCCACCCCCGAGATGTGCGAATAGACGTCGCCCGGCACGTTCACGCCAACCATCTCGGGCCGGAACTGCGCGTTTTTCATGACCTGGTCCGAAGGGATCAAGCCGGCCTTGAGGATCTCCTGGCCGTGGTAGACATCATGGATGAAGCGGTTCAGCGCCGTAACGCGTTGCACCAGGCCTTTTTCCAGGCTGGCCCACTCATGGGCCGGGATGATGCGCGGGATCAGGTCGAACGGGATCAAGCGCTCGGTGCCCGCGCCATCTTCGTCCTTGGCGCCATACACCGCAAAGGTGATGCCGACGCGCCGGAAGATAAGTTCGGCCTCCTCTCGCCGTTTAGCCATCATGTCGCCAGGCTGGCGCGCCAGCCATTCGTCATAAATCTTGTAGTGGTCCCGTATCTGCTTGCCACCCGAGAAGAACTCGTAAGGCATGGCGGTATACATCTCGTCGAATTTATGCATGAACATCTCGCTCCTGCTGTGAGCTTAGCAAGTTTCAGACCAAATTGGCCACAGCGCAAATGCTAGCAGGCCGGATGCCGCCGCTATCCGGCCCGCCTCACGGTAAAACATGGTGCCAATACCGCAATGCGTCGTTGCGCTGGCACACCAACTCCCGCGGCTTTGCGGAACGCCAGATCATGGCACCGCAATGCGGCGAGTCGGCAACCTCGATACGGCGCTCCTGGTAACGCTCGATGGGCCCGGCGGCCGGGTGGCCGAAACGGTTGCGGTAACCACTTTGTACCAGCGCAAAACGCGGATCCACGGCATCCAGAAACCCGGCGCTGCTGGACGTCTTGCTGCCGTGGTGGGGAACCAGCAGCACGTCAGCCTTGAGTGGCGCTCGGTCCGCCACCAGGCGCTCTTCCTGGGGCCGTTCAATATCCCCTGCCAGCAAGGCCACGCGCGCCGCCGTGCCGGCGCCATCGGCCTGGGTCGAGATACGCAGCACACACGACAAGGCATTCGGTTTGGCGCCACCGTCATAGTCGCCCGGCTGGGGATGCAGCAGCAAAAAGTCCACGCCGTCCCAGCGCCAGCCCTGCCCGGCCGTGCAACGCCGGGCCGCACGCAGGCTTTGCAACTCGTGCTGGGCTTCGATAGAGCTGAGCAGTTCGGCCCGGGGCTGCATTGCCAGCACCGCCGCCGCGCCACCTACATGGTCGCTATCGCGGTGGCTGAGCACCAGCGCGTCGAGTTTCACGTCCAGTGCGCGCAGCAGCGGCACCAGCACCCGGTGGCCGGCATCACTGTCGCGCGAGAAACGTGGCCCGGCGTCATACAAGAGCGCGTGACCGGCAGTGCGCACCAGTACCGCGTTGCCTTGCCCGATGTCCGCCGCCAGCAGCTCGAACTGGCCTGCGGGCGGCCGAGGCGCCTGCCATAACAGGACCGGCAGCAACAAAGGCACGCCAAGCAGGCGTAACGACCATGGCAGACGCAACACCAGCAGCAAGCCACCCGCCACGCCTGCTACACCAGCCCATAACGGCGCCTGCGGCATCGAGACGGTAGCGAATGGCAACTGCGCCAGCCATTGCAGGTACCCTCCCAGCGCCGTGATGGACCATTGCGCGGCAAGCCACAGCGGCGCCAGCACCACCCCGGCCATTGCCAATGGCGTAACCAGCAGCGTGACCCACGGAATCGCCAGCGCGTTGGCCACCAGCGCCACCACCGATACCTGGCCAAACAGCAGCAAGGTCAGCGGCGTGAGCGCTACCGTAACCACCCACTGTTCGCGCAGCATGGCGCGCAGTTTGTCCAAGGGCCCGTTGCCGGGGCTGTACTGTATCCCGCTGCCGGACGCGAACAACACACCCACGGCCACAAAACTCAGCCAGAAGCCGGCCTGCATCAGCGCCCAGGGGTCCACCGCCACCACCACGGCGCAGGCCAGCAACCAGACCACCGGCCAGGGCCATTGGCGGCCCGACAAACGCAGCAGCCCCACCGTGGCCAGCATCCAGATGGTGCGCTGCGAAGGCACGCCCCAGCCGCTGAACACGGCATAGGCCAGCGCCAGCAGCAGCCCGCCGGTCAAGGCGGCGTGGGGTGCTGGTACGCGCAGGCACAACCAGGCCGAGCGGCGCCACAGCGCACCCACCACGGCGGCGGCCAGCCAGGCAAACATGGTGACGTGCAAACCGGAAATACTCATCAGGTGGGCCACCCCGGTGGCGCGGAAAACGTCCCAGTCCACGCGCTCTATGGCGTTCTGGTCACCCACCACCAGGGCCGCAATCAAACCAGCCGCCTTGCGGTCTGCCACCCGCTCCAGGATGCGGTCGCGTACCGCCTGGCGCGCCAGTTCGACCGGATGGCTCCAGGTCTGCCCCAGTTGTTGTGCCGGAACATCTCTGGGCCCGGAACGCACGTAGCCGGTCGCCTGCAAACCCTGCTCCCAGAGCCAGAGCTCATAGTCAAAACCATGCGGATTGCTGGTGCCATGCGGCGCCTTGAGGCGCACCCCCATTTGCCAGCGCTCCCCGGCCCGCAACGCGGACGGCTGGCGTTGCAATTCCGGCTCCCCGGTGGCGGCGCTGATACCGACACCCGTGTACCAACCCAGATAAATGCTGGGCGGCAATTCAAGCGCGGCGCCGCCCGCTGCCAGCCGCGCCGTTTCAACCTTGAGCCGAAACCGCGTGCCGGCCTCATTGGCCTGCGGCATCGCCGCGACGACCCCTGTGACCAGAATGTCACGCCCCTCCAGTTCCGGGGCCAGCGCATCTGCCTGGAACACAGCGGCGCGCAAGCCAGTCAGGCCAAACGCGGCAACCGCGCACGCAAGTGCAAGCAGTACCGTACGCCAGCGCCGGGTGCCCGGCCGCGAAGCGGTCCAAACCGCGACGCCCAGCCCCGCAAGCAGCATCGCCACATAGGACAGCCGGTCCAGCAGGGTCGCCTGCCCAAGCTGCAAGGCGCTGCCTGCCACAAACCCCAGCAGGGCCGGCACTGTCCACCGTGCCCTGTTGTTCCCATGGGAGGACGCGTTGTGCATGGCGCATGCTAACGCCGGCGGCGTTGGCGAAAAAACGTGGCGCCAATATTGCTAGTATCTGCCCACGGACACGTTCTGTAACGCCCGTCCGCGCCGGAACCCACCGAGTCAACCCGAGAAACCGCATGTCGATCCACGCTGCCCTGCACCACGTCACCCACTACCGTTATGACCGCCTGGTAGCCCTGGGGCCCCAAGTCATACGGCTGCGGCCGGCGCCCCACTGCCGCAGCAAAATCGTGTCGTATTCGCTGCGGATCGAACCGGCCGGCCATTTCATCAACTGGCAGCAGGACCCGTTTGCCAACTACCAGGCAAGGCTGGTGTTCCCGGAGAAAACCACCGAGTTCAAGGTCACGGTGGACGTGGTGATGGACATGGCGGTCTATAACCCGTTCGATTTTTTCCTGGAGCCGTCGGCCGAAAAATACCCGTTCCAATACGACCCGCTGCTCAAGCAGGAACTTGCACCGTATCTGGCAGCTGACCCGCTGACCGACGAACTCAAGGAGTACCTGGCCCGTGTCGATTACACCGAGCGGCGCAGCATCGACTTCCTGGTGTCGGTGAACCAGATGCTGCACACCGACATCCGTTACCTGATCCGCATGGAGCCGGGGGTACAAACGCCTGAACAAACCCTGGCACTGCAGTCGGGCTCATGCCGTGACTCGGCCTGGCTGCTGGTTCAGATGCTGCGCAATTGCGGGCTGGCAGCGCGTTTTGTGTCGGGTTACCTGATCCAGCTGGCACCCGATGTCAAGGCGCTGGACGGCCCGAGTGGCACCGAGGTGGACTTTACCGATTTGCACGCCTGGTGTGAGGTCTATCTGCCCGGCGCGGGCTGGGTCGGCCTGGACGC
>JANLPN010000048.1:0-14328 GCA_031367285.1 Betaproteobacteria bacterium | reverse complement strand
GATTTCCAGCAACAGGTCGCTGGTCAGCGAGGCCAGCAGGGCTGCAACGGCCGGGGCCTTGGTAAGAACCTCGGCCGAGGCCTTGACCAGGCTCAGGGCCAGTAACATCAGCCCGAGCCCGATCAGGATCCGGCCTACACGACCGATGGTGGTGGACTGGCGTGCAATAAACAGCACCACGCCGATAAAGATGAACAGCGGCGACAGCCACGACAGGTCGCGCGAAAACACAACCGCCATCAGGCTGGTACCCATATCCGCGCCGAGCATGACCGCCAGCGCGGAGGGCAGCGACATCAGACCCTGGCCTACAAAGGAGGCAACAATCAAAGCCGTGGCGGTGCTTGACTGCACCAGGGCGGTGACACCCAGGCCCGACATCACGGCGTTGAACCGGTTGCTGACGCTCTTGGCCAGCACATTGCGCAGGCTGGCACCCAACACGCGCAATATGCCGGTGCGCACCAGTTGTGTGCCCCAAACCAACAGGGCGATAGCGGCGAGAAGATTGAGCAGGTGGGTCAAAAAGTTCCTTAGCGGCTGCGCCTGACCCGTAACACTTCATCCAGAATCAAGGCGCCAGCCCCAATGGTAATCGCGCTGTCGGCAACATTGAAAGAGGGGAAATACCACCCGGCATAGTGGAACTGCAAAAAGTCCACCACGTGGCCGTAGGCCAGGCGGTCGATGACATTGCCGATAGCCCCGCCCAGAATACAGGCCAGCGCAAACGAGAACAGCTTCTGCCCCGCGTGCGAGCGCAGCATCCATACGATAAACATCGCCGCCACGACACCGATGCCGGTGAAGAACCAGCGCTGCCAGCCGGAGGCTCCGGCCAGGAAGGAAAACGCAGCCCCCACGTTGTGCGCGCGAACCACGTTGAAGAAGCTGGTCACAGTAGTGCTGTCGCCCAGCTTGTAATAACCCGTGATCATGACCTTGGTGAACTGGTCGGCGATCAGGATGATCAGCGCCAGCCCCAGCCAGGGCAACATGCCGCCCGCCGCCGACTGCGAAGTTTTGGCCATTACGCGAACCTGCGCGTTTCACCCGCGCCAAACAGGTTGCTGGTGCAGCGTGCGCAGATGGTTGGGTGGGCGGGGTCCTGGCCCACATCGTTGCGGTAGTGCCAGCAGCGCTCGCATTTTGCGGCGGCGGACGCATTGACGTCGATGGATCGTTCGCCGTCGGCCAAAGGCACCGGGCCGATGGTCGCTGCCGAGGTGATGAATACGAACTTCAAGTCGTCCTGCAGCGATGACAGCAGAGCAAGATCCGCTCCGTTCAGGTGCAGGGTCAGACTCGCTTGTAGCGAGGAGCCGACCTGCCCAGTTGAGCGAAGTCCTTCGATGAGCTTGTTGGCCTGGTCACGAACCTCGCGGATACGGGACCACTTGGCCAGCAGTACTTCGTCCGGGGCATCCAGCTTTGCATAGGTTTCCAGGAAAATGGACTCCGATGATCCCGTCACCTTCCACGCTTCTTCAGCGGTAAAGCTCAGGAACGGGGCCATCCAGCGCAACATGGCCTGCGTGATCTGCCACAACGCGGTCTGCGCACTGCGCCGCGCCAGCGATTTGGGCGCCATGGTGTAGAGCCGATCCTTGAGGATGTCAAGGTAGAACGAACCAAGGTCTTCGCTGCAGTAGATTTGCAGCTTGGACACCACCGGGTGGAATTCGTAGACCTTGTAGTGGGCCAGGATATCTGCCTGCAACTGGGATACGCGCGCAAGCGCGTAGCGGTCGATCTCCAGCATCTGGTCCAGCGGCACGGCGTCTTGCGCCGGATCAAAGTCACTGGTATTGGCGAGCAGGAACTTGAGTGTGTTGCGGATGCGGCGGTAGGTGTCCACCACACGCGCCAGGATTTTGTCGTCGCCCGCGATGTCGCCCGAGTAGTCGCTGGCGGCCACCCACAGGCGGATGATCTCGGCACCGAGTTTTTTCCAGGTCTCCTGCGGGTCCACCCCGTTGCCGAGGCTCTTGCTCATCTTGCGGCCCTGGGCGTCTACCGTAAAGCCGTGCGTCAGCAGACCCCGGTAGGGCGCCCGGCCGTACATGGCGCAGGCGGTAAGCAACGACGAGTGGAACCAGCCGCGGTGCTGGTCATGGCCTTCGAGGTAGAGATCGGCTTCCGGTCCGGGAACACCGGTGCGCGGATCGATTTCTTCGTGCCCGCTGCCAGGGTGTGAGCCCTTGAGTACCGTGGTGTGGGTAGTGCCGGAGTCAAACCAGACCTCCAGGATGTCCGTGCTCTTCGTATAACGTGCGGCATCCTCGACACCGAGGATGGACTCGGGCAAGGCTTGGCTCCAGGCTTCGACTCCACCATGCTCGACCATGTCGGCGGCGATATCGAGTATTTCCATCGTGCGGGGGTGCAACTCGCCGGTATCCTTGTGAAGAAAAAACGGCAACGGCACCCCCCAACTGCGCTGGCGGCTGATACACCAGTCGGGCCGCCCGGCGATCATGTCGTGCAGACGTATCTTTCCGTTCTCCGGGTAAAACGCCGTTTGCTCGATGGCCGCCAACGCCAACTGGCGCAAGGTGGCGGGGGCCTTGTCCTTGGTGAATACACCCACGCCTTCGTCCATGCGGATGAACCACTGGGCCGCTGCGCGGTAGATCACGGGCGACTTGTGGCGCCAGCAGTGCGGGTAGCTGTGTTGCAGGTCGGCGGTGGCGAACAGGCGATCGGCGTTGCGCAGGGCGTTGATGATTTCCGGCCCCGCCTTCCAGATGTTGAGTCCGCCAAACAGTGGCAGCTCCGGTGCATAACGGCCGTTGCCTTGGACCGGGTTCAGGATGTCGTCCAACTGCAGGCCATGGGCCACGCAGCTGTTGAAGTCTTCCACGCCGTAGGCGGGTGCGGAATGCACCACACCCGTGCCGTCCTCGGCGGTGGCGTAGTCGGCCAGGTAGACCGGCGACAGCCTGTCATAACCCGGGTCCACGAGGACCAGCGGGTGGTGAAAATGGATGCCTGCCAACGATTTGCCCGCGGCACTAGCGAGTGCCGTACCGGTCAACTGATAACGCTCCAGACATTTTTCCACCAGGCTTTCGGCCAGCAGCAGCAAGCCGCGCAGCGTGTCCACCAGGGTATAGGTCAGATCAGGGTTCAGGTTGAGCGCCTGGTTGGCGGGGATGGTCCATGGGGTGGTGGTCCAGATCACGGCAAAGGCGGGCTTCTCGAGCCGCTCCAGACCGAATGCCGCCGCCAGCCGCTCCGGCTCGGCGCACAGAAAACCCACATCCAGTGTCTGCGACTTCTTGTCGGCGTATTCGATCTCGAACTCGGCCAGCGAGGAGCCGCAGTCAAAACACCAGTGCACCGGTTTCAGGCCGCGGTAGACAAAACCACGTTCGACCACGCGTTTGAAGGCGCGGATCTCATCGGCCTCGTTCTTGAAATCCATGGTGCGGTAGGGATGATCCCATTCGCCCAGCACACCCAGGCGCTTGAAGTCGGCCATCTGCAGCGCGATCTGCTCGGTGGCGAAAGCGCGGCTTTTGGCCTGCATCTCGTCGCGCGGCAGGTTGCGACCGAACTTTTTCTCGATCGCGTTTTCTATCGGCAAACCGTGGCAGTCCCAACCCGGGATGTACTGCGAATCGAAGCCCTCGAGCTGGCGCTCCTTGACGATCATGTCCTTCAGGATCTTGTTGACGGCATGCCCCATGTGGATCTGCCCGTTGGCATAAGGCGGGCCATCGTGCAGTATGAACTTGGGAGCGCCGGTACGTGCGTCACGCAGCTTCTTGTAAATGCCATTTTTGTCCCAGTCCTGGGCCCAGAGCACTTCGCGTTTGGGCAAATCGCCGCGCATCGGGAACGGTGTTTCGGGCAAATTGAGGGTACGGCGGTAATCTGTTTTATCGGTCATGACGGTATGGCGCCAGCTGGATGTTTACCAGCGGTGTGGAAACTGGGGAGTTCGAAATGGACCGGGTCCACCGGTTGCCTTTCTTGCCTGCTGTGTCGGCGAAAAGTTTCGGTGGCACCCGACCAGGCGGCGCTGTGAAACTCTTCGCCGCCTAAATTCGGTCGCGTGTGGTTTGCCGACGGGTTTCGGTGTGCATCGCCGTGAAATACGCGCGTGCATCATCGCAGTCTCTGGTTATGCCGCGTTGCAGCGCGTCCAGGCCATCGTATTTGAGCTCGCCGTGCAGTTTGTGTAGCAGTTCCACGCAAATTATTTTACCGTAGCCGGCATCACGCCCTAAACCGGCCGGCCACTCCAGGCAATGCGTTTCCAACAGCACGCGCCCGCCGTTCACGTCGCTTGGGTCCAACGATGGCCGGATGCCAAGATTGGCCACGCCGGGTAGGGGGGTATCGGTCAAGCCATGCACCAACACAACAAAGATACCGCTGGCTGCAGGCTTCCAGTGTGCAAAGCGCAGGTTAAGGGTTCGAAAGCCAAGCTCGCGACCCAGCTTGCGCCCATGCACCACGTGACCCGAGATGCGGTAGTTTCGCCCCAACAGCCGGGTTGCGTCGTCCATGCGTCCCTCGTCCAGTGCGGCGCGTACTGCCGAGCTGGATACACGCAGGCCATGTACTTCGTAGCTGTTCATGCGCGCCACATCGAAGCCATGCTGCTCGCCGGCCGCGTCCAGCATGGCGTAGTCGCCCGCGCGTTTGGCGCCAAACCGGAAGTCGTCGCCCACCAGGACATACCTGGCTCCTAGCCCGCGCAAAAGCACCGTGTCGACAAAGCCGTCCGGCGGTTGTCCGGCGAGCCGGGCATTAAACGGCAGCACGACGGTCTGGTCGACGCCACAGTTGGCAAGGGCTGTCAATTTGTCGCGCAGCGTACCTATGCGTGCCGGCGCAAGTTGCTGCTTGCCGGCAGCAGCGGCAAAGTAGTCGCGCGGATGCGGCTCAAAAGTGAGTACGCAACTGCAGACACCGCGTTGCGTCGCTTCACTTTTTAGCAGGGCAAGCATGGCCTGATGGCCACGGTGTACTCCGTCGAAGTTGCCGATGGTGAGGGCGCACGCCGGTGCCAGACCGGAATGCTTGAAGCCGCGAAACACTTTCATTAGGGTGTCATGTCCTGATTGAAGCCAAGCTGCAACAAATTCGTCGCGCCCGAAACTTCATTTTGGCCGCAACAAACATAGTGTGCACGCACGCGTTCGCGCTGCGACTCCTATATTGATAGCAGGGCGTGCCACGCCATAAGGCGCCCACGGCGAATGTCATCGAAACAGGGTATATTGTGGCTGAGCGGCGGAGGTGTTTTCACGCCTCGGTCGCGGCAGGCAATTGCATAGTGCATTGGTGTTTCCTCGCGTTGTTTCAGGAGGCGTGTGTTGAAGGTCTTGAAGCTGTCAGCCCAGGGCTTGCCCCAATCGTGGATCTCGCTTGAACAAGCGGTGATCCATTACGCCGCCGGTGAGGTGCGCTGGGAATCCGGCGGCGAGGTCGCGGTGTTTCATGGCGGGCACAGTGCGATCACGGGCCGGCAGTCCATCATTGCGGTTAATAGCATCATCGGCACCAAGGGTGTGCCAAACATCAATCCGTTCAATCTCAAACCGGGTCTGACCAACGGCAAGCTGTTTGCGCGCGACCGCAATATTTGCGCTTATTGCGGCCAGCATTTTCATGAGGAAAGCCTCACGCGCGAACACATCATTCCCTTTGCCCAACACGGTGTTGACAGCTGGATGAACGTGGTGACCGCGTGCCGGCCCTGCAACCACCGCAAAAGCAGCCGCACGCCCGAGCAGGCCCACATGCCCTTGTTGTACGCGCCTTACGTTCCCAGCCTGTGGGAAGACTTCATTTTGCGCAACCGGCGTATCCTGGCGGACCAGATGGAGTTCCTGATGACGCACTTGCCCAAGTCGTCGCGCCTTATGGCTTGAAAGGCTCTTTGACATTTCGCTGAGGCAAGGGCGTCATTCCCGTGTCGGCATAGTGAGCGCCCCAAGCAGGAAGTAGGTGCGCATGAAGCCCTTGCCCTTGACGTCGATCTCGCCCCGCGCCTCGAAGGCGAACTGATTCTCCAACGCTTTGAAAACGTCTTCACTGACGTGGATGCGGCCGGCTTCACCCATGGACTCCATGCGACTGGCCGTATTGACGGCATCGCCCCACACGTCATAGAGAAACCGCTTCAAGCCGATGACACCCGCCACCGTGGGTCCGACATGGATGCCGCAACGTATGGCGAGATCGAACCCATTGCGCTGGTTGTAGGCATCCATATTGCCCAGCATCTCGATGGCGAGGTTCGCGACCGAGGACACGTTGCCTTTGCCCACCACCATGTAGGCGTCGCCAATGGTCTTGATTTTCTCCACGTCATAACGGTCCACCAGCGCGTCAAATTCGGAAAATATGTCGTTCAGGATCTGCACCACGACATCCGGCGCCCGCGTGGCGGAGAATTTGGTGAACCCCGCAATATCGACAAACAAGACCGTCATGCGCTGGTACTTCTCGGCCTTCACCACATTGTTGTTCTTGAGTTCGTTCGCGATCGACATCGGAAGCGCGTTGTACAGGACCCGGTCCGCGCGTGCGCGCTCGTATTCGACCAGACGTTTTTCGCGGTAGAGCGCGCGGTTGAGGTTCATCAGAAAGCCGTCGATCAGCAACGAAACAATGGTGAGTGCCACCAGATTGATGGCCGCGCCGCTGGTATAGAAAGTGCCCCGGTCATCGAGCCAGAATATCAGCGCCACCAAGGCCGCCGCGCTGACGATGTTGAGTACCTTGCGCAGATGACCCGGAAAACAGAAAACACAGACCATCGCGAGCAGAAAAATCGCATAGGTGGACAGGTCGCCGCTCAGCGTCCACGAAATAAAGGCAAACCACGAAAACAGCGCGGCACCGGCGACAAAAAATGCCACCAGCACGCGAGTTCGTGCCGCGTGTGTCGTCCCGGCCCGGGTTGCGACAAGGAATACCAGGAAGTACAACACCGCGCAGCCATGCCAGATGACCAGGTAGAAGTGCTGCGGGTTCCCGCCCCAGACCCCTGTGCGGTGCAATACCGGATCGACCACCAGCAACATGACCAGCACTACCAGCAGGCCCATGACGCACATGGGAGCCAGCATCGAGAAAGACTTGCTGGTCAGCCAGCGCTCGAAGCTGTCTTCCCCCACATCGAGGTGCTCGCCATCACCATCGCCGTGCCGGTGCGCCATGGGTTTTCCCTCGCACGTGTGTCTGGGATTTGGCCCGGATACGGTTCAGGCAAACACTCCGGCGCTGTCCTGCATCCGGCTCGCAACTTCGCCGAGATGGTGCAAGCTGTCCCCGAATGTCATCTCGATCTGCGTCAGCCGCTTGAAGTAATGGCCAACGATGTATTCGTCGGTGACGCCAATGCCGCCGTGCAGCTGGATTGCCTGCTGGCCGATAAATCGCATGGACATACCCAGTTGGTACTTGGCCCGTGCCATTGCAGCGCGGCGTTCGGGTCCGGGCATACCGAGTTTGAGCGAAGCATAGTAGCTCATGGACCGCGCCAGCTCAAGCTGCATCTTCATGTCCGCCACGCGGTGCCGCAGCGCCTGAAAACTGCTGATCGCCACACCGAACTGCTTGCGTGTGTTCATATATTCGGTGGTGATTGCCATGGTTTTGTCCATGGCGCCTACGGCTTCGGCACACGTGGCGGCAATACCTGCATCCACGGCGTATTCGAGGGCTTTCTGGCCATCGCTCGTGATCAGCTCCGCGGCAGTGGCATTGAAAGTCACTTCCGCGGCCCGGCCACCGTCCAGCGTGCCATAACCACGGGTGGCCACACCCGCCGTTTGTCGCTTCACAAGAAACAATGCAACGACACCGTCTACCGTCGCCGGTACAAGAAACGCCTCGGCCTGGTCACCGATGCTGACCATGCTCTTGGCACCGGTGACGGCCCAGCCTTCGTCTTCGCGTGACGCCTTGGCGGTACAGACGTCGAGCCGGTAACGCGCGGCACGCTCCTGGTAGGCCAGTACCACGAGGGACTCGCCGCTGGCGATGCCGGGCAACCAGACGGCGGCCATTTGCTGCGGCGCGTATGCGGCGACCACGGCACCTGCAATCAGCGCCTGGGCCAGCGGTTCAAGCACGATGCCGCGGCCCAGTTCTTCCATGACGATCATCGCCTCCACCGGGCCCATGCCCAGGCCACCGTGTGACTCGGGAACATACAGGCCGCACAGGCCAAGCTCAGCCAACTCGCGATAAGCATCGCGGGAAAACCCGCCGGCGTTGACGATAGCCCGCCGACGCTCGAAGTTGTAGCCTTTGTCCACCCATTTGCGGACGGCGTCGCGCAATTGTTCCTGATCGTCGCTGAAGTCAAAATCCATTCTTGTCCCCTGTATTCATCCGCAGTTGGTCCCGGCCGCCGGGCTAACCCAGCACGAACTGCGAAACGATGTTTCTCTGCACTTCGTTGGACCCGCCATAAATGGTGGTTTTGCGCATGTTGAGGTAGGTGGTTGCGAGCGGCGCGCAATGCAGCGCACCGACCGCGTCGCCCTGCCATCCGGCTTCCATGGCCTCGCGAATAAGCGGCAATGCATACGGGCCCGCAGCCAACATCATCAGCTCGCTGTAACGCTGCTGGATTTCACTGCCGCGAATCTTCAGCAACCCGGCGATATCGAGCGACTGTTTGCCCGACTTTTCAGCCGCCAGAACGCGTAGAACGAGCATCTCCAGTGCGACGACGTCGACCTCCAGCTTGGCAATTTCGTCCCGGAAGCGCGTGTCGTCGTAGACACCTTCGGCCTTGGCAATACGTTTGAGGCGCTCCAACTCGCGCTTGGCACGGTTCACGTCGGCGATATTGGTGCGCTCATGGCTCAGCAAATGTTTGGCATACGTCCAGCCCTTGTTCTCTTCGCCAATGAGGTTCTCGTCGGGCACTTCGACATTGTCAAAAAATACCTCGTTGACTTCCACGCCGCCGTCAAGCAGCTTGATCGGACGCACTGTCACGCCAGGGGACGTCATGTCCATCAGAAGAAAGCTGATGCCGGTTTGCGGCTTGCCATCGTTGCTGGTGCGTACCAGACAAAAAATCCATTCGCCGTATTGGCCCAGCGTGGTCCAGGTTTTCTGGCCGTTGACGATAAATTTGCTGCCTCTGCGTTCGGCTTTTGTCTTGAGCGAGGCCAGGTCCGAGCCGGAACCGGGTTCGCTGTAGCCCTGGCTCCACCACACCTCCCCGCTGGCGATGCCGGGCAGGAAACGCGCTTGCTGCTCCAGACTGCCAAAGGCCATGATCACCGGCGCCACCATGACCGGCCCGAACGGAACCACACGGGGCGCGCCGGCTAGCGCGCACTCTTCCTCGAACAGGTGTTTCTGCACTGAATTCCACCCAGGGCCACCAAACTTCGCCGGCCAGCCATGACCGAGCCAGCCCTTTTTACCCAGGATCTTGGCCCAGCGCTGCATATCGTCCCGCGTCAAATGCTGGGCGTTATGGACCTTCTGCGAAATTTCACGGGGCAGGCTCTCCGCCACCCAGGCGCGAATGTCTTCGCGAAACTTTTGCTCTTCAGGGGTAAAGGCCAGGTCCATACGGGGAGTCTCCAGATAAGCTGTTGTAGGCTGACGTATCCACGTCGCAACAGTCGTATTTTCGGCATGCGCGACCGATTATGGCTGTCCAGGTGGTGACAAGCCCAATTCCGTACACAATTTTTGCACCGTGTTGCCCAGGCGGGCTACCTCGGCTTCGAGTCGTTCGATACGCTGCGCGTGGTCGCCTGTTCCAAGGCTACCGGGTGAAACGGATGCACTCGCCGCGGCGGTTTGGGCTGCGTCAGCGGGCCCGCACAACAGGTGTGCCCAGCGTTGTTCGCGCATGCCCGCAACGCGCGCCAGCTTGACCACCAGTGGGCCGCCCTTTTCTTCGGGACGGTCCTGCAGTTCGTGGAGAAAACCTTCCACCGAAGAGATATCCGCAAACTTGTACCAGCGCTCGGTATTGAGCCGCAGTTCGCCCGCGGTCTGCGGACCACGCAGCATCAAGAGACCCAGCAAGACGGCGGATTGCTCCGGTACACCTAAGGCGCGCTGGAAGTTGTGCTCGTACCGTGTGGTGCGCCCGCCGCTCGTTTCACGGACCAACCCCGCCGAATTGAGGGCGTCAAGCGCCGTTGCTACCTCGGCTTCACCGAGTTCCATCAACGGCTCACGGCTGCTTCTCTGGTTGCAGCCCAATACCAGGGAGTTGAGCGTCAGCGGGTAACTGTCTGGAACAGTGCGTGCCTTCTCCATGAGAGTTGCAAGTACACGGGTCTCGATGGGGGTCAAGGTCATAATTTGGGCGCGTATGAAAAACATCGTCATTTTGATCTCTGGCGGCGGCTCAAATATGGCCGCCATTGTCCGGACAGCGCGGCGTGAGGCGTGGCACGACCGATACGGCGCACGCGTCGCCGCAGTGGTCAGCAACCGGGCGCAATCGAAGGGTCTTGTGTTCGCCCGCGAGCAGGGCATCGCGACAACGGCGTTGGACCACAAGACGTTCGGCTCGCGAGATGCTTTTGACGCCGCGCTTTCGGAGGTAATTGACAGTTACGACGAGTCGGGTCGCCCAACACTGGTGCTTTTGGCAGGTTTCATGCGTATTCTTACGCCCGGCTTCGTTGCCCGGTACGCCGGGCGCCTGGTCAATATCCACCCCTCGCTGCTGCCGGCTTTTCCGGGCTTGCACACGCACCAGCGTGCGCTGGAGGCAGGTTGCAGGTTCAGCGGCGCCACGGTGCACCTTGTGACGGCGGAGCTCGACCACGGCCCTATCCTTGCGCAGGCGGTGGTACCGGTGCTGTCGGGGGATACACCTGCCAGTTTGGCGGTCCGCGTGTTGACGCAGGAGCATGCAATTTATCCCCAGGCCATTGCCGGATTGCTGCAAAAAATGTAGCAAAAAGTTCGTCTCCTTGATCGGAAACCGGGACGGCACCTTGAGCGACAGCATTACCTGGACCGGTTTCGCCATGCGTTTTGCCATGTCTTGATGCTGGTACTGATGCCTCCGGCCGGCAATATCGCGATCACGCCAGTGCCAGCCAGCACTGCCACTTGCTTTCATGGACAACCGACGGCTGTGTCAGTGGGCTGCCGAAAGGCCGTAACCGCCTATTCCGAAATCCAGGTAAATCGTGGCTGGCGTACGCCATCGATCACGACTTCTTCATTGAACATGACGGCCGGCCGTACCCAAAGCCCCTGTTCGCCATACAGAGCGCGGTATAGGGTCATTGGCTCCAGCGTTTCGCTGTGGCGCACTGTGGCCACTACCTCGTAGCGCATGCCCTTGTAATGGCGGTATTGGCCCTTACGGGTCTCGTCCAGGGGCGGGAGTGTGTGGTTGGTCATATGCAAGCTCCCCTCAGCGCGCCGCGGTATCAGTGATGGCGTCACAAGTGTTTCGCGAAGTTGTGTGTCCCCACCACAACTTCGTTCCCACTCCTGGGGGCGATCCAGTGGCGCATGGGACAATCTGCCGCCATGCATCCTAAAGCCTTGCTTGAGGCCTGTTCGGAACTGGTCCGGCTCACACTCAAATTTGACCACCCCGCCGATGCCATAGTGTCGCGGTTTTTCCGCGACCATCGCGGCTTGGGTCCGCGCGAGCGTGCCACACTGGCGGAGACGGTGTACACGGTTTTGCGCAAGAAGTTGTTGTTTGATCACTATGCGCCCTCCGGCAGTGGCCCAAGAGACCGGCGTCTCGCGATTCTGGGGTTTTACGGCCCTGGGGATTTTTTGCGCGGTGCGCTGAGTGAGCAGGAAAAAAACTGGCTGGATCAGTGCGAAAAGATCAAAGTTGCTGATCTGATGGAACGGCACCGGCATAACCTGCCCGACTGGCTGGTGCAACCGCTCAAGGACCAACTTGGCGATCAGTTCTGGCCGCTGGTGGAGAGTCTTAACCTGGGTGCAGGGCTGGATTTGCGGGTGAACGCGCTCAACGCCAAACGCAAGGACATTCAGGCCGAGTTGGCGAAGGCCGGAATCAAGGCGGTGCCGACTTCCTATTCCCCCTGGGGTCTGCGTATCGCGGGTAAACCGGCTTTGAGCAAGTTGGACGCATTTGCACGTGGGGCATTTGAGGTGCAGGACGAAGGCTCCCAGTTGCTTTCAATGCTTGTAGATGCTGGGCGGGGTGAAATGGTGGTCGATTTTTGCGCAGGCGCAGGCGGAAAGACGCTGGCTTTGGGCGCTAGTATGCGCAACACCGGGCGCCTTTACGCTTTTGACACATCGGCCCATCGACTCGACGCGCTGAAACCCCGTCTGGCACGCAGTGGGCTGTCTAACGTGCACCCGGCTGTGATAGCCCATGAGCGTGACGAGCGCATCAAGCGGCTCGCCGGCAAAATTGATCGCGTGCTGGTTGATGCACCGTGCTCGGGGCTTGGCACTTTGCGTCGCAACCCCGATCTCAAGTGGCGGCAGACAGCCCAGTCGGTCGATGAAATGGCGGTCAAGCAATTGTCGATCCTGCAAAGTGCGGCTCGCCTGCTGAAATCTGGTGGAAGCTTGGTTTACGCAACATGTAGTCTTTTGCCTCAAGAAAACGAGTCCGTTGCCGAGTCATTTTCTGAGCTGAACAGTGAGTTCACCTCCCTTGATGTCGGCCAGATCATGACCAACTTGAAAGTGGTGGGCGCACAAGATTTGTGCAGTGATGGACCGGGTGGGCTCAAATACCTTCGTCTGTGGCCCCATAGACACGCCACTGATGGATTTTTCGCCGCCGTTTGGCGGAAGAAATAGGAGCTTTGGCTGCTTTTCCGGTTTTTTACCGATATTGATCATTCTCGGTAGTCAAATTGATCGTGACGCCATAAAATGAGGCTCCGGTCGCGCAGAGTGTTAGCCGATCTAATTATTTCAAATAACTCTTTCAGAGAGTGGAAAAATATGTTTTTACCCGATTGGGCGGTATTGAATGCGGTCATTGAGTGGTTGTCCCATGGGCTGTGGGACCTGTCCTGGTGGGAGATCGTGCTGTACACGTTATTCACTACGCACATCACTATTGCCAGCGTGACCATTTATCTGCATCGCCATCAGGCCCACCGTGCGATGGATTTGCACGCGATCCCTACGCACTTCTTCCGCTTCTGGCTATGGATCGGTACTGGCCAAGTCACCAAAGAGTGGGTGTCGATTCACCGCAAGCACCATGCGAAGTGCGAGACTGCGGAGGATCCGCACAGCCCTGTTGCCCATGGAATCAAAAAGGTATTTTGGCAGGGTGCGGAGTTGTACCGTGCTGAATCGAAGAACCAGGAAACCTTGAGCAAATACAGCCAGGGTTGCCCGAATGACTGGCTGGAGCGTCATGTCTACTCGCGCTACAGTTGGCAAGGTGTGGGACTAATGATGATTTTGGACCTTACTTTTTTCGGTGCTCTTGGTCTGGCGGTTTGGGCGGTACAAATGGCTTGGATACCCGTGACCGCTGCTGGCGTCGTCAACGGTATCGGGCACTATTGGGGCTACCGGAATTTTGAAGCGCCTGACGCCAGTACAAATATTGTGCCTTGGGGTGTGCTGATTGGCGGGGAAGAATTGCATAACAACCATCACACCTACCCGACTTCGGCCAAATTTTCTGTCAAACCGTATGAGTTTGATATCGGGTGGGTCTACATCAGCCTGCTGGAAAAAATAGGCTTGGCGAGAGTCAAGAAAACACCGCCAAAATTGCAGTTGGGCAATATACGGCCGGTGGCTGACGAAAAAACATTGGAGGCGCTGATTGCCAATCGTTACGAGATGATGGCTGGTTATGCCAAAGATATGCGTCGCGCCTGTAAAGTGGAAATTGCCACCCTTAAGGCGAGACAAGGCGATGTGACGGTGTTGGAGGCGGCCAAACGCTGGATTCACCGTGATGCCGACAAGGTTCCAGCGGCTGCCATGCCGAAACTTGCCCAGGCTCGCGCGGCCCATCCAGTGCTGGACAAGATGTTGACGATGCGCGAAGAGTTGCGCCAGCTTTGGCTCAACACCTCACATTCGCGAGAGCAATTGGCAGGCGAATTACAGGCTTGGTGCCATCGTGCAGAGGAAAGCGGGATTTCGGCTTTGCGCGACTTCTCGATGAGATTGAGAGCTGCTCGCGCATGAGGATTTCGTCTTTGCGGCGGCCCGATTGAAGCCCGACCTTGTCGGGCTTTTTCTTGTGCGCCCAGCATGGGCGCACTCCTGCGGGTGCAAGTCCCGCCGTAAGTTGATCACGACGAACGAAGTGAAGCGCAACTGCATGAGGGCGACCGAGTGTGGGAAGGAAGCGTGGAACGTAAATTGTGAGCCGATGGA
>JANLPN010000595.1:0-1710 GCA_031367285.1 Betaproteobacteria bacterium | reverse complement strand
CCGTTTCGCAGCCGGGTCAAGGAGCTGATCGCCAGTGGCACGGTGGGCAAAATCCACTCGGTCAATCTGGAGTATTTGCTGGACACCAATCATGGCGCCGACTACTTCCGGCGCTGGCAAGCACAGATCGAGAATTCGGGGACCTTGCTGGTACACAAAAGCACGCACCACTTCGACCTGGTGAACTGGTGGCTGGACGCGATACCGCAACAGGTATTTGCCTACGGCGACCTGGTTTTTTATGGCAAACAGAATGCGACAAATCGCGGCGACGAAAAACTCACCCGGTATGCGCGTTACACCGGTGAGCCCGCAGCCAAGGCCGACCCGTTTTGCCTGGACCTGACCGAGAGCGAGTCGTTTCGCAGGCTGTATCTGGGCGGTGAGGCGGACTCCGGCTACCTGCGCGACCAGAACGTTTTTCGGGAAGGGATTTCGATCCCGGACCAGATGTCGCTCAACGTGCGTTACCGCACCGGCCAGCTACTGACTTATTCGCTGGTCTGTTACAGCCCGCGCGAGGGTATGCGCGTGACTTTTAACGGAGACCGGGGCCGCATCGAATACCACGAGTTCATAGGCACCCACATGAACCGGGCCGTAAGCCCCAAAAACTGGAAGATCGAGGACAAGCCAGGGGCCGAGGCCGAAGGCGAATGGATACGCGTGTTCCCGCATTTCCAGAGCAGTTATCTCGTTCCCATGCCCGAGATCCGTGCTGCGCACGGTGGTGCGGACGAGATCCTGAATGCCCATTTTTACGGGCCGGCGGCACCACCCGATGTGCTGGGCCGCACCGCCGGCCACGAGCAAGGCGCGGCGTCGATTGCGGTAGGCATCGCGGCCGTGCAGTCGATCGGCACCAACCTGCCTGTCAATATTCTTGACCTGGTGCCGCTCAGGCCCGAGGCTTTGAAGTTGTCTGAACTGGTCTGAGCGTGTCGAAGCCCTGCTGGCGCCATTCCGACCGGTTGGCGAGCGCGCCGGGCGTCCGCGCCGTCCCGCTTGCAGTCTCGCGCAGATGGTGTTTGTAGCGCGCAATCTTGGTTGGCGTGACCACCACGGTTTGGACGCGTGCCGTTTGTAGCAGGCGCGAATACTTCCAGCGAACCGGCGCAGCCACCCGTCACGCCTGGGGGGTGGGTTTGCAGGCTGAGCAGGCAGAGAAGGGTGCTCTACTGCGGGTTGACTGCTCTTGCAGCCGAGTTCTGATTGGGCAATGCCGCAGTGGCTCATTTCTTGAGCCTGTATGGGCTTAAGCTTGTGGGTATGTCCAACAAGCCACTACCCCAGCCTTCACCCATCGCCACCACACCCGCAGCCAAGCTGGACCGTTTGCCGGTCTTCTATTCGCCCTTGATGGTGGCGCAAACAGACAGCTTCTCACCGAGCGCCGCCAAGCCCGCGGCAGCGGTCGAATCATGGCTCGAGCTGGACATTCCTTTGAGCGTGATCGCACCGGAACCCGCGACCCAGGAAGACATTGCACGCGCACATCTGCCGGAGTTCGTAGACGCAGTCTTGTCATGCCGGGTTGCCAATGGTTTTGGCAACCATTCGGAAGCGGTGGCAAAGTCTTTGCCATATACCAGCGGCGCCATGCTGGCCGCCGCACGTGAAGCACTGCGCAATGGTCGAGTGGCCGTAGCTCCATGCTCCGGCTTTCACCATGCTGGGTATGGGCACCCCAACGGATACTGCACCTTCAAC
>JANLPN010000157.1:0-8944 GCA_031367285.1 Betaproteobacteria bacterium | reverse complement strand
GCGGTCCACGTCCAGGTGGGTCACCGCACGAGCCGTACGCGGGCCGAAAGCGTTGACGAGTACACCGCGCTCGCGCGCCAGCGCGCTGAGTGTGGGGGCGTCCAGCGGCAGCGCCGGTGGCAGATGGAAGACGACAATATTGGTCTGCACCGTGGCCAGGTCCAGTTGCACCGGCGCGCCGGCCAGCAGCCGTTCGGCCAGGGCGCGCGCGTTGGCGTGGTCTTCGGGCAACCGGCCGCCATACGAGCCTGCAGGCGGTTGGTAGTGGGGTCTTCGCCGTACTGGTCGTCCCCCACCGGGGCGGCGGCCATGGCGGCCCGCATGGCGTCGGTCGGACGGGTGACGGTGTCGGAGCGAAGGTCTATCGGTGCGGTCAAGACGTGGCCCTTCGGTGCCGCCAGCGATTATTTCCCGTTCGCGCGATCGGCCGCGTTGCGCATCATCGTGATGGCCGCTATTGCTCCGTCGAGTGGGAATCTGAGCACCATGACCTCACTGCTTTCCATGGGAACCGCGATGCCGATCCGCTTTGAGTTGCGGACTGCCGAATCGATGTCGCCAAAGTCTTCGAAAACATAACGGTACAAGTTGTATTTTCCGACTCTTCCTACACAAACCAGTTTGGCGGGGAACGCGCCGCTGTCTGAATTGACCAGCGCCGGGTACGGCGCCCCATCCTTGCAACTGGTAGGCAGGCCAACGAAATACCGGCACTTGCGATCGGATGTCGAGCACTGTTGCCCAAAGGTATTGCTGCTGTCGTTTACGGTTCCGGCGTAAAAATCATTGTTGATTTCGTAGTCCCACGAACCGATGGTTTGCGCGGATGCAATACCGAAAATTGCCGTCGCCAGACCTGCGACGATGCGTAATATTGGCTTCACGATTTCGCTCGCTTCCAAAGACTTGGCCCCAGTGTATCCAGCTGGTCGCCACACGCGTCAGAAGGCGGCAGAAAACTGAAGCTCAGGAATCGGCCGTAAACCCAATCCTGCGCACGTAGGGGCCCCACAGGTCCGCGTCCGCCTTCAGCGTGCGCGCGAAGTCCTCCGGCGTGGGCGACGCGACCACCTCCAGGCCCAGCGGCAGGCCGAAGTCGATCAGTTCCTTCATCGCCAGCGCGGTCCGCACGGCGACGTTGGCGCGCTGGGCTACGGCGGCAGGCGTGCGCCCCGGCATGAACAGGCCGTACCACTCGCGCATGTTCAGTTCCGCGAAACCCTGCTCCACATAGGTCGCCGTATCCGGCGCAAAACGCGAGCGTGCCGTGCCGCTGACCGCCAGCACGCGCAGGCGCCCGGCCGCCAGGTGCGGCAGGTAGTCGCCCAGCGGCGACGAGAAGGACGCGATCTGGCCGCCCAGCAGGTCCCGGATGCCCGGGCCGGAGCCGGGGTAAGGGATTTGCTTCATGGCGACGCCGGACGCCTTTTCGAGCAGCGCGGCCACCAGATGCGGCATGGAGCCGGCGCCGGGCGTGCCGTAATTGGCCAGGCCGGGGTTGGCCCGGGCCCAATCCAGGTAGTCGCGCAGCGACTTGACCGACACGGGTACCAGCGGGCCGACACCAAAGGCGTGGGCCGTGTACAGCGCGGTGCTGATGGGCGCCACATCGTCCACCTTGTACGGCAACTTGGGAAAGGTATGCGGATAGATCGTCAGCATGGAACCCGGCGTGAGCAGCATCACCGAGCCATCGGCCGGGCTGTCGCGCAGGAACGTGACACCGATCTGGCCACCCGCGCCCGGCTTGTTTTCCACCAGCGTCGTGTTGGCGTAGCTGCCGCGCAGCTTGTCGGCCAGCGCCCGGGCGAAGGCATCGGTGGTGCCGCCGGGCGGAAAGCCGACGATGATGCGCAGGGTCTCCACGGCGGTCGATTGCGCGCGGGTAACGAGCGGAATGCCCAGTGCCGTGGCGATACCGCCGGTGGCCAGGGCCTTGAGGGTGTGTCTGCGTGTGTTCATGCGGGTCTCTCCTTCTTGGGTTGTGTGGGGGTGGCGGGGAATTCAGGCGCGGAGCACAGCGGCAGGCCGGACAACAGGCACTGCAATGTGGGGAGCGGTGCCGGCATGCAGCGCGGTGACCAGGGCCTCGCGGTGTTTGAGTACGGCACGCTGGTTAATGGAGCCCTTGTCGGTAACTTCGCCCTTGTCCAGCGAGGGCGGCTCCGCCAGCAACACAGCGCGGGCGATGCGATTGGCGCTGCCGGTGGCCAACACGGCCAGCCGGTCGACCAGGCCCTGCAACCAGGCCACAACCGGCGGGCTCGCCACCACCTCAAGCATCGATGCGCCGGGCGGCAGACCGGCGAGGTCGCGCAGCGCCGGTGTAGGTAACACCAGGGCACCGACCTCGTGCAGGTTCAAGCCCGTCAGCACCACGTCCTGCACATACGGCGCCCCGGCGGCGATGATGCGCGCCCGCAGCGGCCCGACACTCACGAAGGTGCCGGTGGACAGCTTGAAGTCTTCCGCAATGCGGCCGTCGAAGCGCAGCCCCAGGTGGATGTCGCCGGGGTCTATCCAGGCCACGGCGTCCCCGGTACGGAAAAAGCCTTCCTCGTCGAAGGCCTCGCGCGTGGCCTCGGGGTTGCGCCAGTAGCCCGGCGTAATGTTGGGGCCGCGGTAACGCACCTCCTGCTTGTCGCCGCTGGGCACCAGCTTCAGTTCCAGCCCGGCAGCGGGCAGGCCTACATGGCCGGCCTGGGCGTGCGGCGTGGTGACGAATAACGCAAAGGGAGACGACTCCGTCATGCCGAGCCCGGCCGTCATGACGATGCGCTCGCCCCACTCCCGCTCGGCGTGGGCATACAGCGCGTCCTGGATGGGCTGGGCCAGCGAGGCGCCGGAATACAACATCTGGCGCAATCGGGAGAAGAAATTGCGCCGCAACACCGCGTCGTTATCCATGGCACGGACCATCGCCTCGTAGCCCACCGGCACGTTGAAAAACCAGGTGGGCGCGATTTCACGCAGGTTGCGCAACGTCTCGCCTATCAGGGCCGGCGTGGGTTTGCCCTCGTCGATGTACAGGGTGCCGCCATTGAACAGCGCCATGAAGAAGTCGTGGTTGCCGCCCGCGGTGTGGTTCCAGGGCAACCAGTCCACCAGCACCGGCGGCTCCTGGGCCAGGAAGGGTATGGACTGGCGCAATTGCTGCTGGTTGGCGCAAATCATGCGCTGCGTGTTGATCACCGCCTTGGGCAATTTGGTGGAGCCGCTGGTGAAGAGGAACTTGACGATGGTGTCGGGGTTGGTGGCCAACATGGCGGCGTCCAGCGCCGGCGCAGGCGCCGTGGCGAGCAGCTTGGACAGCGGCGTCAGCCGCCGCCCGGCCGCCGCGGCCGGGAGCGCGTTGACCACGACTTCAACATCCGGCCCGAAAACGGCCTCTATCGGCCGCTTGAATCGGCCCCAGTCGGCAGCGTATACCAGGCCCGGTGTGAGTGTCTGCACCACATGGCGCAGCTTGTCGAAGTCCTGGCTCACCAGCGAATACGCGGGGGACACGGCACAGAACGGCACACCGGCGAGCATGGCGCCCAGTGCCAGCATGGCGTGTTCCAGGCTGTTCTCGCTCAGTATGGCCAGCGGCCGTTCGGCGTTCAGGCCACGGTCGAGCAGGGCCTGCCCTATGCTGCGCGCGGCCTGCAGTGCCTGCCCGAAACTCAGGGTGCGCCATTCGCCACCCCGGGCCGGGTCGCGTTGCGCGTACAGCGGCTGGTCGGGTGTGGCCGCCGCCCAGTGCATCAGTTGGTCGGTCATGCGACCGGGATAAGGCTGCAAGGCCTGGTCGCAGCGCAGATAAGTAACGTCGCCCTTCATGTGGCGGGCGGCACGCGTCACGCCAAAGGTGAAGCTCCGGTAGACAGGTGCGCTCACAGGAGTACCTTCGTGCTGCACACTGCGGTGCGAGCTTGCTTGGGGCGGCCCGGCGCTGCGCTCATGACACCTTCACCTTGGGCCCGCTGCCGTCCAGAAAAACACGCACGCGCGCCTTGGCCTCGGGCGCGGACTGCGTTATGCCGGCCAGCAGGGCCTCGGTGAAAAAGCCATGGTCCGCGGGCTGGTCGGCGATCCGCGGCAGGCCGTGCATCAACGCGTAATTGGTCAGCGGAGCGTTCTGGGCGATGCGTTCGGCCAGCTCCATGGCCTTGGTGAAAGCAAGGCCTGCCGGCACGTGGTACTGCGCCATGCCGGCGGCCACGCCTTCGGCGGCCTTGTAGACGCGGCCGGTGAGCATCATGTCCAGCATGCGGTGGGCGCCGGCCAGCTTGGGTATACGCACCGAGCCGCCGCCGCCGACGAAGATGCCGCGCGAGCCCTCGGGCAACGCGAAGAAAGCCGTGTCGTCGGCCACGCGCAGGTGGCAGGCGCTGGCCAGTTCCAGGCCGCCGCCTACAACGGCGCCGTGCAGCGCGGCGACGACCGGCACGCGGCCGAACTCGATGTCGCGCAGGATGGGGTACCAGGAGCGTGAGTGGTGCAGGCCCTGCGCCGCGTCGCGTTCCTTGAGCTCGCTCAGGTCCAGCCCCGCGCTGAAGTGGTCGCCCTCCCCGTGCAGTACCACGGCGCGCGTGGAATCCGGCAATTCGGCAAAGCGCTGCGCTAGCGCCGCCATCAAGCTGTCGCTCAAGGCATTACGCTTGGCGGGGCGGCACAGGCGCACGATGGACACGGCACCCCGGTGTTCAACCTGCACCTCGTCGAGGCTGCTGGTAGCGGAGCTGGAATGCGGCATGGGCAAGCTTATAGCTATAAAATATAGCCATCCTAGGCCGATCACCGGCGCGGCGAATCCGTATTAACCCGCAGGCGCCGCTACTGGTAAATCTTGCGCAGCAGCATGGCCAGCGTAGCGCGTTCCGCATCCGTCAGTCGGGCGGTTGCCTCCAGCCCCGCCGCCTGTGCCGTGGCCTGCGCCTTTTTGACGAAGCCGCGCCCCTGCGCGGTCAGGTGCAGGCCCCAGGCGCGCACGTCATTGGGGTGCGGCTGGCGCTCGATCAGCCCCCGGTCATGCAGCTGCTTGACCATCGCGACCAGGTTCGACGACTGGATTTTCAGCAAGGCGCACAACTGGCTGGACATGATGCCCGGGTTGGTGGCGATCAGCACCAGCAAGGTGAAGTTGACCTGACGCAGATCGAGTACCGCCATGCGCTGCATGAAGGTGTCCCCAATGGCCAGCGAAGCCCTGCGCGTGCTGTAGCCGATAAAGCTCTCCACCATGCTGGTGTCGATCTGGTCCAGGCTCTCGGGTGGGGCGGGTTTGCGCTTGGGCATGGGTCTGGTTGGGTTGCGGCGCGGAAGCTGCCGGCGCCTGGCGGCGATGATAGAAGAAACACGCACCCCTGCGGAATAGTCAAAACACCGATTTGGATTGACAATTCCGTTCAAAGCAGCGCCGACTTATTCATACACGCACTGGAAGGAGAATCGAACAATGATCTCGAAACTCAGGACGCTCAGGGCATGCCTTGCCATGCTTCTTCTTGTGGCAATGGTTGCCACTGGTCAGCCGATATTCGCCGCGAGCGGAGGCAAACTACGGTACCAGCGCATTCCGACGCAGTTCATTGCGGCCCTGGGTGACCCCGGCGCAAGCTCCGGCAGCGACGCGCAATCGTGGGGCCTGTGGCCCCTGGACCCAGGCCCGCGGGGGATCACATTGGACAAATACGACAAATTGAAGAGCACTGGGGGAATGACCCCGGCGCGCTGGCAATTCGACTCCAGAGACTGGTGGCTCGAAGAACACGGCTTGATCATGGAGCAACCGGTCTTTCCAGTCCCTGCACGCAAATATGTGGTCACGGGTGGCCGCGACGCGATAGCCGTGCTGACCATTCATCCGGCCGACAGGAATGGCAATACGCGCTGGGAGCTTGACAAGGGCGCGACACTCTACGATGTGACGCACCTGGGCTGCCGCTCCGCGCGTTACCTGCCGGCCAAGGGTGAGGGTTCGTGTTCACCCGTCAACGCGCAGCAGACCGCGTTTCCGGTGGCTCCAGGGGGCGTGATGCCTGCGGTCAATGGCTGCAAGAAACAGGACTATGCCGTTCTGCTGGTAATCGGAGTGCCCGTAGAGGACTGAAATCGGGTTCCGCTGGCTGCCCGTCCCGGACAGCTATCAGCAATGCCCTCTACAACGCCACCGGCAAGCGCCTGCGCGACCTGCCCTTCACGCCGGCCAAGCTGTCGCAATAGTGCCAGTCACAGCTTGGTTGGCAAGACCCGCTGCAACCGACGCAACAGCCCGGCCGTCGTACGCGGCCAGCCAACACGACCGAACCAGGCGCCGCCGGCGATGGCCGATGCGGTGACCACGGCGTACACCACCAGGGCCACGCCCTGTACGGCGAACACATGGCCCAGATGGCCGCTCCAGCGCAGCACCAGCCAGCCGCCAAGCCCGGCCACCGCCAGGCGCGCCAGGTTGCCCAGGATCGGCCACAACAGCCGCCCCGCCCCCTGCGAAGCAAAATGCAGCACCAGCCCGACACCGAAAAAGCCGTACAGCGGGCCGACCGCGCGCAGGTACTGTGTGCCGGTCTCCAGCATGGCCGGGTCGTTGCCGAACAGCAGCAGCCAGGGGCGCGGGAACAGCGCCGCGGCGACGCCGATCACCTCCGTCAGGCCGAAGGCGATGGCGGCGCCGGCCCAGGTCGCGCACATCGCGCGTTCATGCTGGCCGGCGCCCATGCAGGTGCCCATGCAGGTGCCCACCATGGCCACCAGCGGCGCCCCCAGCCCGAACACCAGCGGCACCAGCAAATATTCGAGCCGCGACGCCGTGCCATAGCCGGCAATTGCAGCAGCGCCGAAGTGGCCAGCCAGCGCCGTGGCAATGCCAATCGCCAGGTTGGTCGACACGGTGGAGACGGAGCCCAGCAGCCCGACCCGCAGGATGTCGCGAAACAACGGCCAGCGCAGCGCGATACCGCGCAACCCGGGCTTGAGCAGGCTGCGGCTGGAGCGCAGGTAGTGCAGCAACACCACGATGCCCAGCAGGTAATACAGCAGCAGTGCGACGGCACCACCCGCGATACCCATGCCCGGCAGCGGCCCCCAGCCAAAAATCAGCAAGGGCGACGCCGGCACCAGGAACACCACACCGGCCACGGTGACGTTGGCGGGCACTGCCATATTGCCGGTGCCGCGTATCACGGCCGCCAGGCCATTGAATATCCAGACCAGGATGGCCCCGGCAAAGACCCAGTTGGAATAGGTCATGGCGGCCTCCAGCGCCGCGCCGCTGCCACCCAGCTGGGGATACAGCCAGCGCCCGCCCGGCAGCAAAACCAGCATGAAGGCCACGCCGAAACCCAGCGCGATCAACATGGCGTGCAGCACCAGCGCGTCGGCATCGGCGCGACGGCCGGCACCGAGCGCACGCGCAATGGCCGACGCAATACCGCCGCCCATGGCACCGGCGGACATCATCTGCATCAGCATCACCACCGGGAACACCAGCGCCATGCCGGCCAGGGCGTCGAGACCGAGCTTGCCCACAAAGTAGGTCTCGATCAGGCCCGCGGCCGCCTGCGCCAGCATGACCAGCACATTGGGCGCCGCCAGGCGCAGCAGCGTGGGCACGATGGGCGCCTCCAGCAGCAGCCGGGTACGTGCGTCGAGCACCCGTGTATTTGCGGGTGGCTTCAAGGCAATTTCGGGTGCCGCCGTTGCGATGTTGGAGGTTTCCATGCCACCATTGTATCTGCAACAGTTGCATATACATTAGTTGCATGTACAATGATTACCCATGACTACTGAAAGCCTGCCCAAGGGCTGCACCAACTCCAAACTGCGCCAGCTGATGCGCCGCGTCAACCAGCATTACGACGCCGAGGTGGCGCAGAGCGGCTTGCGCACCACCCAGTATTCGCTGCTGTCCAATGTGGCTCGGCTCGGCCCGGTGCGCCCGGTGGACCTGGCAGCCACCTTGCGCATGACGGCCTCCACGCTCAGCCGCAACCTGCAGCCGCTGGTGGCGGCCGGCTGGCTCGCGGTGGGCGCGGGTGCCGACGCGCGCAGCCGCTTGGTGCAAATCACTCCGGCCGGCAGCGCCAAACGCCAGGAGGCGCAGCGCCACTGGAAGCAGGCCCAGCAGCAGCTGGAGTCCCGGCTTGGCCCAAAACGCGTGGCCGCCCTGCACGCGCTGATCGACGAGTCGCTCTCCATATTGGGCGCAGACGGGCTGGCCGAACACGCTGGCTGAACGCCGCACGGTACAAAACATTTCATTCAACCCAACTTCACCCGAACCTAGCCCCATGTTTGCCAAATCCTTCTCCATCTGGCTGCAGCGCCGCGGAATCCACTACGGCTGGATAGTCGCCGCCGTCACCTTCCTCACCATGCTCATGATGTCGGCCGCGCTGGGCCTGCCGGGTGCCATGATGCAGCCGCTGGGCAAGGAGTTTGGCTGGAGCACCGAACAGGTGTCGTCGGCACTGGCGGTGCGCTTCGCTTTGTTCGGGCTGATGGGGCCGTTCGCCGCCGTGCTGATGGAGCGTTACGGCCTGCGCGCGGTCATGTGCACCGGCCTGGCGCTGGTGGGCGGCGGCATGGCGCTGGTTACGCTGGCCTCGCAGCTGTGGCAGCTATTTGTCGTCTGGAGCCTGATGCTGGGCATAGGCACCGGCCTGACCGCGCTGGTGCTCGGTGCCGTGGTGGCGAACCGCTGGTTTGTCACACTCCGTGGCCTGGTCATAGGCACGCTGGCAGCCAGCTCGGCCACCGGGCAACTCGCTTTTTTGCCGATTGCCGCCTGGATGATAGAAAACTGGGGCTGGCGCTCGGCCGTGGTGCCGGTGTTTTTTGGCGCTGTGTTGATCGCCCTGCTGTGCCTGCTGTTTGTGCGCAACCGGCCCTCCGACGTGGGCCTGCTGCCTTATGGCCAGACCCCGGGCGCGGCCGCGGCGGTGCCGGTGGCAGCCCCGGT
>JANLPN010000510.1:0-4979 GCA_031367285.1 Betaproteobacteria bacterium | reverse complement strand
GCTCGGCACGCGGCACCACGTGGGCCTCCACTTCCAGGCCCTTGGGTTGCGTGGTGACTCTTTGGACCAGGGCCTCGAACTGCGCCGCGTTGTGCGCCGCATGAAATCGCCCGACCCGGCCAAAGTCACAGGCGATACCCTCGCGCTGGACAAACTCCGCTATCCAGGCCAGCGACTGCTGCCCCTCCTTGAGGATGGCTGTCGCGCGGTCCGCACCATGGCGGCGCGCCAATTGGTCGAAGCCGGGCTTGATGCTGGTCGATACCTGGCCGCCATTGCGCGTGCTGCAGCCCCAGCCGGCTTCTTCGGCATCCAGCACCAGGGTAGAACGCCCGCCACGTGCGGTCTGCAAGGCCGCGTGCAGGCCGGTGTAGCCAGCGCCGATCACGGCCACGTCCACCGTGGCGGGCAGGGGCGCGTCGGGCAACACGGGCCGGGGCACGTCGTCCCACCAGTAGGGGGCGAGTTTGCAGTCCTGCATCAGTTCAGTGTGATCCATGGGGAACGTCAGCTTCCAGCCAGCACCAGGTCGGCGCCTTTTTCGGCCAGCATGATGGTGGGTGCGTTGGTATTGCCGGAGGTGAGGGTGGGGAAAACCGAGGCGTCAATCACACGCAAGCCCTGCACGCCGTGAACACGCAACTGGGGGTCCACCACCGCCTGCCGCGGATCGGGCCCCATGCGGCAGGTGCTGACCGGGTGGAACACGGTGGACGCGCGCTGGCGGATGTCTTCCATCATCTGCGCGGGTGACTGCACATCGCTGCCTGGCAAAATTTCGTGATCGATGACGGCGCTGAAGGCCGGGGTTGCGGCCATTTTGCGCACGAACAAAGCGGCCTCCAGCATCTCGTCGCGGTCATGTTGCGTGGCCAGCGAATTGGGCACGATGCGTGGTGCCTGGCCCGGGTCCGCGCTGCGCAGCTCCAGGTAACCGCGGCTGCTGGGGCGGCAGGGCTGGGCACAAATCGAAAAGCCCGCAAACGCGTCGGGCGCGGTCAGCTCCCGCTTGCCGGGCACGGCGCGCATGTAACTCAGCGGCGAAAAATACAGCTGCATATTGGGCTGCGCCAGCCCGGCACGCGAGCGAAGGAACCCGCCACCCTGGTTGATGCTCAAGGCCAGCGGCCCGCGCCGCGCCATGACGTATTTCAAGCCGGCCCACAGCTTTGCCGGCCAGGGGCCCAGCTCGTTGTTGAGCGTGGGCACACGGGACCTGTAGACGTAGTCGATACACAGGTGATCCTGCAGATGCCGGCCGACGGCCGGGCTGTCGACCACCGGCCGGATGCCCATTGCCTGCAACGCGGCGCCGGGCCCGACACCGGAGAGCTGCAGAATCTGCGGCGAGTTGATGGCACCGGCCGCCAGGATTACCTCACACCGGGCGCGGCAGCTCAGCGCCCGGCCGTGCCGCACATAGTCCACGCCGATGGCACGCCGGCCATCCAGCAGGATGCGTGTTACCAGCGCGCCGGTTTCCACCTTCAGGTTGCCACGGCGCATGGCCGGGCGCAGGTAGGCGGTGCTGGCCGATTCGCGCAAGCCATTGCGCGTGGTGATCTGGTTGATCGCCACGCCTTCGCTGGACGCACCGTTGATATCGGGGTTGTGCACCAGGCCGATCTGGGTGCCGGCCAGCAGGTAGGTCTGGCACAGGGGATGCACGTCGGCCGACACATCACTCACGTGCAGCGGACCACCCACGCCACGCTCGGCACTGGGCCCATGAACGCTGTCCTCCATCTTCATGAAGTAGGGCAGGACATCGCTCCAACCCCAGCCCGGATTGCCCAGCGCCGCCCAGCCGTCGAAATCACCCGGCTGGCCGCGCACGAACACCATGGCGTTGATGCTGCTGGAGCCGCCCAGCACCTTGCCGCGCGGCCAGTAAGCCTGCCTGCCTGCCAGGCCGGGGTCGGGCTCGGTACGGTACATCCAGTTGACCCGCGGGTTGTAGAACGACATGCCGTAACCGATAGGCGCCTTGAGCCAGAAGCGCCGGTCGCTGCCACCGGCTTCCAGCAGCAATACGCTGTGCCTGCCCGATGCCGTCAGGCGGTTGGCCAGCACGCAGCCGGCCGAGCCGGCACCCACGATGATGTAGTCAAACTCGGTCAAGGGTCAAAGGTGGGACTGGAACATAGCTGGCCCCAAGCATGGCACGAAGCACGGGGATGCGGCAGGGCCGTTCTGGGGTTTTTTGTGGGCCAGTCGGTGTCTGCATCCGGTTCGATTGGGTACCTGCGGCGTTTGTGACGCGAGGGTGTCGAAGATCCTGTCATTGCGCCGCCTCTTACGACGACCTGGTGCGCAAGCCGATGATTTTTAACGCGCTGGACCACGTGGCGCGAATCATGCTTGTTGAAGTACGAGTCTGAAAGGAGCGACCTCATGCGCAACACTTTCTTCGATCTGGACCAGGATTCGACCATCATCTCGATGCTCTCGACGCCTGATCTTCGCAACGCCAGGCAGCCGGCGACAAGCCCCCTGACCTGGACGATCCTGCTGGGATGTATTGCCTTTGTCCTGCTGTTTGTGTAGTTGAAGAGGAATGCTCGATGTCTACCAGCCAGACCGCCATCGCTGCGGGACGCAACGGATACCGCGCCTCAGGGCCGGAACCAGCCGTCGCCATCTCAGCACGCACAAACTTTGATATCTCCGATTCGCTGCTGGCGGAAGTTGACTTCAAATGGCTGATGAACGGGCATGGCTGGCGCGTTGACACCACACGCTTCCATGAAGATGCCGTGTATGCAGAGCAAGTCCTGGCACTGGCGATGAATTCGGGATCTCCTGCGCTGCGCGATTGCGCGGCTTCATTTTTGGCGCAAATTGAAAGTGCCGGCGAGTAAAGACAACTGCCCGGATCGCCGGCCTGAACACCAGGTGTGCTGCGGGGGGCAGCAGGCACGGCACCAACACGCCGCCTGCACTCACTGCGCCAGCAACACCGGCAGCTCCCACACCGGCACCACGTCCACGCCTTCCTTGAGCGGATAACGCCGCTCAACCGGCGCCACCACCACCGCCTTGTCAAGCTTCAAATCGCCCACAGCCTGCCAGAAACCTCTGGTCACGGTCGGTGCCGACGAAAACTTCACCTCGATACCCAGCCGCCGCCGACCGGCCTGGACTACGACGTCCAGCTCGGCGCCGGCGGCCGTGCGGTAGAACCCCATCTCGGCGCCGGCGGGCAAATGGGCCCGCACCTGCTCAACCACGAATCCCTCCCACGATGCGCCAACGACCGGATGGCCCTGCAGATCGGACAGGCTGGCAATGTTCAGCAGCGCATGCACCAGGCCGCTGTCGCGGATATAGACCCTGGGCGACTTCACCAGGCGTTTGCCCACGTTGGCCAGATAAGGCTCCAGGCGCCGCACCAGCATCGTATCGACCAGCAGATCCAGGTAGCGACCGGTAGTGGTATGCGATGCACCACCCAACGACATGCCAAGCTGCGAAGCATTGAACAGCTGACCCTGCAGATGGGCCAGCATGCGCCAGAAGCGGTGCAGCGTATCGGCCGCAATGGTCACACCCATCCGCGGCAGGTCGCGCTGCAGGAAAGTCTGGATGAAGTCCTGCCGCCACGCATACGAGAGCCGGTCATTCGACGCCAGTTGGCTCAACGGAAAGCCGCCGCGGTGCCACAACTGCTGCAGCGTGGCCAGATCGGCGTGCAACTCGCTGGCCAGCAACGGCGTCAGTTCGAGGTAGCCGACGCGGCCAGCCAAGGACTCGGCACGCTGGCGCAGCAGCGCACCGGAGGCCGAACCGAGCAACAGAAAGCGTCCAGCGCGCCGGTCGGCGTCAATCTCCGGCCGCAGATGCGTGAACAGGTCGGGCAACATCTGCACCTCGTCCAGCACCACCAGCCGGTTGCGGTGCTGGGCCAGAAAAAGCTCCGGCTCCGCCAACTGCGCCCGGTCGCCGGGGCGCTCCAGGTCCAGCACCAGAGCATCCGGGTGTTCGGCGGCGATGGCACGGGCCAATGTCGTCTTGCCGACCTGGCGCGAACCGAGCAGCACCACGCCGGGATAAAAGGCCAGGCGTTCGCGCAGATCGGTGCTCAGAAGGCGATCTATCATCCTTGCATTTTGATCGGTTATCGATCAATTTACAAGGATTCTTATTCAATACCTCGTCGCTTGGGCGTTCGGTTTCCAGGCGCTCTGCCCCGCCCTCCCCTCCTGGCCCCCATGCTCCCCTCCAGCACCTCCCCCAATGCCTCCACCCCCGCGTCGATCACCTTCGTCCCCACGCCGCCAAACCCCAGCACCAGCCCGTTGTCCGCGACCGGCTCGATGGCGAAGCGCCCTATCGGGGACGCAGTGATCCCGCGTGCATCCGCCTCATGCGACACAACAAGCTCTGACACACCGGCCGGCAGCCTGGCAATGGTGTGCAGCCCGCCATGCGTAGGCACGATCTCCAGCAAACCGCCCAGCCGCGCGCGGCATGCAGCCACCAAGGTGTCGTGCCGCTCCAGATAAAGCTGGCGCATGCGACGCACATGGGCCGAGAAATGGCCTTCGTCGATAAAGGCGGCCACCACGGCCTGGGTGTGCGAGGGCACGCCCTGCACAAAGCGGCGCATGATGGTGCGGAAGGTATCCACCAGGGCCGGCGGCGCCAGCAGGTAACCCAGGCGCAGCGCCGGGAACAGCGATTTGCTGAAGGTGCCCACGTGGATCACCAGGCCGGTGGTGTCCACGCTTTTTAGCGTGGGCGGCGGCCGGCCGCCGAAGAAGAACTCGCCGTCGTAGTCGTCCTCCACCACCCAGGCGCCGGCGCGTTCGGCCGCATGCAGCAGCGCGAAGCGACGTTCCAGACTCATCACGCAGCCCAGCGGCTGCTGGTGCGAGGGGGTAACAAAGGCCAGCCGGAAACGCGGTGCGCGCTGCAGGCCGTCTTCCACGCGCAGGCCGTCTGCGTCCACCGGTATGGGCACCAGCTCGGCGCCGCAG
>JANLPN010000511.1:0-3085 GCA_031367285.1 Betaproteobacteria bacterium | reverse complement strand
GCGGTAACGGGTAAGGAAGCCAAGTGCAAGCCAGGCGACGTCATCATCAAGGTGGACCCGCGGTATTTCCGCCCCACCGAGGTGGAAACCCTGCTGGGCGACCCCAGCAAGGCCAAGGAGAAACTGGGCTGGACGCCCAGGACCACGCTCAAGGAGCTGGTGGCCGAGATGGTGCAGGCCGACTACATCAGCGCCGAGCGGGATGCGCTGGTCAAGCTGGCCGGCTTCCAGACCTTTGACCACCACGAGTAGACGGCGTGGATACCGACGCCAAAATCTACGTGGCTGGCCACCGCGGTCTTGTGGGCTCCGCCATCGTGCGTAACCTGCAAGCCAGGGGGTTCAGCAACCTGTTGCTGCGCACGCATGTGGAGGTCGACCTGACCAGCCAGGCCGCGACCGACGCCTTCTTCGCCACCGAAAAACCCGACTACGTGTTTTTGGCCGCGGCCAAAGTGGGCGGTATTCTGGCCAACAACAACTTCCCGGCCGAATTTATCCGCGACAACCTGGCCATTCAGAACAACGTCATCCATGCTGCCTACGTGAACCAGGTCCAGCGCCTGCTGTTTCTTGGCTCCAGCTGCATCTACCCTCGCCTGGCTGCCCAGCCAATGAAGGAAGAATACCTGCTTACCGGAGCGCTGGAGCCGACCAACCGGCCGTATGCAATTGCAAAGATTGCCGGCATAGAAATGTGCTGGAGCTACAACCGGCAGTACGGCACCAAGTACCTGGCCGTCATGCCGACCAACCTGTACGGCCCGGGTGACAACTACCACCTGGAAAACAGCCATGTGATTCCGGCGCTGATCCGCAAGTTTCATGAAGCCAAGCTGCGTGGCGACACAACGGTGACCGTATGGGGCAGCGGCACGCCACTTCGCGAGTTCCTGTACAGCGATGACATGGCCGATGCCTGCGTGTTCCTGATCAGCCTTGGCGACGGCAAATACGATGCGCTGCTTGGAAGCGACGAAGCCAAAACCGGCAAGTTCGAGCCCCCGCTGGTGAACATCGGCTTTGGCACCGACGTAACCATTCGCGAACTGGCCGAGATGGTCGGCCGCGTGACCGGGTTCTCGGGCGAGCTGGTGTTTGACCGGACCAAGCCCGACGGCACGCCAAGGAAACTGATGGACGTTTCCTGTCTGGGCCGGATTGGCTGGACCGCCAGCACCTCGCTGGAAGACGGCATTGCGGCGGCCTATCGCGAGTACGTCGAAGTACATGCCGCGTAGAACAGCGGCCGCGGTGCGCGAAAGCACGGATGCCTGAACCCTTGCGTGTTCTGATTGCCCATAACAAGTACCAGCAGGCAGGTGGCGAAGACGCGATGGTGCGCGATGAAGTCACGTTGCTGCGGGCCAATGGCGTCACGGTGGAACTGTATTAGCGCGACAACGCGGAGATCGGCGCCATGCCCACCTTGCGTGTTGCGGGTGGCACGTGCTGGGGCGCGGGACGGCCTCCGACCTGGCACAGCTTCTTGCCCGCTTTCGGCCGGACGTGGTGCGCGCGCAATACCTTTCCGCAGATCTCGCCTTCGCTCTAGTCTTACTGTGTCATAAAAATGAGACATAATACGTTCATCTTTCCGTTCAAGGGGATGAGATGGACATCGCCAAAGAGTTCGAGCAGTACATGGCTTACTTAATGCAAGGACTGGGTCACGCTGACCGGCACTCGGGATTGAGTGGTTATTGCACCGGTTTGATGTTGCCGTTGTCGCGCAAGAGCGTGGAGCCCATGGCCGCGCGGGTTGACCCGTTGCATGCCAGCGCCAAGCACCAGTCGCTGCACCACTTTGTCGCCAAGGCCCAATGGAGCGACCAAGAGCTGCTGCGCCGCGTAGCCCAATGGGTCGTACCAGTGATGGACTTGCACGCTGGCGGCTGGTGGATCATCGATGACACCGGCTTCCCCAAGAAAGGCACGCACTCGGTGGGTGTCACGCGTCAATACTGCGGCGTGCTGGGTAAACAAGACAACTGCCAGGTAGCGGTAAGCGTAACGCTGGCCTGCGAAGAGGGTAGCCTGCCGGTGGCGTGGCAACTGTATTTGCCACGCATCTGGGCCGAAGACAACGCACGCAGAATCAAGGCCGGTGTGCCCGAGGACATTGAATTTGCAACCAAGCCGCAAATTGCACTGCAACAGATACGGCACCTGCTCGCGCAGGGAGCGCCCCGGCACTGCGTGTTGGCCGATGCCGGTTATGGAATCGACTACGCGTTTCGCCAAGGCCTGACCGATCAAGGCCTGCTCTATATGGTGGGCATCACCTCTGCCGTCGTTGTCTGGCCCCCGGGCTTGGGGCCACTACCGCCCAAGCCTTACAGCGGCATGGGCCGTCCACCGGGGATGCCACAGCGCACCGCCAAACGCCAACCCGTGAACGTCAAGACCCTGGCACTGGGCTTGCCCGACAGCGCATTTCACAACATCAGTTGGCGCGAGGGTACCAACGAGCGGCTGACGGGCCGCTTTGCAGCGCTGAGAGTACGCTGCGCGGGCGCCAACGTTGGCAAGGCCCGTCTTCTTCCTGAACAATGGCTGCTCATAGAGTGGCCCGCCGATCAGGCCGAGCCCGAGAAATACTATCTATCCACACTGTCAGAGACGACCGCGCTGAACGATCTGGTAGGCGCCGCGCACATGCGCTGGCGCATCGAGCGCGATTACCAGGACTTGAAGCAGGACCTGGGATTGGGCCACTATGAGGGAAGGGGCTGGCGGGGCTTTCACCATCACGCCACTTTGAGCATTGCGGCGTATGGTTTCTTGATGGCACAGCGGCTGAAGTCTGGCAGTGATGACAGCAGTAAAAAAAACTTCGTCCAACGCCAAATGCCTGCCGTTCCCGACGATTACATCCCTCGGGGCAGCCCAGCGCGCGCAGCGTCACGTGTCAAACTCGATCACAACGCTGCGCTTGCAACTGGGCGTCGCTCTCGCAATCGCTCTGGGACATTGCCCACATTGCCGCTCAGTAAACCTGCGCCTACGTTTATGACACAGTAAGAATATTACGCCGCGCGCCGGGCCGGTGTGCCGGTAGTGCAAACCCTGCACAACTTCCGCC
>JANLPN010000504.1:0-10791 GCA_031367285.1 Betaproteobacteria bacterium | reverse complement strand
GGCCCCGGGTGTCATTGGCCCGCATATGCTGGCGTTGGGCCGCTGGGCGATTGCCGCCGTGGTCCTGGCAATACTGGCGGGGCCAGAACTGTGGCGTGAACGCCGGGCCATCACCCGCGTCTGGTGGCAATACCTGGTGCTGGGGACTTTGGGCATGCTGATTTGTGGCGCCTGGGTCTACCAGGCGGCACGCTCGACACAGGCCACCAACATCGCACTGATCTACGCCGCGTCGCCGGTGCTGATCGGCCTGGGGTCCTACTGGTGGCTGGGCGAGCGTTTCAGCCTGAGGCATGCGGCGGGCGTGGTGCTTGCGCTGACGGGTGTATTGCATGTGGTGGTCAAAGGGCGGTGGGCATCCCTCGCCTTGGTGCAGTTTGTGCCCGGTGACTTGTGGATGGTGGCAGCAACCATTTCGTGGGCGGCGTATGCGTTGCTGCAAAAGACCTGGGCTAGCAGCCTCAGCGCTACGGCCCGCCTTGCGGCTATCTGTTTGGGCGGGGTGGTGACCCTGGTGCCTTTTGCGCTGTGGGAACTGGCGCAACCGGGCCTCACGCAATGGGGCATGCCGGCGCTATGGCTGGTTGTCGTGGCTGCTGTTGTGCCCGGACTGGGCGCCTACTGGATTTACGGCTGGGCGCAAAAGATGCTTGGCGCAAGCCGGGTAGCCGTGGCTTTGTATCTCAGCCCGCTGTATGGGAGCCTGGCTGCCTGGATGGTGCTGGGCGAGACACCGGGCTGGCACCACGCAGCAGGCGCCGCCCTGATTCTGCCGGGCGTCTTCCTGGTGACCAGTGCGGCCTCGGGCTCGCCAGCAGCGCCGGTCAAGCTGCGGCTTCCAGCCCGTTCCTGAAATGCTCCCGCATGGTGTGAGCGGCAGCTACGGCGTCGCGTGCCGCCAGGGCCGCCATGACGGCACGGTGCTCGTGCAGGGATTCCTCAATACGCCCGGACTTGAGCAGCGAGTTGTGGCGGTTGAGTTTCATGACCTTGCGCAGGTCGGCCACCATTTGCTGGCTCCAGCGGTTGTTGGCAATATCGAGCAGGTGCATGTGGAACTGCTCGTTGATCCTGAAAAAAAGCTCACGGTCCTGTTGGCCCGGCAACGCGGCGGCTTCAAGCTGGCCATGCAACTGCTGCAATTCCTCCACCTGCGCAGCACTGGCCTGCGCAGCCACCACGCCCGCTGCGTCGGACTCGAGCAGGCTCAGCAAGTGGTAAACGTCGGCCAGGTCCTGGTCCGACACTTCGGTGACATAGGCGCCCCGGCGCACCTTCATTGTCACCAGTCCTTCGGTGGCCAACACCTTGAGCGCTTCGCGCAAGGGTGTGCGGCTGATGCCGTAGGCCTCGGAAATCTTCAATTCGTCGATCCAGCTACCGGGCGCCAACTCGCGGTTGAAAATGCGATGGCGCAAAGATTCGGCCACGTCCTCGTAGAGTGCGCGTGGAGCTAGGGATTGGGCGGCCATGGTGGGAGTGGGGTTGGTAAATTGTATGCTGGAGCCACTATTTTGAATCAATAATTATAAATAATGTAAACTCGCAGGCGCAAAATATGGTCTTGCTGCCAGACCATCGACCGGAACCGCGCCATGAGTCCCAATCCCGCCAATACCCCAGCCACCCAAGCCAACCCGTCCGAGGCTTTTGACCAGGGCAGCATGGACGCCTGGCAACGGGCTGCCGCCAAATCCGCGCCCAAGGGCAATCTGGACGCGCTGACCTGGCACACCCCTGACGGCATCGCCGTCAAGCCGCTGTACACGGCCGAGGACACGCAGGATCTGCGCTACACCCATACGCTGCCGGGTTTTGAGCCCTACCTGCGCGGGCCGCAAGCCACCATGTACGCGGCGCGGCCCTGGACCATCCGCCAGTACGCGGGTTTCTCCACCGCCGAAGAATCGAACGCCTTTTACCGCAAGGCTTTGGCTGCTGGAGGGCAGGGCGTGTCGGTGGCGTTTGACCTGGCCACGCACCGGGGGTATGACAGCGACCATCCGCGGGTGACGGGCGACGTCGGCAAGGCCGGCGTGGCGATCGACTCGGTCGAGGACATGAAGATCCTGTTCGACCAGATCCCGCTGGATACCGTCTCGGTGTCGATGACGATGAATGGTGCCGTGTTGCCGGTGCTGGCGGGCTACGTGGTGGCGGCGCAGGAGCAGGGTGTGACGCAGGAAGCCTTGAGCGGGACGATCCAGAACGACATCCTCAAGGAGTTCATGGTCCGCAACACCTACATCTACCCGCCGGCGCCCTCGATGCGCATCATTGGCGACATCATCGCCTACACGGCGCAGCACATGCCCAAGTTCAACTCGATCAGCATCTCGGGTTACCACATGCAGGAGGCGGGCGCCAACCAGGCATTGGAATTGGCCTTCACGCTGGCCGACGGGCAGGAATATGTGCGCACGGCAATTGCCAAGGGCATGGACGTGGACGACTTTGCGCCGCGGCTGAGCTTCTTCTGGGCCATTGGCATGAACTTCTACCTGGAAGTGGCCAAGATGCGCGCGGCACGGCTGTTGTGGTGCCGCATCATGAAAGGTTTTGACGCCAAAAATCCCAAGAGCCTGATGCTGCGCACGCATTGCCAGACCTCGGGCTGGTCGCTGACCGAGCAGGACCCGTACAACAACATCGTGCGCACCACCATCGAGGCCATGGCCGCGGTATTTGGCGGCACGCAAAGCCTGCATACCAACAGCTTTGACGAGGCGATTGCGCTGCCGACCGAGTTTTCGTCGCGCATTGCGCGCAACACCCAGCTCATCATCCAGGAAGAAACCCATATTCCGCAGGTGATCGACCCCTGGGCCGGCAGCTACATGATGGAGAAGCTGACGCAGGACATGGCGGACGCGGCCTGGAAGATCATCGAGGAGGTCGACGCCATGGGTGGCATGGTGAAAGCCGTGGACAGCGGCTGGGCCAAGCTCAAGATAGAGGCAGCGGCGGCCGAGAAACAGGCCCGCATCGACTCGGGCAAGGACGTGATCGTCGGCGTCAACAAGTACAAGCTCAAGACTGAAGATGCGATTGAGGCGCGGGATATCGACAACGTGGCGGTGCGAGACGGGCAGATAAAACGCCTGCAGGTGATCCGGGCCAGCCGCGACAGCAGCGCCGTTGTCGCCGCGCTAGACGCTTTGACGGCTGCCGCCCACGACAACACGGGCAATTTGCTGGACCTGAGCATCCAGGCAATGCGTGCCCGTGCTACCGTGGGCGAGGTGAGCGACGCCCTCGAGAAGGTATTCGGGCGCCACCGCGCCGACACCCACAAGGTCACGGGCGTTTACGCGGCCTCATACGACCTGGCCTCTTCCGAAGGAAACACGATGGCGTTCTGGGAATCCCTGAAGGCCGACATCCAGGCCTTTGCGCAGCAGCAGGGCCGCCGGCCGCGCGTGATGATCGCCAAGCTCGGCCAGGACGGGCACGACCGCGGCGCCAAGGTGGTGGCCACGGCCTTTGCCGACCTGGGCTTCGACGTGGATATCGGCCCCCTGTTCCAGACCCCGGAAGAATGCGCGCGCCAGGCGATAGAAAACGATGTGCATGCCGTGGGTGTCTCCACCCTGGCGGCTGGCCACAAGACCCTGGTGCCGGCCATCATTGCCGAACTCAAGAGACAGGGTGCCGACGATATCGTGGTGTTTGTGGGCGGCGTGGTGCCCAAGCAGGATTACGACTTTTTGTACGCAGCCGGCGTCAAGGGCATCTACGGGCCGGGAACACCCATCCCCGCTTCGGCCGCAGACGTGCTCAAGCAGATTCGGTCGGCAAGCAAGTCAACGTGATACAGTAATACGGTATTTTTGGAGTCTGCCATGGCCGTATCTGTTCGCATGGATCCTTTGATGGAGAAAGAACTGGAACTTGCCGCCAAGCGCAAGGGTGTGACCAAGTCGCAGTTCATCATCGATGCCGTCGAGCGCGCACTCGGACGCAAAGACCCTTATGCGTTGATGATGCAACTCAAGGCAGAGGAGGGGCGACCCGAATACAAGGCGCTCGCCAAAGTTTTCGAGGGCGAGGAACTGCCCTACGACACTGAAAAATCTCGCGCGGCGCTGATCGCCCGACTCAGAGCCAAACATGGCCTCGGCCCTGATTGATGCCAGTGCCATGGTGGCGGCTTTTGGTGGGCGGCAGAAGAATGCCTCCCACTACCACGAGCTTTTCCACCTGGCGGCGCTGGAGCATTGGTCCTTGTCCACAACCTGGCCCTGCGTCGTGGAAGCCAGCTATCTTGTGGCACCACCCCAGCGCTATACCTTGCTGCACTGGATTGCCAGTGGCGCAATCGCGGTATTTCCATTCCAGCAGGAGATCCTTGCCGAGTTCGTTCCCCTGATGCAACAGTACACACAGGCCCCCCGAACCGAAATGGACCTTGCTGACGCTTCGCTGGTTTGGCTGGCCGGTGAAACCGGGGTCACCCGAGTCATGACCACCGACGTGCGCGACTTCTCCCGCTACCGCCTGCCCGACGGGCGGGCCTTCGAGATCCTGTAAGGCCTATGCGGGAAAGTGCGCCAATCGTTGAAGCTGTTTTGCGGGGGCAAGTCAAGGAACAGCGTAGAGCGCTTGCCAAAGCGATTACTTTGCTGGAATCCACGCGCGCCGACCACCGGGCGCAGGCAGACCAACTCCTTGCCGCCTTGTTGCCGCACAGCGGGCGTTCTTTCAGGCTGGGCCTCAGCGGTGTGCCGGGTGTGGGCAAATCGACGTTTATTGAAGTGCTGGGCCTGTACCTGATAGAACTCGGCCACCGGGTGGCGGTGTTGACCATCGACCCATCGTCCAGCGTTTCGGGCGGCTCCATACTGGGCGACAAGACACGCATGGACAAGTTGTCGGTGCACGAACGCGCCTACATCCGGCCCAGCCCGTCCAGTGGCACCTTAGGTGGCGTGGCGGAAAAAACGCGGGAAGCCATGCTGTGTGTGAAGCCGCGGGCTATGACGTGGTGATTGTGGAGACGGTGGGCGTGGGCCAGAGCGAAATAGCGGTGTCCGGCATGACGGACATGTTTGTGCTCATGCAGTTGCCCAATGCGGGCGACGAACTGCAGGCGATCAAGAAAGGTGTGATGGAGCTTGCCGACCTGGTGGTGATCAACAAGGCAGACCTGGACGCGGCCGCTGCAACACGTGCCCAGGCACAAATCACGTCCTCGTTGCGCCTGTTGGGCCAACATGGCAATCCTGCCAACGCCCGGCATGACGAGACGGCCTGGCACCCACAGGTGGTGCAACTCAGCGCTTTGCTGGGGCAGGGGGTGGACCATTTTTGGGCGGCAGTGGAAAGTTTCAGGGCGCTGCAATTGGCCAACGGGCGCGGCGCGCGGCGCCGCCGGCAGCAGTCGCTGGCATGGATGTGGGAACGTATCGAAGCGGGCCTGCGTACGGCGTTTAAGGAAGACCGGCAAGTGCTGGCCCGGTTGCCCAAGATTGCCGACCGCGTTTCGCGCGGCGCATTGGCAGGCTCAACTGCGGCGCGTGAGTTGCTGGCTCTGTTCACGGGTTCCACCTCGGCACAGGGAAGCTCCCAATCCATTGCCGAGCCTCGCGCGCCAGGAGCAGCCAAGTGATCTCCGCCGCGTCGATTGCCTTGATAGAAGCATCCGACAGCTGGCGCGCCAAACGCGTTGAGGTGTTCGACCTGCCCGAAGGCAAAGTGCTGGTCAAGGGCCAGCGCGCCACGCGCAGCCCGTGGCCGCACCGCCTGATGAATGTGCTGGTCTGGTTGGCCGGTGCGCCTTACCTCAAGGCCGTGCCGGTACATGGGGGGCTGCGTTCGCAGAAGATCGAAATCATGCGTTTGCGGGCCTTGCGTGCCGCCGGCCTGCCGGTGCCGCAAGTGCACCACGTGGGCGAGGACTACTTTGTGATGGCCTACCTGGGCTCGAACGACCTGGCGCGTTGCCTGCGCGAACAAGGGCGCCAGGGATTCGCGCTGTGGCTGGAGGCGATGGAGCAATTGTTGCGGGTACATGCCCAGGGCCAGTACCTGAGCCAGTGTTTTGCACGCAACATCATCGTGTCGGAGTCCTTTGAAGGTCTGATCGACTTTGAGGACGACCCGCTCGAAGTGATGGGTCTGGTAGAAGCCCAGGCACGCGACTGGCTGATCTATCTGCAGTCCACGCTGTGGAACCTGGCACCCGATGCGGCGCAACTCGACACAGCGTTGAAGGCGGTGCTGGAGCGCGAATCCGCCCCCGTGCGGGAGGTGCTGCGCCATGCCGCAAGGCGCCTGGCCTGGTTGCGCTGGTTGCCGACCAACCGCAGGGTCTGGGGCAAGGATTTCGTCAGCCTGCAGGCAGTGGCCGCGGCCTTGTACCGGCACCACGCGCCCAACGCTGTTTAATGGAATTTACGGAGACTCTTGATGCAAGCAATCCTTGAACAGCTGGAAGCCAAACGCGAACAGGCGCGAATGGGCGGTGGGCCCAAACGTATCGATGCGCAGCACCGAAAAGGCAAATTGACGGCACGCGAACGGCTGGAATTGTTGCTGGACGAGGGAACGTTCGAAGAGTGGGACATGTTTGTCGAGCACCGCTGCGTGGACTTCGGCATGCAGGACCAGAAGATCCCCGGCGACGGTGTTGTCTCCGGCTACGGGATGATCAACGGCCGCCTGGTCTTTGTGTTCAGCCAGGACTTCACGGTATTCGGTGGCGCCCTGTCGGAAGCCCATGCCGAGAAGATCTGCAAGGTGATGGACCAGGCCATGAAGGTCGGCGCGCCGGTGATAGGCCTGAATGACTCCGGCGGTGCGCGTATCCAGGAAGGCGTGGCCTCGCTGGGGGGGTATGCCGACGTATTCCAGCGCAACGTGATGGCCAGCGGCGTGGTGCCGCAAATCAGCATGATCATGGGCCCCTGTGCCGGCGGTGCGGTGTATTCACCGGCCATGACCGACTTCATCTTCATGGTCAAGGACAGCTCCTACATGTTTGTCACGGGCCCGGAAGTGGTGAAGACCGTGACCCATGAGGAAGTGACGGCCGAGGAACTGGGCGGCGCCATCACCCACACCACACGCAGCGGCGTGGCCGACCTGGCATTCGAGAACGACGTTGAAGCCTTGCTGATGCTCCGGCGCCTGTACAACTACCTGCCGCTCAACAACCGCGAGAAAGCGCCGGTACGCCACAGCGGCGACCCGTCCGACCGCGTGGACCGCAGCCTGGACACGTTGGTGCCAGCCAACGCCAACAAACCCTACGATATGAAGGAGCTGATCCTCAAGTCGGTGGATGACGGCGACTTCTTTGAGCTGCAGCCCGAATATGCGCGCAACATCCTGACCGGCTTCGCGCGTATGGACGGCCAGACCGTGGGCATAGTCGCCAACCAGCCGCTGGTACTGGCGGGTTGCCTGGATATCAAGTCGTCCACCAAGGCAGCCCGTTTCGTGCGTTTTTGCGATGCATTCAATATCCCGGTCATCACTTTCGTCGACGTCCCCGGCTTTATGCCCGGAACCAGCCAGGAGTACGGCGGCATCATCAAACACGGTGCCAAGCTGCTGTACGCCTACGCCGAATGCACGGTGCCCAAGATTACCGTAATCACGCGCAAGGCGTATGGTGGCGCCTACGACGTGATGTCATCCAAACACCTGCGAGGCGACGTCAACTTCGCCTGGCCCCAAGCCGAGATCGCCGTGATGGGCGCCAAGGGCGCGGTGGAGATCATCTTTCGCGAAGACAAGGGCGACCCAGCCAAACTGGCTGCCAAAGAGGCCGAATACAAGGCGCGTTTCGCCAACCCGTTCGTGGCCGGCGCGCGCGGCTTTATTGACGACGTGATCCTGCCGTCGGAGACGCGCAAACGCATTTGCCGCAGCCTTGTCATGTTGCGCGACAAGAAGATCGAGAACCCGTGGCGCAAACACGGCAACATCCCCCTCTGAGAAGAACAATATGTTTGACAAGATACTGATCGCCAACCGGGGCGAGATTGCCTGTCGCGTTATCAAGACGGCGCGCAAGATGGGCATCAAAACGGTGGCCGTGTATTCGGATGCCGACCGTGACGCCCGCCACGTGGCGCTGGCCGACGAGGCGGTGTATATCGGCGCGGCGCCCAGCCGCGAGAGTTACCTGGTGGTGGACCGCATCATCGCGGCCTGCAAACAGACCGGCGCGCAGGCCTTGCATCCGGGTTATGGCTTCCTGAGCGAAAACGCGGAATTTGCCAAACGCGTGGAGGAGGAGGGCATCGCCTTTATCGGCCCCAAGCATTATTCGATTGCCGCGATGGGCGACAAGATCGAGTCCAAGAAGCTCGCGCTTGCGGCGGGTGTCAACTGCATCCCGGGTGTCAACGAATCGATTGAAACCGCCGAGCGCGCGGTCGAGATCGCGAAGGGCATCGGTTATCCGGTCATGATCAAGGCCAGCGCCGGCGGTGGCGGCAAGGGCCTGCGGGTGGCGTTTGACGACAAGGAGGCCTTCGAGGGCTTTACAAGTTGCCGCAACGAGGCGCGCAACAGTTTTGGCGACGACCGGGTCTTCGTGGAAAAGTTTGTCGAGGAGCCTCGCCACATCGAGATCCAGCTGCTGGGCGACAGCCACGGCAATGTGGTCTACCTCAACGAGCGCGAATGCTCCATCCAGCGCCGGCACCAGAAAGTGATTGAAGAAGCGCCCAGCCCGTTTATCAGCGACGCGACCCGCAAAGCCATGGGGGAGCAGGCGGTGGCGCTGGCCAAGGCGGTCCGTTATCAGAGCGCAGGTACGGTGGAATTTGTGGTGGGCAAAGACCAGAGTTTCTATTTCCTGGAGATGAATACGCGGCTGCAGGTCGAGCACCCGGTGACCGAATGTATTACCGGGCTGGATCTGGTCGAACTCATGATTCGTGTCGCGGCAGGCGAGAAGTTGCCCTTGACCCAGGCGGAGGTAAAACGCGACGGCTGGGCCATTGAATGCCGCATCAATGCCGAGGACCCGTTTCGCAACTTCTTGCCCAGCACCGGCAGGCTGGTGCGTTTTGCGCCGCCCACCGAAAGCATGTTCGCGGCCGACACTGAACACTGGCATGGGGTTCGCGTGGACACGGGAGTGCAGGACGGTGGCGAAATCCCGATGTTCTACGACTCCATGATTGCCAAACTGATCGTGCACGGCAAAGACCGCGCGCAGGCGATAGCCATGATGCGCGAGGCGCTGAACGGCTTTGTGATCCGGGGCGTGTCGAGCAATATCCCGTTCCAGGCGGCCTTGCTGGCACACCCCCGCTTCATGGCGGGGGATTTCAATACCGGTTTTATCGCACAGAACTATGCGTCGGGGTTCAAGGCCGAAGACGTGGTGCATGGCGACCCGGATTTTCTGCTCGTGCTGGCCGCATTTGTTCGGCGCAAATCGCGGGAACGCGCAACCGGGCTGAGTGGCCAGTTGCCGGGCTACGGGGTACGCGCCGGCAAGGACTACACGGTGATCACGCTGGGTGAGGGCGGCGCGCACAGCTACACGCCGGTGCATGTGGACGAGTTTGTGGGCGAGACCGGCTCCGCCACCCTGCGCGTGGGTGGCAAGAGTTATGCGCTGTGCAGCAATTCGCGATTGAACGACATCTGCATCCGGGGCACGGCAAACGGCCAGCCGTTCACGGCGCAGGTGGAGCGCGGCTCGGTGCGCAACCCCTTGAGCCTGCGCGTGCAGCACAACGGAACCCGCATCGACGTGTTGGTGGTTTCGCCGCGTATGGCCGAGCTGTACCGGACCATGCCGTACAAGGCGCCGCCGGACATGAGCCGCTACGTGTTGTCGCCCATGCCGGGATTGCTGGTCGAAATCGCCGTGCAAGCGGGCCAGAAGGTACAGGCGGGCGAACGCGTTGCGGTTATCGAGGCGATGAAAATGGAAAACGTGCTGTTTGCCACGGCTGACGGCGTGGTGGGCAAGGTGCTTGCGGCCAAGGGGGAGTCGCTGGTCGTTGACCAGCCCATTGTCGAATTTGTTTGACACCGTATCTGATCCGCACTTCAACAGGGGGCCTGCCATGCAACGACCATTCAAGGTATTGGGTATTCAGCAAATCGCCATCGGAGGCCCGAACCAGAGCCGGCTGCGACGCCTGTGGGTAGACATGCTGGGCCTGGAAGTCACGGGCAATTTCGTCAGCGAACGCGAAAACGTGGACGAAGACATCTGTGCCCTGGGCAGCGGAGCGTTCAAGGTGGAGGTGGACCTGATGCAGCCGATCGACCCGGAAAAAAAGCCCGCCGTTCACACGACGCCGCTCAACCACGTGGGTTTGTGGATTGACGACCTGCCTGCCGCCGTCACCTGGTTGCAGGCACAGGGCGTACGGTTCGCACCGGGTGGCATCCGCAAGGGTGCCGCGGGTTTTGATATCTGTTTCCTGCACCCCAAGGCCAACGAGGAATTCCCGGTGGCCGGTGAAGGGGTGTTGGTGGAACTGGTTCAGGCGCCCGCAGAGGTGGTCGCGGCGTTTTCACGATTGGCTGGGGCCTGAACGGGTGTGGCTGGATGGCCACAATGGCGGGCCTTCTAGGATTTACCCGCAAACCATAGCTGCGGCTTGGGGCGTAGACTGTTGGCAAAACACGCGGCCACACCAGTGGCTAGGACGAAACTGCCCCCAGCTCACCGCGTTCGCGGCCCCCGAGGGCGCCCAGTGCCTTCGGAACGGCCGGGCGGCACTAACATAGCAAGGAGACAAGTTTGCAGCCTACCGATATCGCCAATCCGGCCTATTTCCACAAGGTCGTCGATTGCCAGCTGGCCTGTCC
>JANLPN010000468.1:0-9792 GCA_031367285.1 Betaproteobacteria bacterium | reverse complement strand
GCGCATTGCGAGTCGGTCGCGGCCGTTTTGCCGGTGGTGGGCTTTTACCTGCAGCCGGCGGTCGGCGGCATGGTGTTGCCGGCCAGTTTCTGGCAGCGTTTTGCCGGCATAAGCAACGTGGTGGCGATCAAGATGGCGCCGTTCAACCGCTACCGCACGCTCGACGTAATTCGGGCCGTGGTGGCCGTGGGCGCGGAGCAACGCATCACGCTGTACACCGGCAACGACGACCATATCGTGCTCGACCTGCTGGCGCCGTTTACCTTCACGCGCGATGGCCACCCGGTCACGGTGCGTATCCGGGGCGGGCTGCTGGGGCACTGGAGCGTGTGGACGCAACGTGCGGTGCAGTTGCTGGAGCGCCTGCACCAGGCGGTTGACCATGGCCACATCACACCCGACCTGCTGGCGCTGGACGGCCAGGTGACCGACTGCAACAGCGCCCTGTTCGACGTGGCGCACGACTTTCGGGGCTGCATCGCCGGCTGCCACGAGGTGTTGCGCCGCCAGGGCCTGCTTGAAGGCATCTGGTGCCTGGACCCGCTGGAGGCCTTGAGCCCGGGGCAGGCGGAGGAACTGACCCGTATACACACCGCCTACCCCGATCTGCACGACGACGCCTTTGTGCGCACCCATCGGCAGCGCTGGATGGCTGACTGACCCGCTTTTTTCACGTACCCGCGTTATCCATCACCCCCTGTAAAACCACCCACGAAGGAGACACCATGCAGAAGCGTTATTTTCTAAAAGGCCTGTCCATGGCGGCACTGGCGCTGGCAATCGCAGCGCCGGCGGCAGCCCAGCAATGGAAACCGACCCGACCGATCAACCTGATTGTTCCCTGGGCGGCCGGCGGCTCGACCGACCAGGTCACGCGGGTCACCGCGGCCGAGATGGAAAAGGCCCTGGGCCAGACCGTGGTCATCATCAACCAGCCCGGCGCCTCGGGCTCCATCGGCACCAAGAGCGCGCTCGATGCCGCCAAGGATGGCTACACCTGGACGGCGGGCGCGGCACAGGATCTGGGCTCCTATGAAACCCTGGGTTCACTCAAGACACGTATCACCGACTGGCATCTTTTCCTGAGCGTGGCCAACATCCAGGTGATAGGCGTGAACGCCAATGCGCCTTACAAGAACGCCCGGGAACTGCTGGACGCCTTGAAGGCCCAACCCGGCAAGATTTCCGTGGCGACCGCGGGCGTCACGTCGGCCGGCCACAACGCCATGGAACTGATCTCCAAGTCCACCGGCGTCAAGTACCGGCACGTCACTTACGACGGTGGCAACCCGGCCGTGGTGGCCACGGTGGCCGGCGAGGCCGAGGTCACCACCCAGCTGGCGGTCGAGCAGGCCGACATGATTCGCGGCAAACGGATCCGCCCGCTGGCGGTGGTCAGCGACAAGCCGCTGGAGCTGGAGGGTTTCGGCGTCATACCGCCGCTGTCGCTGACCCTTCCCGGGTTTACCGCGCCGACCAACTACTTCGGCATCTTTATCCCCAAGGGCGTGCCGGACGACGTCGTCAAAACCGTTCAAAGAATCTGGGACGAAAACATCAGCAAGAGTGATGCACTGAAGAAATATGCAACCAGCCGCGGCGCCCTGTTCGCGCCGGCCTCCGGCGAGGCAGCGCAGAAAGCCGTGTTCCCGGCCATCCAAGCCAATGCCTGGCTGCTGTTCGAAGGCGGCAAGGCCAGCGTATCGCCCGACAGCGTCGGTATCCCCAAGCCTTGACAGGTACCTGATGACTCAGCCCGCGCCAACCATTCCCGAACCTTCCACTTCGCCGCATGGCGGCGAGAGCTACGTCACGCCCCGATCCGACTTGCTGGCCGGTCTGGCGTGGATAGTGCTCGGCGGGGCCATCCTGATCGGCGCGTTGCTGATGGACCGGCTGGAACGGCAGAACATCAACCCCTATACGGTGCCCGGCCTGCTGCCGGGCCTGCTGGGCATCGTGATGGTGCTGCTGGGTTTTCTGCTCGCCATGCGCAGTTGGCGGCGGGGCGCGCTCGGCGCCGGGACAGCGGGTGCAGGCAATACCAGCGGCGCCTCCGCCCAGCGCATCGTGCTGGTGCTGGGCCTGTGTATCGTGTTCGCGGTGCTGCTGGTAGGCCACGGTCTGCCGTTCTGGGCGGCAGGGGCGCTTTTTGTGACGGTGGCGATCCTGAGCCTGCAACACGCCCAACGTGTCGCAAGCGGACAGAAGCTGGGCCCGCGCACAGTGCTTGCGGCAGTGCTGATCGGCCTGGGCGCCGGCATCACCATCACCCTCGTGTTCCAGGAGATTTTCCTGGTGCATCTGCCTTGACCCGCTCCGGAGACACCCATGCTTGAAGGCCTTTCGCTGCTTGGTCACGCCTACCTTGGATTCCTGAACTTCACATCCATCAGTTATGGCCTGGGCGGCGCCCTGATCGGCATCATCGTAGGGTGTTTGCCAGGGCTGTCGGCCACCCTGTGTATTGCCCTGCTCACCACCCTCACCATCAAGCTGCCGGCCAATGACGCCATACTGATACTGATCTGTTCCTACGTCGGCACCCTGTACGGCGGCTCGCGCACCGCTATTCTGCTCAATATCCCCGGCACCGCCGCCAATGCCGCCTCGTGTGCCGACGGTTACGCCCTGGCTTTGCAGGGGCAGGCCGGACGTGCGATCGGCATCGCGACCTCGGGCGCTTTTACGGGAACCCTGTTTGGCGTGTTGTGCCTGGCCGCGTTCACGCCCACGCTGGCGGAGGTTGCACTCTCCTTCGGTGCTTTCGAGTTTTTCTGGCTCGCGCTGTTTGGCGTGTGTATGTCGGGCAGCATTGTGGGCGACGACCCTCTCAAAGGCTGGCTGATGGGCGCCCTCGGCCTGTTTGTGGCGCAGATCGGCCAGGAGGGTCTGTACGCCTACAACCGTTTCACTTTTGGCTGGAGCGACCTGTCGGGCGGTATCTCGCTGATACCGGCACTGGTCGGCGCCTTCGGTTTCGCCGAGGTGCTGACCACGCTGGCCGACCCGGTGGAGCGCAAACTGGTGGAGTTGCGCGACTCCGTGTTGCCACGCTTCCGGGAAGTGGCCCAGTACTGGCGCACCGTGTTGCGTTCCGGCGTGATTGGTGTACTTACCGGCCTGATGCCCGGTGTGGGCGAAGATTCCGGTGCCTGGATGTCCTACGCCGCGGCCAAGGCCGCCAGCAAAGAGAAAGAGAAGTTCGGCAAAGGCTCCATCGACGGGCTGATGGCGGCGGAGACCGGTGACATGGCCTCGATACCGGGGCATATTATTCCGGCGCTGGCGCTTGGCATTCCGGGCTCGGCGCCCTCCGCGGTGCTGATGGCGGCAATGATCATTCACGGCATACAGCCCGGGCCGATGATGATGATCACCCACCCGCAGTTTGTCTACGACGTAGTCGCCATGACCTCGCTGGCCACCATCAGCATCCTGATTTTCGGCCTGTTCCTGGTTAAACCGCTGTTGCTGGTGCTGCGCATAAAACGCACCGTGCTGATGCCTATCATTTTTCTGCTGTGTACCGTGGGTGCTTTTGCCAGTGCGTCGCGCCTGTTTGACATCTACTGCATGCTGGTAATTGGCATCGGCGCTTTCTTTTTGCGCCGACGCGGTTACCAGATGGCGCCGTTTGTACTGGGCCTGGTGCTGGGTGGCCTGCTGGACAAGAGCCTGCGCCGCGGGCTGGTGCTGTCCGACGGCAGCCTGGCACCGTTTTTCACGCGCCCGATTTGCATCGCATTTGCCAGCGTCACCATCTTCACCATCCTGCTGTACGTGCCGGCGTTCAAGACCCTGGTGCAACGGGTGAGCGGCGCGGCGGGTAGCCAACTCCGGTCCTGGATGCCGTGGCGCCGCTGAACCAATGAACGGGTAAAACTTCCCATGCGAATTTCCCTGTGCAACGAAGTCCTGGCCCACCTGCCGTTGGCACGGCAATGTGAAACCGCGGCCAGGCTGGGTTATGACGGGCTCGAGATCGCCCCATTTACGCTGAGCGACACCCCCGAGAAGATCTCTTCCGGCGAGGCGGCCAACATACGCGCCACCGTGGAGTCGTTTGGCCTGGTGGTGACCGGCCTGCATTGGCTGCTGGTCAAACCGGCCGGCCTGTCCCTCACCAGCCCCGACGCCGCAGTGCGTGCCCGCACGCTGGACGTGATGCACCGGCTCACCGGCCTGTGTGCCGAACTGGGCGGTACGGTGCTGGTGCACGGCTCGCCCAGGCAACGCGAGATCGCCGCCGGTGACACACATGCCGTGGCGCTGGCGCGTTTGCAGGACGGCCTGGCCCAGGTCGCTCAAGCCGCGGCGGCCCATGGCGTGGTGTATTGCATCGAACCGCTGTCACGGCAGGAAACCCAGGTGCTCAACACGGTGGCCGAAGCGGCGGCGCTGGTTCGCGCCATCCATAACCCGCATCTGCGCACCATGATCGACTGCAGCGCCGCAGGCCTGGCCGAAACCGAAACCGTGCCCGAGTTGATGGACCGCTGGCTGCCCACGGGGCTGATCGGCCATGTGCAGGTCAATGATCCGAACCGGCGCGGACCAGGGCAAGGCACTATGAAGTTCGGCCCCATCCTGGCTGCGCTGCGCCGGCATGACTGGAGCGGCGTGATTGCGGTTGAGCCCTTTGATTATTTTCCGGACGGGCTGGGCGTCGCCGCCTTTTCTGCCGGGTACCTGCGCGGTTTGCAGGAACAGCCGGAGAGTAGCTAGGATGAAACTGCCCCGAGCTCACTTCGTTCGCGGCCCCCGAGGGGCGCTCAGCACCTTCGGAACGGCCGGGCGGTACTGATATGCCCGCGCTGTTACGCATCGCTGAAATCGCGCTGTTCGAGCGGCCGGTGGTGCTGCGCCTGCCGTTTCGTTTCGGCGTGGTTACGCTCACCGAATGCCCGCAGGCGTTTGCGCGTGTACGTATCACGCTGCCGGACGGCAGCGGCGCCTGGGGCGCGGCCGCCGAGCTGATGGCACCCAAGTGGTTTGACAAGAACCTGGCGCTCACCAACGAGGACAACTTCAGGCAATTGCGCGACGTGCTCCAGCTTGCGCGCGATGCCTACCTGTCGGACCGCACGGCAAGCAGCGGGTTCGGCCATTTCGCGCGCCACCACGACACCCACCTGGCTGCCAGCGCGCAACGCGGCTACAACCCGCTGTTGGCCGGTTATGGCCCCGCGCTGCTGGACCGCGCGTTACTCGATGCCGTATGCCGTGCCACGGGCTACTCGTTTTACACCGCCATGCACTCCAACCTGGCCGGCATAGGCCCCGGGCGGCCCGAGTTCGCGGGGATGGACTTTGATCAATTCCTGGCGGCCCTGGCGCCCGCGGCGGCGATTGAGGCACGCCATACGGTCGGCCTGGTAGACGCGATTACCGCCGGCGATCTGACTGAACCCGTGCGCGACGGTCTGCCTGAAACACTCGAACAGGTGGTCAGTTTCTATGGCCACCGCTATTTCAAGCTCAAGGTGGCCGGCAATATGGCTGCCGATCTGGCGCGCCTGAGCGCCATCGCCGCCGTGCTGGACCGCCTGACCGGACCCTACTTCATCTCACTCGACGGCAACGAACAATACGCCGATGCAGCCGGCGTTGCCGAATTGCTGTCACAGATGCGCGCCACGCCTGCTCTCGCGCGTATGGTGGACGCGATCCTGTTCGTCGAGCAGCCGATTGCACGCAAATCGGCGCTCGAGGTGGATTGGCGCAACGTCGCGCTGGGCAAGCCGGTCATCATCGACGAGTCGGATGGCGAGCTGGATACCTTTGAGCGCGCCCGTGCGCAGGGTTATGCCGGCGTGTCGTCCAAGACCTGCAAGGGGTTCTACAAGTCCATCCTCAATGCCGCGCGCTGCCGCAGCTGGAACGCGGAACAATCGGCCCTGCGTTACTTCATGTCGGCCGAAGACCTCACCACCCAGGCCGGTTTGTCGGTGCAACAGGATCTGGCGCTGGTGAACCTGCTGGGCATCACCCACGTGGAGCGTAACGGCCACCACTACGTGAACGGCATGGCCGCGCTCGGCCGCAAGGAGCAGCAGGATTTTCTGGCCGCCCACCCCGACCTGTACGAGGCATCGCACGGCGCGGTACGGCTGAAAATCAGCGACGGGCGAATCACGCTGGGCTCGCTGGCCTGCAAGGGATTCGCCAGCGCCGCGATGCCCGACTTTGGCGCCATGTCCGCGCTGCGTTGACCTGCTGCGCGTGGCCAGTCGCCGCGTGCTCAATCGGCCATGGGCGCCAGCAGGCCGTGTAATTCCTCTTCGCTGAATTTGCCGGCCACTGCACCGTCAACACCCAGCACACCTTGCACCAGCGCGCTTTTGCGCGCCTGCAAATCCAGCATGCGTTCTTCGATGCTGCCTTGCACCACCAGGGTATAGACAAACACCGGCTGGTCCTGGCCGATGCGGTGCGCCCTGGCCGTGGCCTGCTGCTGCACGGCAGGGTTCCACCAGGGGTCCAGATGGACCACGGTGTCGGCGGCCGTCAGGTTCAGGCCCAGGCCACCGGCCTTCAGGCTGACCAGGAATACCGGCACCTCGCGGGCCTGAAACCGCGCCACCACGGCACCACGCTGTGCCGTGGGTGTTTTGCCGGTCAGGGCCAGCCACGGGATTCCAAGCGCGTCCAGCTCGGGCTCGACCAAGGCCAGCATTTCGGTGAACTGCGAGAACACCAGGATGCGCCGGCCCTCGCGCACCAGCGCCGGCAACAGGGTGAGCAGCAGCTCCAGCTTGGCGCGCTCCATGCCGGGCGGCATCTTGCCGCCCTTGAGCAGGTAGGGGTCGCAACACACCTGGCGCAACTTGAGCAAGGCGTCCAGGATGCTGATCTGCGCGCCGGCAAAATGCGCGCGTGCAAGCACTCGCCGGACCTGTTTGTCGGCCGCCACCCGCACACTCTCGTACAGGTCGCGCTGCTGGCCTTGCAGCCGCACCCGTTTGACGATCTCGGTCAAGGGCGCCAGCTCAGGCGCCACGTCCTCCTTGCGCCGGCGCAGGATGAAAGGGCGCACGCGTTGCGCCAGCAGCTGCGCACGCAGGCTTTCCCCGTTGACCTCTATCGGTTTGCGCCACAGCCGCTGGAAACCGCGCGCGTCGCCCAGGAAGCCCGGCAGCAGAAAATCGAACTGCGCCCACAACTCGCCCAGATGGTTTTCCAGCGGGGTACCGGTCAGGCACAGGCGATGGCGGGCATGCAGGCGGCGCACCGCACGTGCGCTGCGGCCAGCGGCGTTCTTGACCGATTGGGCCTCGTCCAGCACCAGCATATGAAATGGCTGCGCCGCCAAGGCGCGACCATCGCGCCACAACAGCGGAAAGGTCGTGAGCACCACGTCGCAGGCGGCCATGCTCGCAAAGTCTTCGGCACGTTTCGGGCCCTGCAGCGTCAACACGCGCAGCGCAGGCGCAATACGTGCCGCTTCGGCCCGCCAGTTGAATACCAGCGACGTGGGCAGGACCACCAGCGCAGGCAAGTCCAGCCGGCCGGCGTGTTTTTCGACCAGCAAATGGGCCAGCGTCTGCGCGGTTTTGCCCAGGCCCATGTCGTCGGCCAATATGCCGGCCAGGTGGTTGCGGCGCAGATACTGCAGCCAGGCCAGGCCCTGCAACTGGTAGGGCCGAAGCGTAAGACCAAGACCCGCCGGTGCCTCAACGGCCTGCGGCGTGCCGGCACCGCGCAGCCGCCGGGCCAGGCCGCGCAGGCCTTCGTCGCCCTGCAACTGCCAGGTACCCTCCGGGCCGGCGCGGGCCGCCTGGTCGTGCGCCAGACCCTCACGCAGCGCGTCCAGCCGGAACACGTCCCAGGGCGACAACTGCAACGCACCCTCTTTGCGGCGCGGGTCGGTCAGCAGGTCCAGCATGGCCGCGACTATTCTTTTAAGCGGCGCGGCCAGTGCATCGATACGTTTGCCACCCGGTGCCCGCAGTTTGATCAGCGCATCATCGGCAATCGCATGCATCTGGCCGAGGTCCAGCCAGCGCCGGTCGCGCTGCAGCAGATCGGCCAGCAGCGGCGCCAGGTCCAGCGTCTGGCCTTCCACCACCACGCCCAGGGTGAGCAGCCAGGAGCCTTCGCGCCGGGACAACATCAGGGACGTCACGGCGGGCGGCGGCGGCACCAGCGCCCCTGCCACCTCATGACCCAGCACCTCGCCGGTCTGTGGGCTTACCAGCAGCCGCCAGGCTTGCACCGGCACACTCAGGTGTGCAAAGCCGGGCCACACCACCACCGACCACCCACTGGCCTGCAGCAAGGGCACCTGTTCGGCCCAGAAGTCGCCAAAATGCGCCTCCTGGGGCAAGGTCCACAAGGGCCACAGGGGGGCCGCTGTACCCAGGCCCAGCGTCAAATCATCACCGCGCCATTGCAGCACGGCCGGCGGCAGTGGCTGCAGGCCCAGCGAGCGCAAGGTGGCCAGGGCCTGTGCTTCGGCTGCCGGATCGCGTTCAAACGCGGTGTCCGGAGACGGCCCGGTGGTTGTCGTCCAGTCCAGCTGCACCACGGTAACGCTGTCGCCGCGCGGGCCGAACTGCGGGGGAGCCTTGCCCGGCGTGGTCTTGGCGGGCCCAAAACCCATCATGCCCAGCAGGCCGTCGCCACGGCCCAGCGTGCGCAGCGTCAGGCGCGGGCGAAAGATGCGGTTCAAGCCATGACCAGCGCAGTGCGCCTTACCCGCCCTACGTTGAACGCACTGGCAATCAACACCCCCTGCACCAGCGCCAGGCCGATAAACACGCTCTGGAACTGGTGGTGGTCCATCAGCGTGCCAAACACCAGCGGGGCGATGGCCTGGCCAATGTCCAGGCCCGAATACACCACGCCATAAACCCGGCCGGTGGCATTCGGCGGCGTGGCGCGTTTGACGATCAGGTCGCGTGACGGCCCACCGGTGCCGGCCGCAAAACCCATCAGGCCAAACAGCACCGGCACCATCAGCCCCGGTACATCGGCCAGGCCCAGCACCAGCGCAATCGCAGCGGCCGTGCCAAAACCAATACCCACGATACGTTCACAACGCGCCGGGTCGGACGCCAGGAACCCGCCCAGCACCATGCCGCCTGCACTGCACACCATGTACACGGTCAGGCAGGTGGCCACCAGCGCTATCTGCATGCCATGCAACTGGCGCGCGGCTTCCGGCGCAAAGGCCTGCACCACACTGAGCGCAATCGCGTAAAAAAAGAAGAACGCAAAACACATCCAGACCGCCGGGATACGCATAAAGCCGAAACTGCCGTCTGCTGCCGCACCCGCATTTGCTTTGGCGACAGGCGCCGCCGGCAGTTGCAACTGGTCGCGCTTGAACAGCAGCACCGCCAGCACCACAAACGCGAGTGCACCGGCGCATGCGAGTGCCACGCGCCACGAATACGCCAGCGTAAGAGGCACCAGCATGGCGGGTGCCAGAGCCCAGCCCAGGCTGCCAGTGATACCGTGAACGCTGTAGGCATGGCCGATACGGGGCGCGCTGACCTTGCGGTTGAGCAAGGTGTAGTCCACCGGATGGAACACGCCGTTTCCGATACCGGCCAGCACCGAGAAGCCGGCCATCATCCCATAGCTGGTGCTGATGGCATACCCAAACGCCGCCAGCCCGAGCAGCGCCAGGCCACCGAACAAAATCGGGCGCGGACCGAAACGGTCCACCACAAAACCCGACAACATCTGCACCGTACACGAGACCACAAAAAACACCGTCATCAGAAAGCCCAGCTCCGCGTAGCTGGCGTTGAAGGCGTCCTTGAGCCAGGGAAACAAGGGCGC